>NZ_JBFBIL010000013.1:0-151479 GCF_040685575.1 Kitasatospora sp. NPDC088351 | reverse complement strand
GTGACGCCACGCATGGCTGCTCTGCGGTGCGGGGGCAGCAGGCGCCTACTGCCCGGGAAACAGGCGTTACTGACGATCCGTCGGACCGACTGTGATGACGACCATAGCGCACGGTCACTTAAATTTAAGCCCGCTGCGAGAAGGTTCCCTCTCAAGTGGGACGCTGGTCGCACGAGGCGACACCCCGGCACCCAAATGGACCCATTCGCAAGCAGCGCGGCACACTGACCTCAGCACCCTCAGAGAGGACGCCATGGCCCTTCGTCCCAACCCCACCCTTCGTCAACGCCGCCTCGGCGCCGAACTGCGAAGAATGCGAGAGCAAGCCGGCTTCGGCGGCAGCCACCTCGCCCGCATGCTCGGCGTGACCCCTGCCCAGGTGACTCAGATGGAGAACGGGAAGACCGGCGTCAGCGTGGAGCGTCTGCGGACGATCGCCGCAGCATGTAAGTGCGTCAATCAGCCTCTTATCGACGCGCTCGCCGACATCATCGCGATACGAGGGAAGGGCTGGTGGGAGGAGCATCGAGGAGTCCTGCCAACTGACTTCCTTGAGGTGGCGGAGATGGAGGCCCACGCTCACAAGCTCTACACCTGGGCCACCACCTACATGCCCGGGCTCCAGCAGACCAGCGCCTACGCCTCTGCGGTGTTCACACGAATCACACCGCCGCTACCTCGTCACGACATCGATGTCAGAACTGCGTTCCGTGTGCAGCGCCAGCACGTCATCCACTCCGGCAGAAAGCCCTACGTCTCCTTCATTCACGAGGCCGCCCTGCGGATGCAATTCGGCGGGCCTAAAGTACTCGCAGACCAGCTCGATGCCCTCATCGAAGACTCCGAAAAGCAAGAGATCTCGGTGCGGGTGGTGCCGTTCGACATGGATACCTTCCCCGGCGCGGGCGAGAACATCATGTTCGCCGAAGGAGCAGTGCCAGAGCTCGCCACGCTTCAGATGGACACCGCACAGGGCGTACTGTTCTTCGATTCTCCGGCAGACCTCGCCAGCCACCGGGCAACCTTCGCGAGTCTGAACGCCCTCGCGCTGCCGGATGATGAGTCGCGAAAGTTCGTTCGATCCGTCAGGGATGAAATGAAGGGCAAGTATGAGTAGGTCTGAGTGGCAGAAATCCAGCTACAGCGGAGCATCCAACGAGTGCGTCGAGGTGCGTACCGTCAACGGGCTGGTCGAACTCCGCGAGTCGGACAGCGGTGACATCATCGTCCGCACCACCCCCGTCAAGTTCACCACGTTCCTCCAAGGCGCCAAGGCCGGCGAGTTCGACCACCACGCCAGCCCCACCACCTGACCCAGACCGACCAGCAACACACCTCACGACCCGGGGCTGAAATGTCCAACACCAACTGGCAGAAGTCCAGCTACTGCGCCTCGAACGACGAGTGCATCGAGGTACGTACCGCCAACGGGCTGGTCGAACTCCGCGAGTCCGACACCGACGGCATCATCGTCCGCACCACCCCGACCAAGTTCGCCGCGTTCCTCCAGGGCGCCAAGGCCGGCGAGTTCGACCACCACGCCAACTCCACCGCCCGATAGCCCATGGCGGCCCTCGCTCACCCGGGCGAGGGCCGCCATGCATCAGGCAGCAGGCGTCGGCCCGCAGCGCCGTCCGGAATGTCGAGCGGCGGCCGGTCACGGCACCTCGGGGAGCAGCGGAGGCCGCAGGCGCAGCAGAAGATGCCGTTCGCCGCGAGCGCGGGGCTTCCGGTTCCGACTGATCGTCACATCCCTTGTCCGCCCCCTTGTTTGACCTCCATCTGCCCTGGGCAGGCGTTGGAACAGACAAGGGGGCGGTGACATGTTCACACACTTGCAAAGATGTAACAGTACGTAACAAGTAGGAAATCCAAGCATTCGGCGGCTCCAGGGCCTCTCGGCCACCTCGGAGCCCCTCTCCAGCCCCTCCACTGTCCGATATCCGGACACCTACGTTCGGCGCCAGTGCGGCGGACAGGCATGTCCGATTATCGAACAAGCCAGTAGTCACAAGCATTTCTGGGCCTTACAGTCGGCTACTGTCGAGTAGATCCCCGGCAGTTCCGGGTCGATCGAGCCAGAACGACCACATAATGAGACAGCTGCTCTGTGTGCTCATAACAAGAGAATCACAGCCTCGCCACATCACTGCCCGAGTAGCCCAGAGGCATCTAGAGTCACGGCCAGTCACCGCGCCACCGGATTGGGCCAGGCCCATCGCGCACCCCGGCTCCCGCCACTCAGGCGCGGCGCCTTCCTGAACCGAAGGGGACCCTCGTGCGTCATCGTTCAGCAGTTGTCGTGAGCATTGCCGTGATCGGCGCTCTCAGCCTCAGCGCCTGCGGCTCCCGCGACGATAAGAAGTCCGGTGACGGCAACAACACCGGCGGGGCCACCACCACCGTCACCATCGGCATCGACGCCCCGCTCACCGGCGACCTCTCCGCCCTCGGCCTCGGCATCAGGAACTCCGCCGAACTCGCCGTCAAGCAGGCCAACGAGAAGAACGAAGTCCCCGGCGTCACGTTCCAGATCAAGGCCCTCGACGACACCGGCAAGCCCGGCCCCGGCCAGCAGAACGCCACCCAGCTGGTCGCCGACAAGAGCGTCGTCGGCGTCGTCGGACCGCTCAACTCCAGCGTCGCCCAGTCGATGC
Source organism: Kitasatospora sp. NPDC088351 (assembly GCF_040685575.1). NCBI lineage: Bacteria > Bacillati > Actinomycetota > Actinomycetes > Kitasatosporales > Streptomycetaceae > Kitasatospora > Kitasatospora sp. NPDC088351. The sequence goes on along the minus strand of NZ_JBFBIL010000013.1, from coordinate 148,822 downwards.
AGCAGATCTTCAACGACGCCAACCTGGTCGAGGTCTCCCCCGCCAACACCGGCGTCGCCCTCAGCCAGGGCGAGAACTGGGCCACCGGCACGAAGGTCCGCCCCTTCAAGTCCTACTTCCGCACCGCCACCACCGACGCCGTCCAGGGCCCCTTCGCCGCCCAGTTCCTGGTCAACGACGCCAAGAAGACCAAGGTCTTCCTCATCGACGACCAGAAGACCTACGGCGCCGGCCTCGCCGCCACCTTCAAGGGCGAATTCACCAAGCTCAAGGGCACCATCGTCGGCGAGGAGCACGTCAACCCCGACGACCGCGACTTCTCCGCCATCGCCACCAAGGTCAAGAGCTCCGGCGCCGAAGCCGTCTACTACGGCGGCGAATACCCCGCCGCCGGCCCCCTCTCCCTCCAGCTCAAGGAAGCCGGCGTCAACATCCCCCTGATGGGCGGCGACGGCATCCAGAGCGGCGACTTCATCAAGCTCAACCCCAAGAGCCAGGGCGACTACGCCACCGCCGTCGGCCTCCCCGTCGACCAGCTCCCCACCGCCGCCAAGTTCATCGCCGACTACAAGGCCGCCGGCTACAAGGACGCCTACGAGACCTACGGCGGCTACGCCTACGACAGCAGCTGGGCCATCATCCAGGGCGTCAAGAACGTCGTGACCGCCAACGGCGGCAAGCTCCCCGCCAACCCCCGCGCCAAGGTCGTCGAAGCCGTCCAGAAGGTCACCTTCGACGGCGTCACCGGCAAGGTCTCCTTCGACGAGTTCGGCGACACCACCAACAAGCAGCTCACCGTCTACACCGTCAAGGACGGCAAGTGGGCCGTGGAGAAGTCCGGCACCTTCAACGGCTGAGCCTGACCAACCGTCAAGCCGCCCACCACACACAGGAACAACCCGCGCGGGGGCACCACCAGTGCCCCCGCGCGCACCCACATCCCACCACCCACGCGGACCCACGCGACACGCACAACGGAGGCCCAGCGGTGCACGATCTACCGCAACAGCTGGCCAACGGCCTGATCCTCGGCGCCCTCTACGGGCTCGTCGCGATCGGCTACACGATGGTCTACGGCATCGTCCAGCTCATCAACTTCGCCCACGGCGAGATCGTCATGGTCGGCGGCTTCGGCGCCCTGACCGCCTACCTCGCCCTCCCCGGCGGCACCACACTCTGGCTGGCCCTACCGCTGATGCTGCTCACCGGCATCCTGGTCTCCACGCTCACCGCCGTCGCCGCCGAGCGCTTCGCCTACCGGCCGCTGCGCACCGCACCCCGACTCGCCCCGCTGATCACCGCGATCGGCCTGTCGATCGTCCTCCAGCAACTCGTCTTCTCCTTCTACCCCGACGCCAAGAAGGCCCGGGTCTTCCCCAAGATCCCCGGCGACCCCTTCGAACTCGGCTCCGTCACCATCCAGCGCAGCGACATCTTCCTGATCATCGCCGCCCCGCTCTGCATGCTCGCCCTCGGCTGGTTCGTCACCCGCACCCGCTCCGGCCGCGCCATGCAGGCCACCAGCCAGGACCCCGACACCGCCAAGCTCATGGGCATCGACACCGACCGGATCATCGTCATGGCCTTCGCCATCGGCGCCGCCTTCGCCGCCGTCGCCGCCGTCGCCTACGGACTGCGCAGCGGCCAGGTCGACTTCCGAATGGGCTTCATCCTCGGCCTCAAGGCCTTCACCGCCGCCGTCCTCGGCGGCATCGGCAACATCTACGGCGCCATGCTCGGCGGCCTCGCCCTCGGCCTCGCCGAAAGCCTCGCCACCGGCTACATCCAGCACCTCCCCGGCATGCACCTCTTCGGAGGCGGCGCCTGGAAGGACGTCTGGGCCTTCGTACTCCTCATCGTCGTCCTGCTCGTCCGACCCCAGGGCCTGCTCGGCGAGCGCGTCGCGGACAGGGCGTGACCACCATGACCACCACCCCGGGCACCGAGACCACCCCGGTCATCCCGCTCCCCGCCCGCGCCGCCGCCCTCCTCACCGGCCTCGGCGCCACCACCACCGCCGCCTCCGCCCTGATGTCCTGGACCTGGACCTCCGACTTCCCCGGCGACCTCACCTACTACGGCTCCCCCGCCGGCCTCCAATGGCTCGCCCTCACCGGCGGCCTGCTCACCCTCACCCTGCTGCTCGCCACCCACGGCACCCCCGGCCTGCGCTGGGCCGCCCCCGCCCGCAGCCACAATGCCGTCCTGCTCGCCGCCGTCGGCGCCTTCGCCGTCAGCTGGTTCTCCGTCATCGCCATCGCGGCCCACCTCGGCGGCCTCGCCAACCTCGACCCCGGCGGCTGGGTCGCCGCCCTCGGCTCCCTGCTCGCCCTCGCCGGCAGCCTCGCCCTCCCCCTCGACCGGCGCGACCGGGTACCGCTGCGCCTCCTCGACCGCAGGCTCTTCCTGCTCGTCCCCGCCGCCCCGATCGCCTGGTTCGGCGCCCACGCCGTCCCCGGCGACAAGCCGGTCGCCCCCGTCCTCACCGCCCTCGCCGGCGCCCTGCTGATCGCCGCCGGTCTCGTCGTCCTCATCCAGCTCGGCCACCTCGCCCACACCTGGCTGCGCCCGGGCACCGTCCGGCGCCCGCTCCCCGCCGCCCGTGAACTCCCCTCCTGGGCCGAGGTGCTGCTCATCGTCGCCGCCTTCGCGGTCGGCCTGTTCGCGATCACCTTCGGCATCGACACCGAGTACGGCGAACTGTTCACCGGCTACCTGCTGCTGGCCGCCGGCGTGGTCGCCGCGCTCGGCAAGGCCGGCCTGCTGGCCCGGCTGCGCGCGCTCACCGTCAAGCACCGCCCGGTCACCACCGGCGCCGCCTTCGCCGCCGCCGCCGGCTTCCCGTTCACCCAGACCAGCGACCAGTACACCTCCGTCGCCGCCAACATCCTGATCTTCGCCACCGTCGCCCTCGGCCTGAACATCGTCGTCGGCCTGGCCGGCCTGCTCGACCTCGGGTACGTCGCCTTCCTCGGCGTCGGCGCCTACGCCGCCGCCCTGGTCTCCGGCTCCCCCGCCTCGCCGATCCACGTCCAGTTCCCGTTCTGGGCCGCCATGCTGACCGGCGCCGCCGTCTCCATGGTCTTCGGCGTCCTCATCGGCGCCCCCACCCTGCGGCTGCGCGGCGACTACCTCGCCATCGTCACCCTCGGCTTCGGCGAGATCTTCCGCATCACCATGCTCAACCTCAACGGCACCACCGGACCCAAGGTCACCAACGGCTCCAACGGCATCCCGCGCATCCCCGACCTGGAGATCTTCGGCTTCGACCTGGGCAAGCCGCACACCGTCGCCGGCGTCGAACTCGGCCGGTTCTCCAACTACTACCTGCTGATGCTGCTGGTCACCGCCTTCGTCGTGCTCGTCTTCGCCCGGGTCGGCAACTCCCGGATCGGCCGCGCCTGGGTCGCCATCCGCGAGGACGAGACCGCCGCCGAGGCCATGGGCATCAACGGCTTCCGGCTCAAGCTGCTCGCCTTCGCCCTCGGCGCCTGCCTGGCCGGCCTCGCCGGCACCGTCCAGGCCCACGTCAGCTACACCGTCACCCCCGATCAGTACACCTTCGCCGAAGCCCTGCCGCCGAACTCCGCCTTCCTGCTCGCCGCCGTCATCCTCGGCGGCATGGGCACCATCAGCGGCCCGCTGGCCGGCGCCACCCTGCTCTTCCTCATCCCCAAGAAGCTCGAATTCCTCTCCAACTACCAGCTGCTCGCCTTCGGCATCGCGCTCATCGTGCTGATGCGGGTCCGCCCCGAGGGCCTCATCCCCAACCGGCGGCGGCAGCTGGAGTTCCACGAGGCCGACATCCCGGCGCAGGCGTCCGGCGACGCGGTCGCACTCACCAAGGCAGGGGCGTGACCAGCCAGATGACCACCACCGACGCCCCCGCCGCGGCCGGTACTCCGGCCGCCCCCGCCAAGCCGCTGCTGGAGGTCTCCGGCGTCACCATGCGCTTCGGCGGCCTCACCGCCGTCAACAACGTCTCCCTCACCGTCGGCGAAGGCGAGATCATCGGCCTCATCGGCCCCAACGGCGCCGGCAAGACCACCTTCTTCAACTGCCTCACCGGCCTCTACGTCCCCACCGAGGGCCGGGTCGCGTACCGGGGCACCGTGCTCCCGCCCAAACCCCACCTGGTCACCCAGGCGGGCATCGCCCGCACCTTCCAGAACATCCGGCTCTTCGCCAACATGACCGTCCTGGAGAACGTCCTGGTCGGCCGGCACACCAGGACCCGCGAGGGCCTCTTCTCCGCCATCCTGCGCGGCCCCGGCTACCACCGCGCCGAGGCCGAGAGCCGGGCCCGGGCCATGGAGCTGCTGGAGTTCACCGGGCTGGCCGACAAGGCCGAACACCTCGCCCGCAACCTCCCCTACGGCGAGCAGCGGAAGCTGGAGATCGCCCGGGCCCTCGCCTCCGACCCCGGGCTGCTGCTGCTCGACGAGCCGACCGCCGGCATGAACCCGCAGGAGACCCGGGCCGCCGAGGAACTCGTCTTCGCCATCCGCGACCAGGGCGTCTCCGTCCTCGTCATCGAGCACGACATGCGGTTCATCTTCAACCTCTGCGACCGCACCGCCGTACTCGTCCAGGGGCAGAAGATCGTCGAGGGCGACCGCGAGACCGTCCAGAGCGACGAACGCGTCATCACCGCCTACCTCGGCGCCCCGCTCGAAGGCACCACCGCCGCTACGGAGACCGACCAGTGACCGCACTCCTCGAGGTCCAGGACCTCCGCGTCGCCTACGGCAAGATCGAAGCCGTCAAGGGCATCAGCTTCACCGTCAACCAGGGCGAGGTCACCACCCTGATCGGCACCAACGGCGCCGGCAAGACCACCACCCTGCGCACCCTGTCCGGGCTGCTCAAGCCCACCGGCGGGACGATCACCTTCGACGGGCAGGACCTCACCGCCGTCCCCGCCCACAAGATCGTCGCCCTCGGCCTCGCCCACTCCCCCGAAGGCCGGCACATCTTCCCCCGCATGACCATCGAGGAGAACCTCCTCCTCGGCGCCTTCCTGCGCAGCGACACCGCCGGCATCACGGCCGACGTCGAACGCGCCTACGGCCTCTTCCCCATCCTCGGCGAACGGCGCGGGCAGGCCGCGGGCACGCTCTCCGGCGGCGAACAGCAGATGCTCGCCATGGGGCGGGCGCTGATGTCCCGGCCCAAACTGCTGATGCTGGACGAGCCGTCGATGGGCCTCTCGCCGCTGATGATGCAGAAGATCATGGCGACGATCGTGGAGCTGAAGGCCTCCGGCACCACCATCCTGCTGGTCGAACAGAACGCCCAGGCGGCGCTCTCGCTCTCCGACCACGGCTATGTGATGGAGACCGGCCGGATCGTCCTCAAGGGCACGGGGGCGGACCTGCTGCACGACGAGTCCGTGCGGAAGGCCTACCTCGGCGAGGACTGAGCACCACGACGCGCCAGGGCCCGGCAGGCGTACCTGCCGGGCCCTGGACCTGTCTCAGCCCTCGGACCCGGCCTCCTCGGCCTTCTTCTTGTCCTGGGCCTCGCCCTCCTCGATCACGGCCTCGGCGACCGCCGCCATCGTCATCCGGCGGTCCATCGAGGTCTTCTGGATCCACCGGAACGCGGCCGGCTCGTTCAGGCCGAACTTCGTCTGCAGCACGCTCTTCGCCCGGTCCACCAGCTTCCGGGTCTCCAGCCGCTGGGTGAGATCCGCGATCTCCTCCTCCAGCGTCCGCATCTCGGTGTACCGGGAGACGGCCATCTCGATCGCGGGCACCAGGTCGCTCTTGCTGAACGGCTTCACGATGTACGCCATCGCGCCCGCGTCCCGCGCCCGGTCCACCAGCTCCCGCTGCGAGAACGCCGTCAGCATGAGGACCGGCGCCAGGTGCGCCTCGTGGATCCGCTCGGCCGCCGAGAGGCCGTCCAGCACGGGCATCTTCACGTCCAGGATCGCCAGATCCGGGCGGAGCTCCTCGACCAGCCGGAACGCCGTCTCGCCGTCACCGGCCTCGCCGACGACGGTGTACCCCTCCTCTTCGAGCATCTCCTTCAGGTCGAGGCGGATCAGCGCCTCGTCCTCGGCGATCACAATTCGGGTGATCTGGGGCATTTCGGTCTCAAGCGGCTCGGGCTGCTCGTCGGCGGTGCTCACGGGGCTCCTCGTTCCGGCGGGGTACTGCATGCACGAGGGTACCTAGACACGGTATGTTTGAACTCAAGCAGGGTCGGGGGCAACCTTCGAATCTGTGGGCGCCCCGGTAGCCCAGCGGAAGAGGCAATGGTCTCAAACACCATCCAGCGTGGGTTCGAATCCCACTCGGGGTACTTTTCCTTTAATTCAAAGGCGGCCCAGGGCGGCCTGACGGTTGGCGATCTTCGCCATTTCGAATGAAGATTCGCACGTCTCTTTTATCGTCGAGCGCGGCAACTCAAGGCCGCCGCCACGTCCACGCCCTCCGCATCGCCTGCGGCGACGCGCGGCCCGGGCTCATCGAGAAATGCTCACGGGCGATCACCGCCGTCGGCGTGCGGTGGAAGGCCGTCGCCCGTCCCGGTGGCGCCGTCAACGTCTCCGTCGCCCGCAAGCCCTGCGTCGCCCTCATGGACGCCCGCATCGGGCCCAAGTACTGACGGGGGCGCGGCCCCACCCCCGGGGGAGGGAGGCCGCGCCGGCGTCAGGGGCGGTCAGGTGTCCAGCGTCCCCACGTGGTGGACGCGGACGAGGTTGGTGGAGCCGGTGAGGCCGGGCGGGGAGCCGGCCGTGATGACGACGATGTCGCCCTTCTGGCAGCGGCCCAGGGAGAGGAGGGCCGCGTCGACCTGCTCGACCATCTCGTCGGTGGTGGGGGCGAACGGGCCGAGGAAGGTCTCCACGCCCCAGGTGAGGGCGAGTTGGCTGCGGACGGCGGGTTCGTAGGTGAAGGCGAGGACGGGGATGGGCGAGCGGTAGCGGGTGAGACGGCGGGCGGTGTCGCCGGACTGGGTGAAGGCGACGAGGTACTTGGCGCCCAGGAAGTCGCCGATCTCGGCCGCCGCGCGGGCCACCGCGCCGCCCTGGGTGCGGGGCTTGCTGCCCGCGGTGAGCGGGGGGAGGCCGACGGCGAGGACGTCCTGTTCGGCGGCCTCGATGATCCGGCCCATGGTCTTGACCGTCTCGACCGGGAACTTGCCGACCGAGGTCTCACCCGAGAGCATCACCGCGTCGGTGCCGTCGAGGACGGCGTTGGCGACGTCGGAGGCCTCGGCCCGGGTGGGGCGGGAGGTGTTGATCATCGAGTCGAGCATCTGGGTGGCGACGATGACCGGCTTGGCGTTGCGCCGGGCCAGCTTGACGGCGCGTTTCTGAACCATCGGGACCTGTTCGAGGGGCATCTCCACGCCCAGGTCGCCGCGGGCCACCATGATGCCGTCGAAGGCGTCCACGATGGATTCCAGGTTCTCGACCGCCTGCGGCTTCTCCACCTTGGCGATGACCGGGACGAAGCGCCCCTCCTCCGCCATCACCCGGTGGACGTCCTCGATGTCGCGGCCGCTGCGGACGAAGGAGAGCGCGATCAGGTCGGCACCGGCCCGCAGGCCCCAGCGCAGGTCGGCGACGTCCTTGTCGCTGAGCGCGGGTACGGAGACGGCGACGCCGGGGAGGTTGAGGCCCTTGTGGTCGGAGACCAGGCCGCCCTCGATGACGATGCAGTGGACGCGCGGCCCGTCGACGTGGGTGACCTCCAGGGTGACCCGGCCGTCGTCGACGAGGATCCGCTCACCGCGCGACACGTCCGCGGCGAGGCCCGGATAGGTGGTGCCGCAGATGTCCTTGTCCCCCACGACGCCGTTGTCGGTGGAGATGGTGAACTCGTCGCCGCGTTCGAGAAGTACGGGCCCGTCCGCGAAGGTGTCGAGCCGGATCTTCGGGCCTTGAAGGTCGACGAGCACGCCGACACTGCGGCCCGTCTCGTCGGCGGCCTTGCGGACCCGGTGGTACCGCTCCTCGTGCTCAGCGTGGGAGCCGTGGCTCAGATTGAATCGGGCGATGTCCATCCCGGCGTCGACCAGGGACTTGATCTGGTCGTACGAGTCGGTGGCGGGCCCGAGAGTACAGACGATTTTTGCTCGGCGCATACTGCTGAGGGTAGGCATTACCCGCGCGTAACAACGACGTTCGTCCGGTCAGCGGGATGACCTTTGCCGGAAGGTGAGTTGAACAATCTGACACATCCTCGGACCGGTGTGCGACCCGGGGTGGCGTCACGGCCGGCGAACCCTCCGTCGATGCGATTCCGTGAAGGGGTGTTCACCTCCGGTTCATCGTGACTTCGACCGCCGCTCGCGGCCCGGCGGGACGCTCGTCACCCGGGTGGACACCCGGGTGACGGATCGGACGAGGGGGAAACGTTCGGTATGAAGCGTGCATTCGGGGTGCTCGCGGCACTGCTGCTGCTCGGCGGGGTGGCGTATGCGCTGCTGAAGCCGTCCGACTCCGACCCGGCCGACGGGGCCGTCACGGTCACCGGCGTGATCGGGTCGGAGAAGCGTGCCTTCTTCCAGGATCCCGACGTGATCGCCGAGTTGGCCAAGCAGGGCCTCAAGGTGAACACCGAGACCACCGGTTCATGGCTGATGGGAGAGGTCAAGCTCAACACGATGGACTTCGCCTTCCCGGCCAGCATCTCGGCGGCCGAGGCACTCCGGAACCAGCTGACGATCAAGGACGCGCCGGTGCGCCCGTTCTACTCACCCCTGGTGATCCTGGCCCACGGGCCGGTGGCGGAGGTCCTGGCGCAGAACGGGCTGGCCAGCATGGACCCGGCCACCAGGGTGTGGACGTTCAAGATGGACGCCTATCTCGACGCGGTCAAGGCCGGGCGCAAGTGGCAGGAGCTGAAGGGGGCGGACGCGCATCCGGAGCTCTCCGGGTCCGTCTACCTGACCACCACCGACCCCGCCTCGTCCTCCTCGGGGGCGCTGTACCTCGCGGTCCTCTCCTACCTTCAGAACAACCACCAGGTGGTGTCGGACCCGGCCGGGGTGGCCGCCACCAAGGACGTGCTGCGCACGGTGACCACCATGCAGGGCGACCAGAAGAGCAGCAGTGACGAGCCGTTCAAGGACTTCGTCTCCGGCTTCGGCAACCCGCTGGTGCTCGCCTACGAGTCCCAGGCGGCCGAGCTGGCCGTGAAGGGGACGCCGACGGGCGACATGGTGGTGCTGTACCCGGACACCACCGTCTCCTCCGACCACACCATCGTCGGGCGCACCGAGGGCGGGCGGAAGCTGGCCAACCTGCTGCGCGACAACGCCCGGCTGCGTGAGCTGGAGGCCCGGTACGGCTTCCGTCCGCAGGCCGACCCGGCCGCGTTCGCCACGGCGGTGAAGGGCAGGACGAACCCGACCTTCGCCCCCGATCTCGCGGCGGCGAAGCTGAAGCAGGCCCCGGTGCCGTCGTCCGAGGTGCTGACCATGCTGACCGACGCGGCCAAGGGGAAGTGAGGGTGAAGAGCCTGATGAAGCACAGGGGTTGGAAGGGTTCCGGGCAACTGCTCGCGGCGGGGCTGACGCTGCTGCTGGTGACGGCGTGCACGTCCGGCGGGGACGGCCCGCCGAGCCCCCGGCCGAGCGACCCGCCCGCGCCGACCGCGAAGGCGGGGGTGCTGCGGATCCTGGCCGGCAGTGAACTCCAGGACATGGCACCGGTGCTGGAGGAGGCGCGGAAGGCCACCGGGGTGACCGTCCAGTTCTCCTGGACCGGTTCGCTGGACGGTGCGGACACCGTCTCCTCCGGCCGGGCGGACGGCAAGTACGACGCGGTCTGGTTCCCGTCCAACCACTATCTGCGGCTCGACGACGGCGGGAGGTCCAAGCTGCTCTCCGAGACCCCGGTGATGGCCTCGCCGGTGGCGGTGGGCGTGCGCGCCTCGGTGCTGGGCGAGTTGGGCTGGGGCGACGGTTCGAAGGTCACCTGGGCGCAGCTCGGGGACGCGGCCTCGGCGGGCAAGTTGTCGTACGGGATGGCCGATCCGTCCCGTTCGAACTCGGGTTTCTCGGCGCTGGTGGCGGTGGCGTCGGCGTTCTCGGGCGCCGGCTCCGCGCTGACCGAGGCGGATGTGCGGAAGGCGACGCCGTCGCTGAAGCAGTTCTTCACCGGGCAGAAGCTCACCTCCGGGTCCTCGGGCTGGCTGGCGCAGGCGTACGGCCGGGCGGAGCCGGGCCGGGTCGGGGCGCTGGTCAACTACGAGTCGGTGCTGCTGTCGTTGAACAAGTCGCTCGCCCCGGAGCAGCAGTTGACGGTGGTGCGGCCGCTGGACGGGGTGGTGTCGGCGGACTATCCGCTGTCGTTGCTGGGTTCGGCCGCGCAGGGTGAGCGGGATTCGTTCAAGCGGCTCACCTCGTATCTGCTGAAGGAGGACGTGCAGCGCCGGATCTCGGAGCTGACGCTGCGCCGTCCGGTGACGCCGGGTGCGGCGGCGGCGCCGTCGCTGCCCTCGGACCGGCGGCGTGAACTTCCGTTCCCGGGCAGCAAGGTGGTCGCGGACGGGCTGTTGGCCTCGTACCAGAACGAGCTGCGCCGCCCGTCCCGGACGGTGTACGTGCTGGACACCTCGGGTTCGATGGCGGGTGACCGGCTGGCCGCGCTGAAGGCGGCGCTGGGGCGGCTGACGGGGGCGGACGACACCCGGTCGGTGCGGCGGTTCCGGGACCGGGAGGAGGTCACGCTGATCTCGTTCGCGTCCAAGGTGAAGTACGCGAAGACGCACGCGGTGCCGGCGACGGGTACCCAGCCGGGCCCGCAGGCCGAGCTGGCGGCGATCAACGCGGATGTGCAGGCGCTGTCGGCGGACGGCGGGACGGCGGTCTACAGCTCGCTGGAGGAGGCGTACCGGGTGATCGAGCGGCAGCAGGCGGCGGCCGCGGACGACCGGTTCACGTCGATCGTGCTGATGACGGACGGGGAGAGCAACGAGGGCGCCACGGACGGCGACTTCAGGAAGTTCCATCAGGAGCTGTCCTCGGCGCAGAAGGCGGTGCCGGTGTTCCCGATCCTGTTCGGGGACGCGGCGAAGAGCCAGTTGCAGGGGATCGCGGATCAGACCGGCGGCAAGCTGTTCGACGGCACGGGTTCGCTGGACGGGGCGTTCGAGGAGATCCGTGGCTACCAGTAGCGGTGGCGGTTCGGGCGGCCGGCGGGTGCTGGGGTATCTGGAGTCCACCCGCAATCTGGTCGGCTGCGCGGCCGGTGCGGGCGGGCTGGGGCTGCACTTCGCCGGGCTGGGCGGTTCGTGGTGGCCGGGGGTGGTGGTCGCGCTGTACGGCGCGGGCGCGCTGCTGACGCCGGGGGGCCGCCGTGCCGAGGGCCTGGACGCGGGCCGGGGTGCGGGCCGGGGCGGGGTCGAGGAGTCGGCCGGTCCCGGTCCCCTGGAGCGGGTCGTCCCGCCGTCCTCCGTGCCCGCGCTGGCGGCGGAGGTGGACGCGCTGGCCGAGGTGCTGCGCGGGGTGCCGCTGCCGGACTCGGCGAAGCTCCCCGAGCTGCTGGAGCAGTTGCGGGCCGCGGCGCCGGGGCCGGAGGCGGAGCGGATCGTCCGGTACCGGCTGCCGGTGGCGGTGGACGGCTACCTCCGGGCCCGGACCTGGCAGCGCTGGACGCCGGGCGCTCCCGATCCGGGGGCGGAGCTGGACCGCGAGATCGAGCGGATGACGTCCGGGCTGGCCGACTGAGCCGTCGGCCGGGCCGGTGCCTGGCTGTGCCGGCCCGTCGTGGGCCGTCCGGGTTGCCCGATCGGGCAGCGGGGACGGCCCACGACGGCGTCCGGAGGTCCCTGGCGGCGGGCGGGGGGCAGCGGGGAGGCTGTTGCCCGGCAGCGGCTCGGCCCGGAGCGCGCGGGCCGCGGCCGCTGACGAAGACGCACGCCCCTGTCTCCGAGAGAGCCCGCCCGTGACCCTCCCCCACTCCGGTACCGCCGTCCATTTCCAGCTGCAGATCGGCGGCATCGATCTGGGCGACTTCTCCACCTGCAGCGGCCTCGGCGCCCAGGTGGAGGTCGAGCAGCGTCAGGAGGACGGCAACGACTCCTTCGTCTGGCAGCAGCCGGCCCGGATCACGTACCCGAATGTGACGCTGTCGCGCGGGCTGACGCCGGACACGGCCAAGGTGGCGAGGTTCCTGGCCACCCTGTCGACCAGGGTGACCAGGGGAATGGCGCAGATCACCGCGCTGACGCCGGCCCTGGCCACCGGGCCGGTACTGGCGACGTGGGCGCTGCGCGAGGCGGTGCTGGTCCGCTGGACGGGCCCGTCCTTCGAGCCGGGGCGCTCCGGGGTCGCGACCGAGAGCATCGAGCTGGCCCACCACGGCTTCCTCTGAGCCCGTCGGCCCCGGCTGCCGACCACCGGGCCCGCCGCCCGTCGGCCCGCCGACCGCCCGGCCCGCTCACCCCTCCAGGGCCCCGGCCAGTTCGGCCCGCCGCCGCACCCCCAGCTTGCGGAAGCTGTTCGTCAGATGCGTCTCCACCGTGCGCACCGCCACATGCAGGATCCCGGCGATCTCCGCGTTGGAGTGCCCGGCCGCGGCCAGTCGGCAGATCCGCAGCTCGCTGTCGGTGAGCGCCTCCGTGCCGGCCTGCCCGCCCCGGGCGATCCGGGCGCCGGAGGCCCGCAGGAACTCCAGCGCGACCCCTCGCAGCCGCTGGGCGCCGAGCCGTTCGGCCCGGCCGGCGGCCTCCCGGAGGGTCCGGCGGGCGGCGCCGCGCCGGCCGCTCTCGCCGAGCAGCCGCCCGTGGGTGATCAGCGCGGGGATCAGCTCGGTCTCCACCTCGGCGCCGCGCAGGAGTCCGACCGACTCGGCGGCGAGGTCCAGCCCGTGCCGGCCGCCGGTGGCGGCGGCGAGGGCGCGCAGGGCCCGGCCGACGGTGCGCGGGGTGCCCCAGACCCGGGCGAGCCGCAGCTCCTCCTCGGCGAGGGCGACGGCCGGGCCGGGCTCGCCGAGCAGCGTGTGGCAGTCGGCGGCGGCGGAGCGCCAGGGGGTGACGATCGGGCTCCAGACCTGCCGCTCGTCCTGTCGGCGCCCGCACTCCAGGAGGTCGGCGAGCGCGTCGGCCGGGGCGCCGGAGGCGAGGTGGAGCAGGCCGCGGGCGTACAGGAACTCGTTCCACTCCCAGGAGCCGCGCACCCGGTCCTCGCCGACGGCGCGGGCGAGCCCGTGGGCCTGCCAGAGCCGCCCGGTCTCGGTGAGGGCGATGACGGCCTGCGCGACCAGGTGGGCGTTCTCCTTGCCGAACAGCCCGGCGCAGCGGACGGGGGCCGGCCCGGTGTCCGCCGGGTGGCCGTGCCACCAGGACGGCTCGCCGTCCGCGCGGCCACCCGCGTTGCCGCCCGGGTGACCGCCCCCGCCGCCCTGCCCCGCCGGTGGGACGGGGGCGGTGAGCGCGAACTCGTCCAGCAGGGCCTGGTATTCGCCGCGCATCACCAGCAGTTCGGCGTGGACGCTCAGCAGGCACTGGTAGCCGGGCTCCAGGGAGGACGACGGGTAGGCGGCCATGCCGCGCTCCACCAGCCGTTCCGCCTCGGGGAGCAGGTCCGCCCACTGGGCCAGGGTGGCGGCGGAGACCAGGACGTACGAGCGGCCGAGCGGGTCGAGCCGGCAGTCGGCCAGCTCCCGGACGCGCTCGGCCACCTCGGCGGCGGAGAGCACGCCGCTGGTCGAGTCGAACTCGGTGAGCAGCGCGTACGCGGGCGGGGCGAGGCGGTGCGGGGAGCGGACGGCGATCCGGCGCAGGCCCTCGACCACCTGGAGCCAGCTCTGGCCGTCGTGCGCGGCGATCAGCGCGGCGGCGCCCTGGACGGCGTGGACCAGGTCCTCGTGGCCCGCGAAGCGCTCGGCCAGCTCCTCCATCACCTCCAGCGCGGCGGGGGTGTCGCCGCGGGCGGCCAGCGCGGCCCCGAGCGTGTTGGCGGTGTGGAAGACCCCCTCGTCGGACTGCTGGAGGTGGACGGCCTCGGCGAGGTGCCGCACGCCCGCGGTGCGCTCGGCCCGGCCCAGGGTGACTTCCAGCCGGCCGAGTTCGGTGAGGACGAGGCCGCGCCGGCGCTCGCCCAGCGGCTCGGCGAGGACGCGGCGCAGCAGGGCGACGGCCTCGGCGGGGCGGTCGGCCCGCGCGGCCGAGCGGGCGGCGCGGCGCAGGGCGTCGACGGCCCAGCGGGGGGCCGGGGCCGGGGTGAACAGCAGGTGCCCGGCGACGAGTTCGTCGGGTTCGCCGTTGCGGTGGAGGAAGTCGGCGGCGGCGAGGTGGACCGTGGCGCGGTGGTCGGGGCCGCTGCCGGCGAGGACGGCGTGGGCGAGGAGCGGGTGCGCGAACCGGGGCCAGTGGCCGGGCCCGGGGGTGTCCAGCAGTCCCTGGGCGGTGAGTTCGGCCAGCCAGCCGGTGATCTGCTCGGGGTCGGTGCCGGCGAGTTCGGCGAGCATCGACGCGGGGTCGCAGTGGCCGGTCGCCGGTTGCCGCGGGGCCTGGGCGGCGGGGTGTTCCTGGAGCCGGGCGAGGGCCCGGGCGGCGGTGACGGCCCGGTCGCCGCCGCCGCGCAGCCACTCTTCGACGGCCTCGGGGAAGGCTCCGCCGGGCAGTCCGGCGCAGCTGGCGGGCAGCGCCGGGAGGCCGGGTCCGCCGGGGTGCTCGCCGAGGTCGTCGAGCAGGGCGCCGAGCAGCAGGGGGTTGCCGCCGGTGGCGCGGACGCAGTCGGCGGCGAGTCCGGGGGGTGCGGCGGGCCCGAGCCGGTGGCCGGCCAGCCGGACGGCGGCGGGTGTGCCGAGCGGTTCGAGCCGGCAGGTCTCGGCCAGTTCGGGGGACAGGCCGTGGCCGAACCGCGCGGGCACCGCGCCGAGGCCGCGCTGTCGGCGTTCGGTGACCAGCAGCAGGACGGGCAGGCGGTCGATCCGCCGGCCGACCTGGAGCAGCCAGCGCCGGGAGGGCTCGTCGGCGAACTGGATGTCGTCGATCGCCAGCAGCAGCGGGCTGTGCGCGGTGTGCAGGCGTAGCAGCGACCAGAGGGCGGCCTCGGTGTCCGGCCCCCGGGAGGCCGCCGCCGGGGCGGTCTGCGCCCGGTAGGGGTGGGGGCCGGTCTCGAACAGCTGGCGGGCGGCGGCGTGGGCGGTGGCCGACTCGTCGGCCGAGCAGCGGGCCCACAGGACGGTGCTGCCGCGGGCGGCCTCCTGGCGGGCGGCCTCGCCGAGCAGGGCGCTGCGGCCGGTGCCGGCGGCGCCGGTGAGCCGCAGGACGCTGCCGGTGCCGGCCCTGGCGCGTTCGGCGAGGTCGGCGATCAGCTGCAACTGTGCTTGGCGTTCGACAAGTTGACGGGTCGCGGGCGCGGACCGACCGGGCTGCCGCCCGCGCGTGCTGACGGTACTCATCTGCTGTTCCTTCCCCCGGGCCCGCGCCTGGGGTGACCGATCGGGCACTTATCGCTAAGACGCCGGGAAGCGGCTTGACGGTTCGTCAATGTGTCGGTTACGGGTGTGATTCTCGTCGCATCCCGGCCGCTCGTGAGCGTCGCCCGGTCGGCGGCGGCGGATCCGTTGGCTCTCCCTCCCCCGCCGGGGCCCGGAGCGCGGCCGTCCGTTCCGGCACCGGGGCGGGTCGGCCCGGTCCGTCCGGCGCGACGCCGCCGCCGCGGCGCCCGTCCCGCGGTCGGCGGCGGCCCGATCTCGTGGGGCACCACGATGGCCGGGGGGCGCCTGGGGCGGGGAGCATGGGGTCCTGACCGGGCGACCATCGAGCCCGGCCACATACCGCCGCACGGCCCACCACCTGTCGGATACATGCCACGCCCCCCAGTGCGGAGGCCCGACCACCCCGGTGGCGGGCCCGACTCTCCAGGAGGGGGCCAGATTGACTGTCCTGCACACCGGACACGACCCGCGCGGTACCACCCGGCGCACCGCCGCCGGGCCGGCCGCGTCCGGCAAACCACTCGCACCGGCTCCACTGCGCGAGACGGCACGCGTCGTCCCGCCGCAGCGCCCCGCACCCGCCCAGCACGCCACCGCGCACACCGCACCCCCGCGCGCCGGCGCCGGCACCGGCGCCCGGACCAGTGTCGCGGTCCACGCCGCCGATCCGATCTCGCGGGCCGGCGCCGAGGCCCAGCTGCGCCAGTGTCCCGGCCTGGAACTGGCCGAACAGGAGACGGCCGGCACTCCCGGCGCGGTCACCGTGGTGATCGCGGAGGCCGTCGACGCCACCACCACCGCCAGCCTGCGCCGCCTGGTCCGCGGCGACCAGCGGGTCGTCCTGGTGGTCGAGCGGATGCGCGAGGGGGAGCTGCTGGACGCCGTGGAGTGCGGGGTCGCGGCGATCCTCTGGCGCCGCGAGGCGACCGCCGCCCGGCTGGGCCAGGCGGTGCTCGCCGCGGCGCGCGGCGACGGCGACCTGCCGGCCGACCTGCTCGGCCGGCTGATCGCCCAGATGGGGCGGCTGCAGCGCAGCGTCCAGAAGCTGCCCGGCTACACCCCGCCGGGCCTGTCCGAACGCGAGTCCGACGTCCTGCGCCTGGTCGCCGAGGGGTGGGACACCGCGGAGATCGCGGCGAAGCTGTCGTACTCCGAACGCACGGTCAAGAACGTGCTGCACGGTCTGACCACCCGCCTCCACCTGCGCAACCGGGCGCACGCCGTGGCCCACGCCCTGCGCGAGGGCTACATCTAGGCCGCCGGACCGCCGACGCCCGGTACGGCCCCGTCCGCCCCCACTCCCCCATCGCCCCGCCGCGCCCTCCCCACGGGCCGGCGGGTGCCGCCGTCCCGGCCCCGGGACACCCCGCGCCCGCCCGTCTCGGCGTCACGAACGAGTCGCCAAGATCTCACTTGCCGGAAACGTCGGGGGGCTATCAATCCGGCAGGTCGCGCGGCACACTTCTACGCGCGTCCTTCTACGCGCGTCCTTCTACGCGCGTCGCTGCGTCACACCCACCAGTTGACGGTCCATTCGCAGTCCCACCCGGGAGAGTCGTCCATGCCCCTGAACCGCCGTGACTTCGTCACCCGGTCCGCCGCCACCGCCGCCGGCGCCGCCCTGGCCGGCAGCGCCGGCCTCGCCGCCGTCTCCCCCGCCGCGGCCGCCGCGGCCGCCGGGCCGGACGACGCCCGCGCCAAGGGCAAGAGCCCCAAGAAGCAGGCCTTCACCGTCATGGGCACCACCGACCTGCACGGCCGGGTGCTCAACTGGGACTACTTCACCGACGCGGTCTACGCCGACAAGGCGCACAACGAGGTCGGCCTCGCCAAGATCTCCACGCTGGCCAAGCAGGTCCGCGAGGAGAAGGGCTGGGACCGCACCCTGCTGATCGACGCCGGCGACACCATCCAGGGCACCCAGCTGACGTACTACTACGCCCGGGTCGACCCGATCGCCACCGACGCCGACACCGCGCCCGAGCACCCGATGGCGCTCGCCATGAACACCATGGAGTACACCGCCGCCGCGCTCGGCAACCACGAGTTCAACTACGGCATCGACACCCTGCGCGCCTACGAGGAGCAGCTGGACTTCCCGCTGCTGGGCGCCAACGCGCTGCACGCCAAGAACGACAGGCCGGCCTTCCCGCCGTACGTGATCCGCAAGATCAAGCTGAGCGGCGGCCCGGCCGTCAAGGTCGGCATCCTGGGCCTGACCAACCCGGGCATCGCGATCTGGGACAAGGCGAACGTCTCCGGCAAGATGACCTTCCCGGGCATCGTGGAGACCGCCCGGATCTGGGTCCCCAAGCTGAAGGCGGCCGGCGCGGACGTCGTCGTGGTGGCCTGCCACTCGGGCATGGACGAGGCGACCTCGTACGGCGACCAGCTGCCCTGGGCCGAGAACGCCTCGGTCGCCCTGGCCGAGCAGGTCGCGGGCATCGACGCGGTGCTGGTCGGCCACGCGCACAAGGAGATCGCGCAGCGGCTGGTCGTCAACAAGGAGACCGGCAGGACCGTCGTGCTCTCCGAGCCGCTCTGCTGGGGCCAGCGGCTGACCTGCTTCGACTTCGAGATGGAGCTCGACAACGGCGCCTGGAAGGTCGCCTCGCTCTCCTCCCGGGTGCTGAACTCCAACACCGTCCCGGAGGACCCGGAGATCGTCGACCTGATGACCGACCAGCACAAGAAGGTGGTCGAGTACGTCAACCAGGTCATCGGCACCGCGAAGACCGAGCTGTCGATCGCCGAGGCCCCGTTCAAGGACGTCCCGATCATCGACCTGATCGGCCGGGTCCAGGCCGACGTGGTGAAGGCCGCGCTGGCCGGCGGCCAGTACGCCAAGCTGCCGGTACTGGCCCAGGCCGCGCCGTTCAACCGCACCGCGGTCATCCCGGCCGGCCAGGTCAAGCTGCGCGACGCGGCCGGCCTCTACATCTACGAGAACACCCTGGAGGCCCGTGTCCTGACGGGTGCCCAGCTCAAGGACTACCTGGAGTTCTCAGCCCGGTACTACAACCAGCTCGCCCCGGGCGCGCCGGTCGACAAGGCCACCCTCACCAACGCGCAGAACACCCCGGACTACAACTACGACTCGGTGTACGGCCTGAGCTACGACATCGACATCGCCCAGCCGATCGGCTCGCGGATCGTCAACCTCTCCTTCGAGGGCAAGCCGATCGACCCGACCGCCCAGTTCGTGCTCGCGGTCAACAACTACCGGGCCAACGGCGGCGGCAACTTCCCGCACGTCGCGGCCGCGCAGAAGATCTGGGCGAACTCGGACGAGATCCGCAACGCGATGATCGCCTGGGTCAAGGCCAAGGGTGTCATCGACCCGGCCGACTTCGCCACCGAGTCCTGGCGCCTGGTCCGCGCCGGCCGGCCGGTGTTCTGAGTCCAGCCGTTCCGACGGGCAGCCCCGGGCCGCACGGCCCGGGGCTGCCCGGTTTCCACGCCACCCCGGCCCTCACCCGCCACCGGAACGGCGCTCACCCCGTGCGCGGGCCCGGCGGTGCGAGGATGACGGCATGACCGAGTTCGACGTCCCCGAACGGCATACCCAGCTCCTGGCGTACGCGCGGAGCCTGACCCCGCCGTCGGGATGGAAGATCGAGGTGTCCGGTGACGAGATCATCATGACGGCCGGTCCATCGGTGATCCATCAGCGGAACCTGCTGGTCGTCCGGGAGCAGTTCGACGCACACCGGCCCGCCGACCTGATGCCGAGCGAGAACACCGGCCTCGCGTCGCCGAACGTCGGCAAGCTCCGCAACCCGGACCTGACCTACATCCCGGTCTCGGTGGTCGAGTTCGGCGGCAACGACGTGCCGGCCGAGCTGGCCACGATCGCCGTCGAGATCGTCTCGCCGCCGAACCCGGAGAACGACCTGGTCGGCAAGGTTCGCGACTACCCGCTGACGCACATCCCGCTGTATCTGCTGATCGACCCGCGCGATGGCGTGCTCGTCCTCTACTCGGCCCCCTCCGGAGGCGTCTACCACCAGCGGTGGAGCGGCAGGTTCGGCGACCGGGTGCCGATCCCGGAGCCGTTCGCGTTCGACCTCGCCACCGACGCACTGATCCGCTACCCGGCCTGACCGCCGTACCCGCTCACCCGAAGCTGACCCGCTCCAGCCAGAAGTCGAGCAGGGCCGCGTCGCCGGCCACCTCGACGGCCCCGCCCCCGGCGGGGCGCCGCTTGTAGACCAGCAGCAGCAGGTCGGTCAGCGGAGCCCGCACGGTGACGGCGGCCGGCTCCCCGGAGCGGCGCCAGGCGAGGGCGTCGCCGGTGAGGTCCACCAGCCAGCCGGCCGCCGGCCCGGGCGGCAGATCGGTGGCCCGGAAGGCCAGGGTGCGGCCGGGGCCGAGCAGTTCGCGCATCCCGGGGCGGATCTCCAGGAGTACCGGCAGCGCACCGAGCTCCATCCACTCGTCAAGACCGTCCAGGGCCACCTCCCGGTCGACGGCGAACTCCGCGCCGAGGGCCAGGGTCGCGTCGGCCCGGTGGATGACGGTCTCGTGCAGGAACCGGCGCGCGTAGAAGGGCGCGCCGCCGCCCGGGACGGGCGACCACAACGCCGCCCCCGGGTCGGCGGCCCGCAGGGTGGCGGCGAGCCGCTCGGCGCCCTCGGCGAGCCAGGGGCCGAGTACGGCCGGGTCCTCGTCCGTGTAGGCGGAGAGGTCGCGGAGGTCGCCGTCGGGGACGGGCGCGGTGGCCCGGGTCCGCACGATCGTCTCGGCCCAGCGCTGGGCCCCGCCGAGGTGACGCAGCAGCTGGCCGACGTTCCAGTCGGGGCAGGAGGGGACCGGGACGGTGAGATCGGCGCCCTCGATCCGGGCCGCCAACAGCCCGGTCTGCGCGGCGATTTCGGAACAGAAGCGGTCATAGTCCAGAGAGCTCATGACGCCACGGTAGATCGAACAGCGGAAGCGCGACACCACCGGCGGCCCCGGCCGGGTCCGGAACGGCAACGGCCCGCCGCCCCAGGAGGGGTGACGGGCCCTTGGACGCCCCGGCGCACCGGTACGCAAGGCCGCTCGGAACGGGAAGCGGCTCAGAACGGGAAGCGGCTGCGCCCGTGCTGGACGGAGATCCACTTCACCGTGGTGAACGCGTCCACCGTCGACTCGCCGTTCAGCCGGCCCACGCCCGAGTTCTTCTCGCCGCCGAAGGGGACGATCGCCTCGTCGGCGATGGTGCCGTCGTTGACGTGGATCATGCCGGTCTCGATCCGCTTGGCCACCCGGACGCCACGCTCGACGTCCGCGGTGTGCACCGCGCCGCTGAGGCCGAACGGGGTGTCGTTGGCGAGCCGGACCGCCTCGTCCTCCCCGTCGAACGGGACCACCAGCACGACCGGGCCGAACAGTTCGCGCTGGAGGATCGGCGCGCCGGCCGGCAGGCCACCGAGCACGACCGGGTCCATCAGGCTGCCGCTGGTCCCGCCGCGCAGCAGCGCGGTGGCGCCGGAGGCGATCGCCTGGTCGACCTGGACGGTGAGGGAGTCGGCCTGGACGGGGTTGATCAGCGGGCCGATCTGGGTGGCCGGGTCCTTCGGGTCGCCGACCTTCAGCGAGGCGACCTTGCGGACGAACTTCTCGGTGAACTCGGCCTCGATGCCGCGGTCCACCAGCACCCGGTTGGCGGCCATGCAGACCTGGCCCTGGTGGGCGAAGCGGCTGAACACCGCCGCGTCCACCGCGTAGTCGATGTCGGCGTCGTCCAGCACGATCAGCGCGCTGTTCCCGCCGAGTTCCAGTACCGTCCGCTTGAAGTGCGAGGCGGCGACGGTGGCGACGTGCCGGCCCACCTTGTCGGAGCCGGTGAAGGAGATCACCTTGGGCACGGGGTGCTCGATGAAGGCGTCGCCGATCTCGGCGATGTCGGTGACCACGACGTTCAGCAGGCCGGCCGGCAGGCCCGCCTCCTCGAAGATCCTGGCGATCAGGGTGCCGCCGACCACCGGGGTCTCCTGGTGCGGCTTGAGCACCACGCCGTTGCCGAGGGCCAGGGCCGGGGCGACGGCCTTCAGCGACAGGAACAGCGGGAAGTTGAACGGGCTGATCACACCGACCACGCCGACCGGGAGGCGGTAGAGGCGGTTCTCCTTGCCGTCCACCGGCGAGGGCAGCAGCCGGCCCTCGGCGCGCAGTGACAGCTGCATCGACTCGCGCA
The DNA here is from genome assembly GCF_040685575.1 of Kitasatospora sp. NPDC088351. Classification (NCBI taxonomy): domain Bacteria; kingdom Bacillati; phylum Actinomycetota; class Actinomycetes; order Kitasatosporales; family Streptomycetaceae; genus Kitasatospora; species Kitasatospora sp. NPDC088351. The sequence continues at coordinate 127,229 of NZ_JBFBIL010000013.1, read as the reverse complement.
GCATGTCCTTGGTGAGGGCGAGTTCGAACCCGGCCTTGAGCGCGGTGCCGCCCAGCTCGGCCATGATGGCCTCGGTGATCTCCTGCTCGCGCTCCTCGACGATGCGCAGCGCGCGCTCGAAGACCAGCCGGCGGGCGTAGGGGTTGGTGGCGGCCCACTCCTTCTGCGCCCGCTCGGCGGCCCGGTACGCCTGGTCGATCTCCTCGACGGTGGCGACGGTGATGGCGGCGATCTTGTCGCCGGTGAAGGGATCCACGTCGACGATGTCCCAGGATCCGCTGCCGGCCCGCCACTCGCCGTCGATGTACTGCAGCGCCAACTCGGAAAGGTACGACATCTGATCCCTCTCGTGCCGATTGGGGAAAACCCTACGATCAGATCTGATCGGCACTCATCGTACTGACGCTTTACAGTTCTTGGCGTACGGAGCGAAGAAGTTCCCGTGTCCGCTCGGGGGACAGGCCGTCGCCCAGCAGGCCGTTCATCGCGTCCGTGTACTCGGCCACCTCGGCGGGCTTGTCCAGATAGAGCGCGGTGGTGAACTGCTCCAGGTAGACCACGTCGGAGAGCTCCGGCTCGGCGAAGCTCAGCACCGAGAACGCGCCGCCCTCCGCGCGCAGGCCGCCGAAGCCCAGCGGCATCACCTGCAGCACCACGTGCGGCAGTTCGGTCAGCTCCAGCAGCCGGTCGATCTGCGCCCGCATCACCCCGGATCCGCCCCAGGGGCGGCGCAGCGCGGCCTCGTCCAGGACGGCCAGCAGCCGGGGCGCCCGCTCGGCGGTGAGCACCTCCTGGCGCTTGAGCCGGACCTCCACCCGCCGTTCGATCTCCTCGGCCTCGGTGACATGGCCGCCGACGGCGATCACCGCCCGCGCGTAGTCGGCGGTCTGCAGCAGGCCGTGGACGAACTGGACCTCGTAGCTGCGGATCTCGGCGGCGGCCTCCTCCAGTCCGACGTAGGTCTGGAACCAGCCCGGCAGGACGTCGCCGTACCCGTGCCACCAGGACGTCGCGTTGGCGTCCCGGACCAGCCCGAGGACGGAGGCCCGCTCCTGCTCGGCCTCGACGCCGTACAGGGTGAGCAGGTCGGCGACGTCGCGCTCCTTGAAGCCGACCCGGCCGAGCTCCATCCGGCTGATCTTCGACTCGGAGGCCCTGATCGAATAACCGGCCTCCTCCCGGCTGACACCCCGGGCCTCGCGCAGCCGGCGCAGCTGGGATCCCAGCAGCAGGCGCCGTACCGTGGCACCCCCGCCTGCCTGAGTCGTGCTCATCGCGTGAACCTCCGCACCTCGCGCAGCCCCCCGGCCGTCGGCGGCAGTCTGCCACCTGGCACCGACAAACAACAGCCCGTGAGCACAGGCGCTCACGGTGTGCTAGTCCCCCGCACCACCGCACCCCGGTGACCTGGCCCGCAGCACAGAACGGCGCCTGCCCTCCACTGGTCGGGGAGAGGGCAGGCGCCAGGGACCGCGTTGGCCCGGCGACGCTGACGGGAGAGCGGCTCATGTTGCCCGGCGATGCGGCGCCGGACGTTCAGGGGGTGTCAGACCACCAGGGGGCGGTCGGTCGGGCGGATCGGGGCGGGCAGCGGGGTCTTGCCGCCGAGGTACCGGTCCACCGCGGCCGCGGCCGAGCGGCCCTCCGCGATGGCCCAGACGATCAGCGACTGTCCGCGCCCTGCATCACCGCAAACGTACACGCCGTCCACGGTGGTGGCGAACTTGCCGTCCCGCGCGACGTTGCCACGGGCGTCCAGCTCGACGCCGAGCTGCTCGACCAGGCCGTTGCGGACGTCCGTGCCGGTGAAGCCCATGGCCAGGGTGACCAGCTGCGCCGGGATGGCCCGCTCGGTGCCGGGGACGGGCTCGAACCGGCCGTCCTTGAACTCGACCTCGACGAGGTGGAGCTCCTGGACGTTGCCGTCCTCGTCGCCGGTGAAGCGGGTGGTGTTCACGGCGTAGATCCGGTCACCGCCCTCCTCGTGCGCGGAGGTGACCTTGTAGGTCATCGGCATGGTCGGCCAGGGCTGGTGGCCGGGGCGCTCGTCGGCCGGCCGGGGCATGATCTCCAGCTGGGTGACGGAGGCCGCGCCCTGGCGCAGCGCGGTGCCGAGGCAGTCGGCGCCGGTGTCGCCGCCGCCGATGACGACGACGTGCTTGCCCTTGGCGCTGATCGGGGACTCGACGAAGTCGCCCTCCTGCACCTTGTTGGCCAGCGGCAGGTACTCCATGGCCTGGTGGATGCCCTTGAGCTCGCGCCCGGGCACCGGCAGGTCGCGGGCGGTGGTCGCACCCGCCGCGACCACGACGGCGTCGAAGCGCTCGCGCAGCTGCTGGCCGGTGATGTCCTCGCCGACGTGGACACCGGTGCGGAACCGGGTGCCCTCCGCGCGCATCTGCTCGACGCGGCGGTTGATGTGGCGCTTCTCCATCTTGAACTCGGGGATGCCGTAGCGCAGCAGGCCGCCGATGCGGTCGGCGCGCTCGTACACCACCACGGTGTGCCCGGCCCGGGTGAGCTGCTGGGCGGCGGCGAGTCCGGCCGGGCCCGAGCCCACCACGGCGACGGTCTTGCCGGAGAGCCGCTCGGGGATCTGCGCGGCGACGCCGCCCCGGTCCCAGGCCTTGTCGATGATGGTGACCTCGACGTTCTTGATGGTCACCGCGTCCTGGTTGATGCCGAGGACGCACGCGGACTCACAGGGCGCGGGGCAGAGCCGCCCGGTGAACTCCGGGAAGTTGTTGGTCGCGTGCAGGCGCTCGATGGCGCCGGACCAGTCGTCCCGGTAGGCGAGGTCGTTCCACTCGGGGATGAGGTTCCCGAGCGGGCAGCCGTTGTGGCAGAACGGGATGCCGCAGTCCATGCAGCGGCCGGCCTGCTTGGTGATGATCGGCAGGAGGCTGCGCTCGACGTAGACCTCGTTCCAGTCCCGCAGACGCACGTCCACGGGCCGGCGCTCGGCCAGCTGCTTGCCGGTGGTCAGGAAGCCCTTGGGGTCAGCCACGTGCCGCCTCCATCATCTTGCGAGTGGTCTCGGACTCGGAGAGTCCATCGCGCTCAGCGGCGTCCTTGGCGGCGAGCACAGCCTTGTAGTCGGTCGGCATGATCGTGGAGAAGCGGGAGACCCCGCTGCCCCAGTCGGCCAGGAGCTCGGCGGCCACGGTGGAGCCGGTCTCCTCGTAGTGCTGCTGCACGGTCGCGCGCAGCCAGTCGCGGTCGTCGGCGCTCGGGGCCTCGATGCCCACCATGCCGTCGTTGACGTTCGCGGGGCGCAGGTCCAGCACGTAGGCGACACCGCCGGACATGCCCGCCGCGAGGTTGCGTCCGGTCTCGCCGAGGATGACGACCCGGCCGCCGGTCATGTACTCCAGGCCGTGGTCGCCCACGCCCTCGACGACCAGGGTGGCACCGGAGTTGCGGACGGCGAAGCGCTCGCCGGCCTTGCCGCGCAGGTGGATCCGGCCGCTGGTGGCGCCGTAGCCGATGGTGTTGCCGGCGATGACGTGGTTCTGGGCGTCGTTGCCGATGGCGGCGGCGTCGCGGGCCGGGCGGACGATCACCACACCGCCGGAGAGGCCCTTGCCGACGTAGTCGTTGGCGTCGCCCTCCAGGCGCAGGGTGATGCCGCTCGGCACGAAGGCGCCGAAGGACTGCCCGGCCGAGCCGGTGAAGGTGACGTCGATGGTCCCCTCCGGCAGGCCCTCGCCGCGGTACCGCTTGGTCACCTCGTGGCCGAGCATGGTGCCGACGGTGCGGTTGACGTTGCGGATCGGCAGCTGGATGCGGACGGCGTCGCCGTTCTCCAGCGCGTCCTGGGCGAGCACGATCAGCTGGTTGTCGAGGGCCTTGTCGAGTGCGTGGTCCTGCGTGGTGGTGCGGTGCAGGGCCGCGCCCTCGGGCAGCTCGGGGACGTGGAAGAGCGGGGCCAGGTCGAGCCCGGCGGCCTTCCAGTGGTCGATCGCGGACTCGGCGTTGATGTGCTCGGCGTGGCCGACGGCCTCCTCGATCGTGCGGAAGCCCAGCCCGGCGAGGATCTCGCGGACCTCCTCGGCGATGAACTCGAAGAAGTTGACCACGAACTCGGGCTTGCCGGAGAAGCGTTCGCGCAGCACCGGGTTCTGGGTGGCGACGCCGACCGGGCAGGTGTCGAGGTGGCAGACGCGCATCATGATGCAGCCGGAGACGACCAGCGGCGCGGTGGCGAAGCCGAACTCCTCGGCGCCGAGCAGCGCGGCGATGACCACGTCGCGGCCGGTCTTCAGCTGGCCGTCGGTCTGCACCACGATGCGGTCGCGCAGGCCGTTGAGCAGCAGGGTCTGCTGGGTCTCGGCGAGGCCGAGCTCCCAGGGGCCGCCGGCGTGCTTGAGCGAGGTGAGCGGCGAGGCGCCGGTGCCGCCGTCGTGGCCGGAGACCAGCACCACGTCCGCGTGCGCCTTGGAGACGCCCGCCGCGACCGTGCCGACGCCGACCTCGGAGACCAGCTTCACGTGGACGCGGGCCGCCGGGTTGGCGTTCTTGAGGTCGTGGATCAGCTGGGCCAGATCCTCGATGGAGTAGATGTCGTGGTGCGGCGGCGGGGAGATCAGGCCGACGCCCGGGGTGGAGTGCCTGGTCCTGGCGACCCACGGGTAGACCTTGTGGCCGGGCAGCTGGCCGCCCTCGCCGGGCTTGGCGCCCTGGGCCATCTTGATCTGGATGTCGTCCGCGTTGACCAGGTACTCGGAGGTGACGCCGAACCGGCCGGAGGCGACCTGCTTGATCGCCGAGCGGCGCTCCGGGTCGTACAGGCGGTCCGGGTCCTCGCCGCCCTCACCGGTGTTGGACTTGCCGCCGAGGCGGTTCATCGCGATGGCGAGGGTCTCGTGCGCCTCACGGGAGATGGAGCCGTACGACATGGCGCCGGTGGAGAAGCGCTTGACGATCTCGGAGACCGGCTCGACCTCCTCGACCGGGACGGGGGTGCGGCCGAGGGCGTCCAGCCGGAACAGGCCGCGCAGCGTCATCAGACGCTCGGACTGCTCGTTCACCCGGTCCGTGTACTGCTTGAAGATGTCGTACCGGCGGTTGCGGGTGGAGTGCTGGAGCCGGAAGACGGTGTCCGGGTCGAACAGGTGCGGCTCGCCCTCGCGGCGCCACTGGTACTCGCCGCCGATGTCCAGCGCGCGGTGCGCGGCGGGGATGCCGGAGGCCGGGTAGGCCTTGGCGTGCCGGGCGGCGGTCTCCTTGGCGATCTCGTCCAGGCCGATGCCGCCGAGCTTGGTGGTGGTGCCGGCGAAGTAGGCGCGGACCAGCTGCTCGGAGAGGCCGATCGCCTCGAAGACCTGCGCGCCGCGGTAGGAGGCGACGGTGGAGATGCCCATCTTGGACATGACCTTGAGCACGCCCTTGCCGAGCGCCTTGATCAGGTTCCGGATGGCCTTCTCGGGCTCGATGCCGGTCAGGAAGGTGCCCTGGGCGACCAGGTCCTCGACGGACTCCATGGCCAGGTACGGGTTGACCGCACCGGCGCCGTAGCCGATCAGCAGGGCGACGTGGTGGACCTCGCGGACGTCGCCGGCCTCGACCAGCAGCGACACCTGGGTGCGCTGCTTGGTGCGGATCAGGTGGTGGTGGATCGCCGAGGTGAGCAGCAGCGAGGGGATCGGGGCGTGCTCGGCGTCGGAGTGCCGGTCGGAGAGGACGACGATCCGGGCGCCCTCGGCGATCGCCGCGTCGGCCTCGGCGGCGATCCCGGCCAGGCGGGCGGCCAGTCCCTCGCCGCCGGTGGCGACCTTGTAGAGGCCGGAGAGCGTGACGGCCTTGAGGCCGGGCTGGTCGCCGTCGGCGTTGACGTGGACGAGCTTGGCCAGCTCGTCGTTGTCGATCACCGGGAAGGTGATGCCGACCGAGCGACAGGAGGCGGCCTCGGCGGCCAGCAGGTTGCCCTCCGGGCCGAGGTTGCTCAGCAGCGAGGTGACGAGCTCCTCGCGGATGGCGTCCAGCGGCGGGTTGGTGACCTGCGCGAAGAGCTGCACGAAGTAGTCGAAGAGCAGTCGCGGCTTCTCGGAGAGCGCGGCGATCGGGCTGTCGGTGCCCATCGAGCCGAGCGCCTCGCCGCCGGTCTTCGCCATCGGGGCGAGGATGACCCGCAGCTCCTCCTCGGTGTAGCCGAAGGTCTGCTGACGGCGCGTCACCGAGGCGTGGGTGTGGGCGATGTGCTCGCGCTCGGGGAGCTTGGCGAGCTGGATCTGGCCGGCCGCGACCCACTCCGCGTAGGGGTGCTCGGAGGCCAGCGCGGACTTGAGCTCCTCGTCCTCGACGATGCGGTGCTCCGCGGTGTCGACGAGGAACATCCTGCCGGGCTGGAGCCGGCCCTTCCTGACGACCTTCTCCTGCTCGATGTCGAGGACGCCGACCTCGGAGGAGAGGACGACCAGGCCGTCCTCGGTGATCCAGTAGCGGGCCGGACGCAGGCCGTTGCGGTCCAGGACGGCGCCGATCTGGGTGCCGTCGGTGAAGGTGACGCAGGCCGGGCCGTCCCAGGGCTCCATCAGGTTGGAGTGGTACTGGTAGAACGCGCGGCGGGCCGGGTCCATGGTGGCGTGGTTCTCCCACGCCTCCGGGATCATCATCAGCACCGAGTGCGGGAGCGAGCGGCCGCCGAGGTGGAGCAGCTCCAGGACCTCGTCGAAGGAGGCCGAGTCGGAGTGGTCCGGGGTGCAGACCGGGAAGATCCGCTCCAGGCCCCGCCCGTCGGCGGAGGCCGGGATGAGGTCGGTGGCGAGCTGGGACTCGCGGGCGGTCATCCAGTTCCGGTTGCCCTTGACCGTGTTGATCTCGCCGTTGTGCGCGACGAAGCGGTACGGGTGGGCGAGCGGCCAGCTCGGGAAGGTGTTGGTGGAGAAGCGCGAGTGCACCAGGCCGAGCGCGGAGGCGTAGAGCCGGTCCGACAGGTCGGGGAAGAAGGGCTCCAGCTGGCCGGTGGTCAGCATGCCCTTGTAGACGATGGTGCGGGCGGAGAGCGACGGGAAGTAGACGCCCGCTTCGCGCTCGGCGCGCTTGCGGACGACGAAGGCGACCCGGTCCAGCTCGATGCCGGCCTTCTCCGGGTGCGACAGGAAGACCTGGCGGAAGCGCGGCATCACGCTGCGGGCGGTCGTGCCCAGCAGGTCCGGGGTGACCGGGACGTCGCGCCAGCCGAGGACGGTCAGGCCCTCCTCGGCGGCGATCGCGTCGATCCGGGCGACGGCGGCCGCGTCGGCCTCGTCGGCGTCCGGGAGGAAGGCGATGCCGACGGCGTAGGAGCCGGCCGCGGGCAGCTCGAAGGGGACCTTGGCGCGCAGGAAGGCGTCCGGGATCTGGGTGAGGATGCCCGCACCGTCACCGGAGTCCGGCTCGGCGCCGGTGGCACCGCGGTGCTCCAGGTTGCGCAGGACGGTCAGCGCCTGCTCGACGATCTTGTGATCGGCGATGCCGGTCAGCGTGGCGACGAAGCCGACGCCACAGGCGTCGTGCTCGTTCCGCGGGTCGTACAGGCCCTGAGCAGCAGGTCGCGCATCCGGAACGAGCGCGTACGGCGGGCGGACCGCGCCGGCCTGGGGCTCGTTGGCGGAGTGCATGGATGCAGACAGCATCGGCTCTCCCGTCGTCGTCTTGAGCAATGAGCTTGGGCAATAGGGACGACGTTGGCCCTCTGCGAGTTGGTGCAGATTACATGATGCCGGAGATCCCGGGGAGTGGGACATCACGTCCATATAGCGGACATGACCCCAGGTCAGAGGCTATTACCTGCTAGTAGTCCGGGTGGCGGGAGACAGCTGTCCGGCCACGCGCTCCCTCAAGTGTGCCCCCACCCCCGGGGACCGAAACAGGGGCGAAATCCCCCGTCGGCACGACCGCCCCTAGAGCGCCTTCGATTCGATCCCCCGAAACCGGCCCGACGATGGAAACCCTCGAAAGGGCGGGCTCGCGACCCACGACCAAAAAAGCGGGCCGTCCGACCCGTGTGCGGAACGTCACGCAGTACACGGCATAACCATGCAGTCACCGCGCGCCGGTCCCGCACCCCTCCGCGCCCCCGCCGGCCCGTCCACCACCTCCACCGCCCCCGGCCCCCGCCTCCGGCCCGCCGGCCCGCCGCCCGCCGGCCTCAGCCGACGTGCCCGCCGATCAGCCAGCCCAGCAGATACGTCACCCCGGCCGCCGCACCGCCCAGCACCAGCTGCCGCAGCCCGCTGTACCACCAGTTGCGCGCCGTCACCCGGGCCACCACCGCACCGCAGGCGAACAGGCCGACCACCGCGATCAGCAGCGCCGGCAGCAGCGAGGTCGCGCCCAGCAGGTACGGCAGCAGCGGCAGCAGCGCGCCGACCGCGAAGCAGACGAACGAGGACCCGGCCGCCACCCACGGCGAGGGCAGGTCGTTGGGGTCTATGCCCAGCTCCTCCCGGGCGTGGATCTCCAGCGTCTGGTCCGGATCGGCGGAGAGCTGCCGCGCCACCTCGTGCGCCAGCGCCGGCTCCACCCCGCGGGCCACGTACAGCTGTGCCAGCTCGGCCAGCTCGCCGTGCGGGTTGCGGTGCAGCTCCAGCCGCTCGGCCTCGATCTCGGCCTGCACCAGCTCGCGCTGCGAGGCCACCGAGGTGTACTCCCCCGCGGCCATCGAGCAGGCGCCGGCCGCCAGGCCCGCGAGGCCGGTCAGCACCACCGTGCCGCTGGAGACCGCACCGCCGACCACACCGGTCATCAGCGCGAAATTGGAGACCAGCCCGTCCATCGCGCCGAACACGGCGGGCCGCAGCCAGCCGCCGTTCACATCGCGGTGGTGCCCCGCAGCAGGGATGCGGGGGTGGTTCCCGGCCTCGGGCTCAAGGGTGGTCGCACTCACTTTTTCGGGCCTCCGTTCGATCGTCTGACCTGAACGTAGCCCGCCCGACCTGGGCATTTCCAGCAAAGTAAGGCTGTCCGAACAGCGCTCCGGCCGCCCTGCGCACGCGGTGCGGGGGCGGCCGGAGAGAGAAGAGGTCGCAGGTCAGGTGAGGTTCTTGGCGTCCTTGCCGGCCTTGTCGGCGGCCGCACCGGCGGGCGCCGCGTCCACCTTTTCGTCCGAGGAACGGGACGGCTTGCCCGCCGAGGCCTTCGCGGCCTTCGGCTCCGAGCCTTCCGCGGCCTTCGCCTTCGAGTCCTCGACGGCCGCGACGGAGGCGGCGGGAGTGCCCGCGCCCTCGGCGTCGTTCGCCGCCGGGTCGATGCTCGCCGGGTCCTCCCGGCCGGGCCGCTTCCGGCCGACGATCACGAGGTAGGCGACGGCGCCCAGGAAGACCGCGATCGCGGTCCAGTCGTTGATCCGCAGACCCAGGACGTGGTGGGCTTCGTCGATCCGCAGGTACTCGGTCCAGAACCGGCCCGCCGTGTACGCGGCCGCGTACAGCGCGAAGGCCCGGCCGTGCCCGAGGGTGAACCGGCGGTCCGCCCAGATCACCAGCAGCGCGACCCCCACGCACCAGAGCGACTCGTACAGGAAGGTCGGGTGGTAGATGCCCTTGACCACCTCGCCGCCGGGCAGGGTCTTGTCGATCTCCAGACCCCACGGCAGCGTGGTCTCCCGGCCGTACAGCTCCTGGTTGAACCAGTTGCCCCAGCGGCCGAACGCCTGGGCGAGCGCGATACCGGGCGCGATGGCGTCGGCGTACGCGGGCAGCGGCACGCCCCGGCGGCGGGCGCCGATCCAGGCACCGACCGCGCCGAGCGCGACGGCACCCCAGATACCGAGGCCGCCCTCCCAGATCTTGAAGGCGTTCCAGGGGTTCTTGCCGTCACCGAAGTAAAGCTGGTGATCGGTGATCACGTGGTACAGCCGACCGCCGACCAGGCCGAACGGCACGGCCCAGACGGCGATGTCGCCGACCGTGTGCTTGGCACCGCCCCGGGCGACCCAGCGCTTGCTGCCGAGCCAGACGGCCACGACGACACCGAGGATGATGCAGAAGGCGTAGGCGCGCAGCGGGATCGGTCCGAGGTACAGGACGCCCCGCGACGGGCTGGGAATGTAGGCGATATCCATGGCAGCTCCGACGCTACAGGGTCGACGGCCCGCGCCGGGCACCCCCGGGGTCACAGATGCCGAACAACGGGGTGCGGAAGGCGCCGCCGCCCCCTCCGGACGGGAAGGGGACGACGGTGGCCGACGAGCGGGGCGGGTGCCTCAGCCGGCGTTCGGCGACGGGTTGTTGGCCTCCGAGGCGGTACTGCTCGGCGCCGGGGACTGCCCGTGCGATCCGGGTGTCCCCAGCTGCTTGCCCTGGTTGGCGGCGTCCACCCACTTCACCAGGTTCTCCGGGGTGATCTCCTCGTTGCCGTTCTTCGGGTAGATCGGCTGGCCGTTGAGCAGCACCGTCGGCGTGGACTTGTAGCTGGACTTGTCGAAGTCCTGCTGCACGGCGGAGACCCAGCCGCCGAACTTGTTCTCGTTGACGCAGGCCTCGAAGGCCGGCGTGTCCAGGCCGTTGACCTGCTTGGCCAGGTTGATCAGGGTGGCCTTGTTGCCGAAGGCGTCGTTGGTCTCTTCCGGCTGGTTGCGGTAGAGCACGTCGTGGAAGTCGCGGTAGTGCCCGGCGTCCTGGGCGCAGGCCAGCGCGTTGGCGCCGTACTTGGAGCCCTTGCCCGACACGGCCCGGTCGATGAACGAGACGACGTGGGCGTTGGTGTAGATCTTGCCCTGGTCCTCGAGCTGGTCGATGGTGGGGGCGAGCTCGCGCTCGAAGATGCCGCAGGCGGGGCAGCGCGGGTCCTCGTAGACGGTGAGGACGGACGGGGCGTCGGCCGCGCCGACCGGGATGACCAGGTTCTTGTCGCCGATCGTGCCGGCCGGGGCGGCGGTCGGGGTCTCCGGCTTGGAGCGCTCGTTCTGTACGACCACGCCGGTGACCACGGCGGCGGCGATCACCGCCAGGACCACCCCGCCGATCACCAGCTTCTTCTTCTTCCTGGTGCGGGCCTCGTCGGCCACCCGCTCCGCCTGCATCCGCTCGCGGGCGGTGCGCTTGCCTTCTCGGTTCTTCTCGCTCATTGCCTTGGGTCCAGGGTCGGGGTGCGGATGGGGTGGGGGTGGGATGTGCCGGTCAGCTCGCCAGCCAGCCGTCCACCGAGAGCCTGGTCCGGGGCCGCCGGAGCAGCCACCCGGCCAGCAGCAGGAACCCGGTGTCGCGCAGGATCTCCTGCAGGTACTCGGTCTGCGAGGCGTCCACCGCTCCGCCGCCGCCGAAGCAGCCGCAGTCGATGGAGATGCCGCGCGCCCAGGCGGAGGCGATCCCGGCGATGAAGGCGAGCAGCAGCAGGGCGGAGACGCCCGCGACCAGCCGGACACCGAAGCCGATGACCAGCAGCAGGGCGAGCGCCAGCTCCAGGAACGGCAGGGCGTAGCCGACCGGCTTGACCAGCGCCTCCGGCAGGATCTCGTAGGCGCGCACCGCCTGGGCGGCCTCGGCCGGGTCGGCGATCTTGGCCAGACCGGCCCAGCCCCAGACCACGGCGAGGCCCAGCCGGGCGGCCGTACCGAGCCATTCGGTCCAGGCCGGCCAGACCCGCCGTACCGTGGGCGCGGTGCCGCTCCGCTGCGCTGCCGAGCCGGCCATCGGGAAACCCCCCTCGGGAAACTCGTTCACTTCCTGATGAACCGTAAGGGATGAAGGACGGTTCCTCCATTTTCAGGAATTAAGCCGGATGAGTGACACCTGATGACGGTGTGTCCGAATCCGTTCTAACGCCCGTTCGGCTCGCACTCCGGCGGCCGTCCCGGCTCGTCCGCGGCGGGCCGCCCCCGCGGGTACGAGCGCGCCGCCCTGACCACCACGTCCGCCCGGGCCACCGCGTCCGCCCGGGCCGCCCCGGCGCAGACGGACGCGTCCCGCTCGGCCCGCTCCGCACCCCGCCTGGCCAGCGCCTGCCCGACCTCGGTGTCGGCCCCGACGGCGGCGCTCAGCGCCAGCACGGCTGCGGCCGCCCGCAACAGGACGGCTCGCTGGAGACCAGGCACCGGCAGACCCCTTCGCTCGCTCCGTGCCCGCCGCAAGCCGCCGGGCACGTCGTTCGTGCACTCGTCCCTCCACTCAACGCCGGTCAACCCCGCCTGATGCGTCTCCCCCGCACTGTTCACCCGTTCGGGGTCCGACCGGCCCCGGCGGGACCGCCCCGGAAACGCCCGACGGCCCGTCACCCCGGGCGGGGTGGCGGGCCGTCGGGCACGGATGCCGTCGGCGGGTGCCGTCAGCGGCGGCGGACGCCCTCGGCCAGCTCGCCGGCCAGCGCGCGCACGGCCGCCAGCGCGGTCGGCTCGTCGCCGTCGGCGTCCAGGATGCGCTGGACGAACGCGGAGCCCACGATCACGCCGTCCGCGAAGCCGGCCACCTCGGCGGCCTGGTCGGCGGTCGAGACGCCGAGGCCGACGCAGACCGGCAGCTCGGTGGTGGCCCGGGTCCGGGCGACCAGGTCCTCGGCGAGGTTGCCGACCTGGGCCCGGGTGCCGGTCACGCCCATCACGGCGGCCGCGTAGACGAAGCCGCTGCCGGCCGCGGTCACCTCGGCGAGGCGCTTGTCCTTGCTGCTGGGGGCGACCACGAACACGGTGTCCAGGCCGTGCTCGTCCGCCGCCTTGCGCCACTCCTCGGACTCCTCCACCGGCAGGTCCGGCAGGATGCAGCCCGCGCCGCCCGCGGCGGCCAGGTCCGCGGCGAAGCGCGCGGTGCCGTAGCGGTCGACCGGGTTCCAGTACGTCATGACCAGCACCGCCGCCTCGGGGTGCGCGGTGGCGACCTCCTGGACGGTGTGCAGCACGTCCTTGATCCGCACCCCGCCCCGCAGCGCGATGTCGTCGGCGGTCTGGATGGTCGGTCCGTCCAGCACCGGGTCGGAGTGCGGCAGGCCGACCTCGACGATGTCGCAGCCGCCCTCGATCAGCGCGTTGACGGCGCGTACGCCGCCGTCCACGCTGGGGAAGCCGGCCGGCAGGTAGCCGATCAGCGCGGCGCGGTGCTCCGCCCCGGCCGCCGCCAGAATGCCACTGAGCTTCGAAGCCATGGTCACTTACCCCCGTTGGCGGCGCCGTCGGCAGCCTCGTCGTACAGGCCGAAGTACTGGGCCGCGGTGTGCATGTCCTTGTCGCCACGCCCGGAGAGCGAGACCAGGATGGTGGCCTCGGGGCCGAGCTCGCGGCCCAGCTCCAGGGCGCCGGCCAGCGCGTGGGCGCTCTCGATGGCCGGGATGATGCCCTCGGTGCGGGACAGCAGCCGCAGCGCCTGCATGGCGGCGTCGTCGGTGACCGGGCGGTACTCGGCCCGGCCGGTGTCCTTCAGCCAGGCGTGTTCCGGGCCGACGCCCGGGTAGTCGAGGCCGGCCGAGATGGAGTGCGACTCGATGGTCTGCCCGTCCTCGTCCTGCAGGACGTAGGTGCGCGAGCCGTGCAGCACACCGGGGTCGCCCTTGGTGAGGGTGGCGGCGTGCCGGGGGGTCTCGGCGCCCTCGCCGGCCGCCTCGCAGCCGATCAGGCGCACACCGGCGTCCGGGATGAACTCGTGGAAGATGCCCATCGCGTTGGAGCCGCCGCCGACGCAGGCGACCACGGCGTCCGGGAGCCTGCCGGTGCGGTCGAGGACCTGCTGGCGGGCCTCGACGCCGATGACCCGGTGGAAGTCCCGGACCATCATCGGGAACGGGTGCGGGCCGGCCACGGTGCCGAACAGGTAGTGGGTGGAGTCGACGTTGGCGACCCAGTCGCGGAACGCCTCGTTGATGGCGTCCTTGAGGGTGCGGCTGCCGGACTTGACGGCCACCACCTCGGCGCCGAGCATCCGCATCCGGGCGACGTTCAGCGCCTGGCGCTCGGTGTCGACCTCGCCCATGTAGACGGTGCAGTCGAAGCCGAACAGCGCGCAGGCGGTGGCGGTGGCCACGCCGTGCTGGCCGGCGCCGGTCTCGGCGATGATCCGGGTCTTGCCCATCCGGCGGGTGAGCAGGGCCTGGCCCAGCACGTTGTTGATCTTGTGCGAGCCGGTGTGGTTGAGGTCCTCGCGCTTGAGCAGGACGCGCGCGCCGCCCGCCTCGGCGGAGAAGCGGTGCACGTCGGTCAGCGGGCTGGGACGGCCGGTGTAGTCCTTGAGCAGCGCGTTCAGCTCGGCCGCGAAGGCAGGGTCGGCCTTCGCCTTCTCGTACTCCTCGGCGACCTGTTCGACGGCGGCGACCAGCGCCTCCGGGATGAAGCGGCCGCCGTAGGCGCCGAAGTAGCCGCGGGCGTCCGGTACCTCGGCACCGGGCAGGTAGTCCTTCTCGGACATGGTGAAGTCCTTCTGGAAGATGACGGCAGTGACGTCGGAACGGCTGGGATCAGCCGGGCGTCCTGCGCCATCGGCGGCCCTGCACCTGCCCGGGCTCGCAGCCGATCACATAGCGCACCCGCCTGCCCAGCACCCGGCGTGCGGGCGCGCGGCAGCCGCGCGGGCGGCAACCGGGGGCGAGACGGGAGGCGAGTTTCATGGCGGCGGGGTCAGTCCTTGTGCCGCAGGGCGGGGTGGGCGCCGGCCGCGACCAGGTCGGCCACGGCGGCCCGCGGGTCCTTGCCGGTCACCAGGGACTCGCCGACCAGCACCGCGTCGGCGCCCAGGTTGGCGTACGAGATCACGTCCAGCGGGCCGCGCACGCCGGACTCGGCGACCTTGACGACACCGTCCGGGATGGCGTGGACGACGTTGCCGAAGGTGTTGCGGTCCACCTCAAGGGTCTTGAGGTTGCGGGCGTTGACGCCGATGATCCGCGCGCCGGCGTCCACCGCGCGGGCGATCTCCTCCTCGTCGTGCACCTCGATCAGCGGGGTGAGGCCGATCGACTCGGCGCGCTCGATCAGCGACACCAGGGCCGGCTGCTCCAGCGCGGCGACGATCAGCAGGGCCAGGTCGGCGCCGTGGGCGCGGGCCTCCCAGAGCTGGTAGGCGGTGACGATGAAGTCCTTGCGCAGCAGCGGGGTGTCCACCGCGGCCCGGACGGCGTCCAGGTCGGCCAGCGACCCGCCGAAGCGGCGCTGCTCGGTCAGCACGCTGATCGCGGCGGCCCCGCCGGCCGCGTAGTCGGTGGCCAGGGCGGCCGGGTCCGCGATCGCGGCCAGGGCGCCCTTGGACGGGCTGGAGCGCTTGACCTCGCAGATCACGCGTACACCGTCGCCCTTGAGGGCGGCGACGCCGTCCTTGGCGTCCGGGGCCTTGGCCGCGAGCTCCTTGAGCTCGTCCAGCGAGACCAGGGCCTGCCGCTCGGCGAGGTCCTCACGGACACCTTCGATGATCTTGTCGAGCACACTCACTCTTGCGCCCCCATCATGTTCTGCTAGTTCGGCTGGCGAAGAGCCGGACGGCCAGTGGGTCGGCCGGCTCTTCGATGGTATCGGCACCGGGGAGCGCGGGGCGCGGCAGCCCGGCGCGCGTCTCGCGGGCCGGACGCCCCCCACCTCGGCCGATCCCTCACGAACACCCCGGACGCGACGCCGGTACCGGGCCTCAGACCAGCGGTGGCGCCAGTCCCGCCCCGACCGGCAGATTGCGCACCACCGTGAAGACCAGCACCAGCAGGGCGATCAGCGCCCAGCGCCGCGCCCCGACCGAGACCCGGGGCGCCGGACCGCCGCTCACCGCGGCCCACACCCAGCGGAGCCACAGCACCGCCAGGACGGCGAACAGCAGGACGGCGGGCGCGTTGTCGTGCAGCGCGCCGGTCAGGTCCCCGTGGCTGAGCGCGTGGACGCAGCGCAGGCCGCCGCAGCCCGGGCACCACCAGCCGGTGGCGGCCAGGAACGGGCAGGTCGGGTAGTGACCGGGGGCGTTGGGATCCACCACCGCGATGTACACGGTGGGGAGGGCCACCGCGGCCAGGGCGGCCAGCGGAGGGCCCAGCCGGCGCACTGCGGGCGGCCGGGCGGAGGCGGTGGGGGCGGCGTTCACGCCCCTGATTGTGCCCGTTCGGTGCAAGCGGGGAGCAGAACGAAACGGCGGGCGTGGCGCCCGCCGTTCAGCCGTGCGAACTCCGGGGTCAGGCGGTGACGGCGGCGGCCGCGCGGTCCTCGGCGGTCTCCACGTTGACGCTCGGCTGCTTGCCCATGCCCGCCATCGACATGGCCTTGCCGACCACGCCGCCGAGCAGGATGACCGCCAGGCCGCCCCAGACCACCGGCACGGACGGGAGGATCATGGCGACGCCCGCGATCGCGAAGCCGATGAAGGAGATGGTCACGCCGGTCCAGGCGGCGGGGGTGTGGCCGTGTGCTGCTGCCGACATCTGATGGTGCTCCTTGCTTCTCCGGGCCCCGGCCGGGCCTGCGGGCCCCTCGCGGGTTGACGTGTTCCATTGTGCCGGGCCACACACCGGCACCCCAAAGGGGGTGGCGGGTCTATCGCGTCACAGCGCCCGGCCCGCCCCGGACGCCCCGGGCGGGCCGCTCAGACGGCCGTCGGGTCCTCGCCCCGGTCCAGCGCCTTCCACAGGTCGGCCGGCGTCTCGGCGGCCTTCGCCGGGGCCTTGCGGGTCGGCGCCTCGTAACGGCTGCCCATGGCCGGCCAGGACCGGCCGAAGCGGACGGTGAGCAGCCCGGCCGCGGCCAGCAGCAGCCCGCCGAACAGGGCGAGCCACGGCCAGGCCGAGCGGCTGACCTCGGTGGCCGTCGTCCCGGAGAGCGCGAGGATCCGGGCCGCCTCGCTGTCCAGCGCGGCGCTGTCGCCGGCGCCCGCCGCCGCGCTCGCGGCCGCGCCGAGACCGGCCAGCAGCGTGAGCACGCCGACCGCGACCCGCCCTGCGCCGCGGACCGCGAACACCGCGACCGCCGCCGCCAGCGCCACCAGCGCCAGCCCGCCGGGCAGTTCGGAGATCCGGCCGCCGGTGACGGACACCGCCAGCGTCCCGGCCCGGCCCTCGGCCCAGACCCGGCTCACCGCGGTCAGCACCAGGACGGCGCCCAGCGCGGTCAGCAGCAGCATCAGGCCGAGCGTCCGCCGCCCGGCCTTGGCGGGGGCGGCGGCGGGGGCGGGGGCGGGCCCGGCGTCGGGGCGGGGCTGGGGAGAGGCGCTCACCCGTCCACTATCCCCCGGCCGCCGCCCGGCTCCGCATCCGGGGTGGCCGGCCCGACCGGGAAGTCGTCGGTCCGCAGCACCAGCGTCCGCTCCGCCAGCGGCAGGAAGAGGTCGTTGCCGAACGGCACCCGCTCCGCCTCCCGGTACGTCCCGCCCGGCTGCGGCGCGCTGTGCACGGTGCAGACCGCCGCCACCGGGTCGACCACCACGTACAGCGGGATCCCGCACTCGGCGAGGAAGCGGTGCCGGCCGGCCGGGTCACCGGCCCGCCGCGACCGGTCGGTGACCTCCAGCACCGCCTCCAGGTCGGCGGCCCGGTAGCCGCCTCCGGCGGCGTGTTCCGCACCCGGCGCGACCACCGCGAGCTCGGCGGCCCGCCCGCTCCGCCCGGACGGCGCCCGGACGACGACGTCCTGGCGGACCGCGCCCCGGCCGGCCAGCTGGCCGTCGATCTGGGCCCTGGCCGCGGTGACGATCTGCTGCCGTTCGTCCGGCATCCTGCTGCTCCTTCGGCCCCGCGCCGCCGGTCCTACACCGTCGGCGTGCGCAGCGTATTGGCGGTGGCGACGGCGCGCAGGACGGCGGCCGCCTTGTTGCGGCACTCGGTGTCCTCGCCGTGCGGGTCGGAGTCGGCGACCACTCCCGCGCCCGCCTGGACGTAGGCGGTGCCGTCGCGCAGGACGGCGGTGCGGATGGCGATCGCGGTGTCGGAGTCCCCGGCGAAGTCCAGATAGCCGACGCAGCCGCCGTACAGGCCCCGGCGGGTGGGCTCCAGCTCTTCGATGATCCGCATCGCGCGCGGCTTCGGCGCGCCGGACAGGGTGCCGGCCGGGAAGCAGGCGGTCAGCACGTCGAAGGCGGTCCGCCCGGGCGCCACCCGGCCGGTGACGGTCGAGACGATGTGCATGACGTGGCTGTAGCGCTCGACCTGCATGAAGTCGACCACCTCGACGCTGCCCGGCTCGCAGACCCGCCCGAGGTCGTTGCGGCCCAGGTCCACCAGCATCAGGTGCTCGGCCCGCTCCTTCGGGTCGGCGAGCAGCTCGGCGGCCAGCTCGGCGTCCTCGTGCGGGGTGGCGCCGCGGTGCCGGGTGCCGGCGATCGGGTGCACCATCGCCTCGCCCTCGGTGACCTTGACCAGCGCCTCCGGGCTGGAGCCGACCACGTCGAAGCCGCCCTCGGCGGTGCCGTCCGGGCCGGGGAAGCGGAACAGGTACATGTACGGGCTGGGGTTGGTGGTCCGCAGCACCCGGTAGACGTCCAGCGCGGAGGCCGGGCAGGGCGCCTCGAACCGCTGCGAGGGCACGACCTGGAAGGCCTCGCCCGCCCGGATCCGCTCCTTGACCTCCTCGACGGCGGCCCGGTACGGCGCCCCGCCGAACGGCGAGCGGACGTCACCGGGGCCGGACGGGGTGAAGGTGGCGAGCCCCGGGTCGACCGGCTTGAGCAGGTCGGTCTCCATCGCGTCGAGCCGGGCCACCGCGTCCGCGTAGGCCTCGTCGACGCCGCTGGCCAGGTCGTTGTGGTTGACCGCGTTGGCGATCAGCAGCACCGTGCCGTCGACGTGGTCGAGCACGGCCAGGTCGGTGGCGAGCAGCATGGTCAGCTCGGGGAGCTTCAGGTCGTCCGGGTTGAGGTCGGGCAGCTTCTCCAGCCGGCGGACGATGTCGTACCCGAGGTAGCCGACCAGGCCGCCGGTGAGCGGGGGCAGGCCGTCGTCGGTACGGCGCGGGGTGTGCAGGGCCTCCAGCGCGGCGCGCAGCACCTGGAGCGGGTCGCCGGTGGTGGGGATGCCGACCGGCGGGGTGCCGAGCCAGCGGGCGGTGCCGTCCGGCCCCGCGGTCAGGGTGGCGCCGCTGCGGACGCCGACGAAGGAGTAGCGGGACCAGCTGCGGCCCTGCTCGGCGGACTCCAGCAGGAAGGTGCCGGTGCGCTCGGCCGCGAGGCTGCGGTAGAGGCCGATGGGGGTGAGACCGTCCGCGAGGAGCCTGCGGGTGACCGGGATGACCCGGGTGTCGACGGCGAGCTTGCGGAAGGTTTCGAGATCCATGGGGAGCGGCACCGTTTCTGGTCGTTTCGGCGGGGCGGGGTCAGGCGAGCGGGAGCACGTCGGCGTCGAAGCAGGTGCGGTCGCCGGTGTGGCAGGCGGCGCCGGTCTGGTCGACCCGGACCAGCAGGGTGTCGCCGTCGCAGTCCAGCGCGACGGACTTGACCTGCTGGACGTGGCCCGAGGTGTCGCCCTTCACCCAGTACTCCCGGCGGCTGCGGCTCCAGTAGGTGCAGCGGCCGGTGGTGAGGGTACGGTGCAGCGCCTCGTCGTCCATCCAGCCGAGCATCAGCACCTCGCCGGTGTCGTACTGCTGCGCGATGGCCGGGAGCAGACCGTCCTCGGTCCGCTTGAGGCGGGCGGCGATCGCGGGAGCCAGGGCGGTGGTGCCGGGGGCGGCGGGTGTGGAGGACATGGGTCCCATTGTGTCAGCCCGGCGCGCCGGGCTCCCGGTCCGGGCCTGTCGGGCGCACCCGGCCCCTCCGGTGCTATCTGTCCGACCGATCCGCTCGTACGAGTTGTGCCAACCGCCTGCCGGAAAGCCCCGGCGTGGGTCATTCTCGTGGCCATGACCTCCGAGCCGCCGCCCGAACCCGCCGCCACCCGCCCGTCGCGGGGCCTGGTCCTCGCCGTCGTGGCCGTGCTGGCCGTGCTGCTCGCGGTGGTGGCCACCGTGCTGCTCTGGCCCGAGAAGAAGCCGGCCGCGCTGCCACCCCCGCCCTCCCCCACCGCGACCCCGACGCCGACCCCCACGCCGAGCCCGACGCCCAGCCGGGTGGTGCCGTACACCTTCCTCCCGGTCGGCTCCTGCTTCGACCACCCGCAGCTGAGCAAGACGATCACCAAGCCCGAACCGCGGCCCTGCGAGGGCGAGCACGACGGCGAGGTGATCGCCGACCAGCTGCTGCCGGACGGCCTGACCGGCGACAACCAGCTCGCCAAGGCGATGCGGGAGGGCTGCAAGGAGACGCTGGCCGCCGCCGAGGCCCGCCAGGGCGGCGGCGGACCGTACTACGGCTACCCGTTCGGCCCGTCCATGACCTACTACCAGCAGGGCTGGCGGGACTACACCTGCACCATGACGGCGAGCAACCGTCAGGGCTCCACCAAGCTCAGCGGCCACCTGCGCTGACGGCCCGTGGGAGAAACCCGGGGCGTGTCCGACGATTCGCGCGCGCGGCGGGAGCCGTCAGGCACGCCCTAGGCTGAGCGGCATGTCGAACCATGCCCTCGCCGAGCGCCACCGGCTGACCGAACTCCTGGCCGCCGCCGGGCCGGACGCCCCCACCCTCTGCGCCGGGTGGTCCACCCGGGACCTCGCCGCCCACCTGGTGGTCCGGGAGCACCGGCCGGACGCGGCGGCCGGCATCCGCGTCGGCGCCCTCGCCGACTGGACCCACCGGGTGCAGGCCGGCTACGCCGAGCGCCCGTACGAGGAGCTGCTGCGGCTGTTCCGGGCCGGCCCGCCGCTGCTCTCCCCGTTCGCGCTGCCCGGCGCCGACGAGGCCGCCAACACCGTCGAGTACTTCGTGCACGCCGAGGACGTCCGCCGGGCGGGCGAGGAGTGGCCGCCGCAGCCGGTGCCGCCCGGGCGGGCCGAGGCGCTCTGGCGCCGGCTGCCGCTGCTCGCCAGGCTGGAGGCGGGCCGCCGCTCCCCCGTCCGGCTGGAGCTGCGCCGCCCGGACGGGCGGAGCCTGACGGTCGGCCCCGCCGGGTCGCCGACCGTGCGGATCACCGGCGAGCCGGGCGAGCTGGTGCTCTTCGTCTACGGCCGCGGCGCCCGCGCCGAGCTGGCCGTGGACGGCCCGCCGGACGCCGTCACCGCGCTGCGTCACGTGCTGCCGCTGCCGTAGGACGGCGCCGTCCACGGGGCCCGCCTCCCACACCGGGGGCGGGCCCTGCCGCGGTCGGTGGACGCGGTCAGCGGACGGGGTGCCCGGCCTCCCGCAGCGCGTTCTTGACCTCGCCGATCCGCAGATCGCCGAAGTGGAAGACGCTGGCGGCGAGCACCGCGTCCGCGCCGGCCGCCACGGCGGGGGCGAAGTCGGCGAGCTTCCCGGCGCCGCCGGAGGCGATCACCGGGATGGAGACGGTCTTGCGGACGGCCCGGATCAGCTCCAGGTCGTAGCCGTCCTTGGTGCCGTCCGCGTCCATCGAGTTGAGCAGGATCTCACCGGCACCCAACTCGGCCGCGCGGCCCGCCCATTCGACGGCGTCCAGGCCGGTGCCCTGGCGCCCGCCGTGGGTGGTGACCTCGAAGCCGGAGGCCGTCTCGGTGCCCTCCGGGCAGCGCCGGGCGTCCACCGAGAGCACCAGCACCTGGCGGCCGAAGCGCCGGGCGATCTCCCGGATCAGCTCCGGGCGGGCGATCGCCGCGGTGTTGACGCCGACCTTGTCGGCGCCGGCCCGCAGCAGCTTGTCGACGTCCTCGACGGCCCGGACGCCGCCGCCGACGGTGAGCGGGATGAAGACCTGCTCGGCGGTGCGGCGGACGACGTCGTAGGTGGTCTCGCGGTCCCCGGAGGAGGCGGTGATGTCGAGGAAGGTCAGCTCGTCGGCGCCCTCGGCGTCATAGAGCTTGGCCATCTCCACCGGGTCGCCGGCGTCCCGCAGGTTCTGGAAGTTGACGCCCTTGACCACCCGGCCGGCGTCGACGTCCAGGCAGGGGATGACACGTACTGCGAGGGTCACGGCTGTTTGCCTTCCAGAGTGCTAGCGAGCCCGGCACGGTAGGCGTCGAGTTCGACCTCGACCATCATCCGGGAGTCGATCAGGCCCTCGACCACCACCATGGTGGCCGCCGGGCGCGCGACGTCGAAGAGCGCGTGGTGGGCACGGCCCACCTCGTCGGCGTCGCGGACGTGGGTGATGTACATCCGGGTGCGGACCACGTCGTCCGCCGTCAGACCGTACGCGGCCAGGGCCTTGAGGCCGACGCCGAAGGCGGCGAGGGTCTGGTGGTACGGGTCGCCCTCGTGCTCGATCTTCCCGTCCACCCAGGCCGTGGAGCCGGCCACGTGCACGTGGTCCCCGGCGGCGACCGCCCGCGAGTAGCCGAACTGCTCCTCCCAGGGGGAGCATCCGGCGACCCGACCGCGCACGATCCGACGTTCCGTCATCCTGAAACCGCCTCCAGGGCCTCTTCGAGGGTGAACTTCTGCTCGTAGAGTGCCTTGCCCACGATCGCGCCTTCGACACCCTCGCCGACGAGCGTGGCGATGGCCCGCAGGTCGTCGAGCGAAGAAACACCGCCGGAGGCGACGACCGGGCGGTCGGTGGCGGCGCAGACGTCGCGCAGCAGCTGGAGGTTGGGGCCGGTCAGGGTGCCGTCCCGGTTGACGTCGGTGACGACGTAGCGGGCGCAGCCCTCGGCGTCGAGGCGGGCCAGCACGTCGAAGAGCTGGCCGCCGTCGCGGGTCCAGCCGCGGCCGCGCAGGGTGGTGCCGACCACGTCCAGACCGACGGCGATCTTGTCCCCGTGCTCGGCGATGACCTTGGCGACCCACTCGGGGCTCTCCAGGGCGGCGGTGCCGAGGTTGACCCGGGTGCAGCCGGTGGCGAGGGCGGCGGCCAGCGACTCGTCGTCACGGATACCGCCGGACAGCTCGACCTTGATGTCCAGCGCGCCGGTGACCTCGCGGAGCAGGTCACGGTTGCTGCCGGTGCCGAAGGCGGCGTCGAGGTCGACCAGGTGCAGCCACTCGGCGCCGGCACTCTGCCAGGCGAGGGCGGCGGCGAGGGGCTCGCCGAAGGAGGTCTCGGTACCGGACGCGCCCTTGACCAGGCGGACGGCCCGGCCGTCCCGGACGTCGACGGCGGGGAGGAGTTCGAGGCGGCTCATCGTGTTGGCAACTCTCAGCTAGTCAGAGGGTGTTGACCCAGTTGGTCAGCAGGGCGGCGCCGGCGTCGCCGGACTTCTCGGGGTGGAACTGGGTGGCCCAGAGCGGGCCGTTCTCGACGGCCGCGACGAACGGCTGCCCGTGGGTGGCCCAGGTGACGAGCGGGGCGTGCATCCGCGCGCTGTGGACCTCCAGCTCCCAGTGGCGCACCCCGTAGGAGTGCACGAAGTAGAAGCGGGTGTCGGGGTCGAGGCCGGCGAAGAGCCGGCTGCCCTCCGGGGCCTGGACCGTGTTCCAGCCCATGTGCGGGACGACCGGGGCGTCCAGCGGCTCGACGGTGCCCGGCCACTCGTCGCAGCCGGCCGTCTCCACCCCGTGCTCGACCCCGCGCTCGAACAGGATCTGCATCCCGACGCAGATGCCCAGCACCGGGCGGCCCCCGGCGAGCCGGCGGCCGATGATCTGCTCGCCGCGAACGGCCTTCAGCCCGCGCATGCAGGCCTCGAAGGCGCCGACGCCGGGCACCAGCAGGCCGTCCGCGTCCAGCGCGGCCTGGAAGTCGGAGGTGACGGTGACGTTCGCCCCGGTGCGCTCGACGGCGCGCTGGGCGGAGCGGAGGTTGCCCGACCCGTAGTCGAGTACGACGACGTTCTTGCCCATGTTCAGGTGTCCATGTCTGTGGGGTCTCTCGACGGGTTCAGATGCGCATGACGCCGGAGGCCAGGCAGAGCACCGAGCCTATGGCGAGCACCGCGATGACGCCCTTCGGGATCTTCTGCTTCCAGAACGAGATCACGCCGCCGGCCAGGAAGAGCCCGACGAAGATGAGGACGATCGCGGCCTTGCTCACAGCGCACCCTTGGTCGACGGGAGGATGCCGGCCGCGCGCGGGTCACGCTCGGCGGCGTAGCGCAGGGCCCGGGCCAGCGCCTTGAACTGGCACTCCACGATGTGGTGCGCGTTGCGCCCGTACGGCACGTGGACGTGCAGGGCGATCTGCGCCTGGGCCACGAAGGACTCCAGGATGTGCCGGGTCATCGTGGTGTCGTAGCTGCCGATCATCGGCGCGATCCGCTCCGGCTCGGTGTGCACCAGGTAGGGGCGGCCGGAGAGGTCCACGGTGACCTGGGCGAGCGACTCGTCCAGCGGGACGGTGCAGTTGCCGAAGCGGTAGATGCCGACCTTGTCGCCGAGCGCCTGCTTGAAGGCGGCGCCCAGGGCGAGGGCGGTGTCCTCGATGGTGTGGTGGGTGTCGATGTGCAGGTCGCCGTCGGTCTTCACGGTGAGGTCGAAGAGGCCGTGGCGGCCGAGCTGGTCGAGCATGTGGTCGTAGAACCCGACGCCCGTGGAGATGTCGGTCTTGCCGGTGCCGTCGAGATCGATCTCGACGAGGACCGAGGTCTCCTTGGTGGTGCGCTCAACGCGTCCGATACGGGACATGGCGGATCTACAGCTCCTTGATCACGGTGCGGACGGCGTCCAGGAAGGCGTCGTTCTCGGCGGGGGTGCCGGCGGTCACCCGCAGCCACCCGGGGACGCCGTTGTCCCGGACCAGGACGCCCTGGTCGAGGATGGCCTGCCAGACGGCGTGGGTGTCGGCGAAGCGGCCGAACTGGACGAAGTTGGCGTCCGAGTCGGTGACGTCCAGCCCGAGGCCGCGCAGCGCGTCCACCAGCCGGTCGCGTTCGTCCTTGAGCCGGCCGACGTACCCGAGCAGGGTGTCGGTGTGCTCCAGGCAGGCCAGCGCGGTGGCCTGGGTGACGGCCGACAGGTGGTACGGCAGCCGGACCAGCTGCACGGCGTCCACCACGGCGGCGTCGGCCGCCAGGTAGCCCAGGCGCAGCCCGGCCGCGCCGAAGGCCTTGGACATGGTGCGGCTGACCACCAGGTTGGGGCGGCCCTCCAGCAGCGGCAGCAGCGAGGCGCGGTGCGAGAACTCGACGTACGCCTCGTCCACGACCACCAGGCTGGGCCCGGCGGCCTGCGCGGCCTCGTACAGCCGCAGCACGGCGTCGGCGGCGACGGCGGTGCCGGTCGGGTTGTTCGGCGAGCAGATGAAGACCACGTTCGGCCGGTGCTCGGCGATGGCCTTCTCGGCGGCCGCCAGGTCGATGGTGAAGTCCTCGTTGCGCGGGCCGGAGATCCACTCGGTGCCGGTGCCCCGGGAGATCAGGGCGTGCATCGAGTAGGAGGGCTCGAAGCCGAGCGCGCTGCGGCCGGGCCCGCCGAAGGTCTGGAGCAGCTGCTGCAGCACCTCGTTGGAGCCGTTGGCCGCCCAGACCTGCTCGCGGGTGCGGGCGAACCCGGTGGTCCGGGTCAGGTAGCCGGCCAGGCCCTCGCGCAGCTCGACCGCGTCCCGGTCGGGGTAGCGGTTGAGGTGGCGGGCGGCCTCGGCGACGCGCTCGGCGATCCGGGCCACCAGCTCCTCGGGCAGCGGGTACGGGTTCTCGTTGGTGTTCAGCTGGACGGGCACGTCGAGCTGCGGCGCACCGTACGGGGACTGCCCGCGCAGCTCGTCACGGATGGGGAGATCGTCAATCCTCATGAACCGGGAACCGTCCACTCGAAGCGGGCCTTGATCGCGTCGCCGTGACCCGGCAGGTCCTCGGCCTCGGAGAGGTTGACCACGTGCGCGGCGATGCCGGCCAGGGCCTCGCGGTCGTACTCGACGACCTGGACGCCGCGCAGGAAGGTCTGCACGGACAGCCCCGAGGAGTGGCAGGCGCAACCGCCGGTCGGCAGCACGTGGTTGGAGCCGGCCGCGTAGTCGCCGAGCGAGACCGGGGTGTACCGGCCGATGAAGATCGCGCCGGCGTTGCGGACCCGGGCGGCGACCGCGTGGGCGTCGCGGGTCTGGATCTCCAGGTGTTCGGCGGCGTAGGCGTTGACCACCGCGAGGCCCTGGTCGAGGTCGTCGACCAGGATGATGCCGGACTGCCGGCCGCCCAGCGCCTCGGCCACCCGCTCGCTGTGCCTGGTCCGGGCGACCTGCGTCTTCAGCTCGGCCTCGACGGCCTCGGCCAGCGCGGGCGAGTCGGTGACCAGCACCGAGCCCGAGGTCGGGCCGTGCTCGGCCTGGCTGATCAGGTCGGCGGCGACCTCCGCCGGGTCGGCGCTGTCGTCCGCGAGGACGGCGATCTCGGTCGGCCCGGCCTCCGAGTCGATGCCGATCCGGCCGGCGAAGTAGCGCTTGGCGGCGGCCACGTAGATGTTGCCCGGGCCGGTGACCAGGTTGACCCGCTCGCACTCCTCGGTGCCGAGGGCGAACATGGCGACCGCCTGGGCCCCGCCGACCGCGTACACCTCGGTGACGCCCAGCAGCGCGCAGGCCGCCAGGATGGTCGGGTGCACCCGGCCGCCGAACGCCTTCTGCGGCGGCGAGGTCACCGCGATGCCGGTGACGCCGGCCTCCTGCGCGGGCACCACGTTCATCACCACGGACGACGGGTAGACGGCGAGGCCGCCCGGCACGTACAGGCCGACCCGGTCCACCGGCACCCAGCGCTGGGTGACGGTACCGCCCGGCACGACCTGGGTGGTGTGCCCGGCGCGGCGCTGGTCGGCGTGGACCAGGCGGGCGCGGCGGATCGACTCCTCCAGCGCGGCGCGCACCTTCGGGTCCAGCGTCTCCAGGGCCTCGGCGATCTGCTCGGCCGGCACCCGGGTGGACTCCAGCCGCACACCGTCGAACCGCTCGGTGATCTCGATCAGCGCCGCGACCCCACGATGGCTCACGTCCTCGGCGATCGGCCGCACCTTCTCCAGGGCGGCCGCCACGTCGAACTCGGCACGGGGCAGCAGGTCACGCGGGTCGTCGAGCGAGCCGCGCAGGTCGATTCGAGAGATCACGCCACCCAGTGTAAGGAGTGGCCGGAACCACCGGCCCCGCATTTCAGTCCGTGATACGAAAGGCGAGACGACCGGGGGAAGCGGGGGGACCATGGCAGAACCGGCACCGGACGGCTGGAGTCCGGTCGAACAGGGCCTCTGGGAGGCGTTCCGGCAGGGCGAGGTGTACGACCTGAGCACCGGCGACGCCGAGCTGGACGCCCCCTTCGGCACCGCCGTCTGGGGGCCCGGACGCAGCGTACGCGCCGAGGTCCTGGCCCACCTGCTGCTGGACGGTCCCGCCCCCGCCCCGGGCCGGGTCGCCTCGCTCCGGCTCACCGGCGTCCGGATCACCGGCCCGCTGAACCTGGCCGGCGGCACCATCCGGCAGTACGTCGAACTGCGCGACTGCCGCTTCGAGCGGAAGGTGCTGATCTCCGAGGCCGACGCCGCCACCCTGCGCCTGGTCCGGTGCCTGATCCCGCGGCTGGAGGCCTCCCGCCTCGTCACCTCGGGCGATCTGCACCTCGCCCGCTGCCGGCTCCCGCAGGGCCTGCGGCTCACCGACGCCCGGATCGGCACCGACCTGCTGCTCAACCAGGCCGTCCTGGGCGGTGACCGGTTCGGCCGGGCGCTGTCCGCCGACGGCATGGCGGTCCACCAGGACTTCGAGGCCGACCGGCTGGAGTCCCGCGGCGAGATCAGCCTGCGCACCGCGCGGATCGGCGGCCGGCTCTCCCTGCGCGGCGCCCAGCTGCACGCCGTCCCGGAGAACCGCAACGCCCTCAACGCGGTCCGAATAACCGTCGGCCACACCCTGTACCTCAGCGGCTCGGCGGACGGCGGCTGGTACGGCTCGCAGTCCTACTACGGCTCCGGCTACGGCGAACTCCCGCCACCCGGCTCGCCCAGCACCCCGTTCCGCGCCTTCGGCCAGGTCCGGCTCTCCGACGGCCGGTTCGAGAACGCCTGTCTGCTCTCCGACGCCGAGTTCCACCTCGGCCCGGACGACGAGGTCACACTGCGCCGCATCCAGACCCCCGAACTGCGCTTCACCTGCCGCTTCCCGAACGAGGGCGCCGTCTCGCTCTCCCGCGCCCGGATCGGCAACCTGGTCGACGCCCCCGGCTCCTGGCCGCACGGCCGCAGCCTCGGTCTGACCGGCTTCACCTACGAGTGCCTGCGCCCGGCCGTCCCGTTCACCGTCCAGCAGCGGATCGCCTGGCTGGAGGGCTCCTCGGTGGAGTTCCAGCCCGAGTCGTACGAGCAGCTGGCCACCGCCCTGCGCCGGGACGGCGCCGACGACGACGCCCGCGAGGTGCTCTACGCCAAGCAGCGCCGCCGCCGGCAGAGCCTGCCGCTGCCCGCCCGGGTCTGGGGCCGGATCCAGGACGTCACCGTCGGCTACGGCTTCCGCCCCGGGCGGGCCGCGCTCTGGCTGCTGCTCGCCTGGGCGCTGGGCAGCCTCTACTTCGCCACCCACCGGCTCGAACCGCTGAAGGCCGACGAGCGCCCGCACTGGAACCCGGTCCTCTACGCGCTCGGCCAGCTGCTCCCGGTCGTCGACCTCGGCCAGCAGGGCTGGAACCCCGGCGGCACCGCCCAGTGGGTCTCCTCCGGTCTGGTGATCGTCGGCTGGGTGCTCGCCACCACGGTCGCCGCCGGCGCCACCCGGATGCTCCAGCGCGGATGACCCCGGATGCGCCGGTGGAGAACCCGGGAGCACTCGCCCGCTCCGGGGAACTACGCTGTCCGCCGTGACAGAACGGCTGCCGCTCTTCCCGCTGAACACCGTGCTCTACCCGGGCCTGGTGATGCCCCTCAACGTCTTCGAGGAGCGCTACCGCCGTCTGGTCGCCGACCTGCTCGCC
Organism: Kitasatospora sp. NPDC088351; assembly: GCF_040685575.1. Lineage (NCBI taxonomy): Bacteria > Bacillati > Actinomycetota > Actinomycetes > Kitasatosporales > Streptomycetaceae > Kitasatospora > Kitasatospora sp. NPDC088351. The sequence goes on along the minus strand of NZ_JBFBIL010000013.1, from coordinate 98,563 downwards.
CTCCCCGAGGACCAGCCGCGCCGGTTCGGCGTGCTCGCCATCAAGGACGGCCGTGAGGTCGCGCCGGTCCGCGCCGACGACGGCCCGGCCGGGCCGCTGGACGGCCTGGGCACCGCCACCGGCGACCCGCTGGAGGCGCTGTACCACATCGGCTGCGTGGCCGACCTCGCCTCGGCGCAGGAGCAGCCGGACGGGCAGTACGAGCTGCTGGTCACCGGCACCACCCGGTTCCGGCTGCGCTCGGTGGACACCGGCGGCCCCTACCTGACGGGCGAGACCGAAACGGTCGAGGAGCAGTCCGGCGAGGGGGCGGGGGCCCTGGCCGCGGGCGTCGAGCGGGCCTTCCGGACGTACCAGAAGCGGCTCGCCGGGGCCAACGAGGCCAGCACCGTCGGCCGGCAGGAGCTGCCGGCCGACCCGCAGGTGCTCTCCTACCTGGTGGCCGCGGCCACCGTGTTCGAGACCCCGGTCAAGCAGCAGCTGCTGGCCTGCCCGGACACCGCGCAGCGGCTGCGCTCCGAACTGGAGCTGCTGCGCCGCGAGACGGCGGTGCTCAGCTGGCTCCCGTCGCTGCCGGCGGTGGATCTCACCCGCCAGTCCTTCAGCCCCAACTGACCGGCCCGAACGACCAACCCGACCCGAGCACCCGACCGACCCGGCGGGCCCGTCGCGGCCCGCCCACCCCTGGAGAACCGGTATGGCCAAGAAGCCGAAGAAGGGCGGCCAGGGCACGCCCGCCACCGTGGCCCTGGAGAACGCCGCCGTGGCGTTCACCGTGCACGCGTACGAGCACGACCCGGCCGCCGCCTCCTACGGCGGCGAGGCCGCCGAGGTGCTGGGCGTCCCGGCCGACCGGGTGTTCAAGACCCTGGTCGCCGACGTGAACGGCGTCCTCACGGTGGGCGTCGTCCCGGTGGCCGGCCAGCTGGACCTCAAGGCCCTCGCCGCCGCCGTCGGCGGCAAGCGGGCCGCGATGGCCGACCCGGCCGCCGCCGAGCGCAGCAGCGGCTACGTCCTGGGCGGCATCTCGCCGCTCGGCCAGCGCCGCCCGCTGCGCACCGTCGTGGACGACAGCGCCCTGGCCCACCCCACGGTGTACGTCTCGGCCGGCCGGCGCGGCCTGGAGGTCGAACTCGCCCCCGCCGACCTGATCACCCTCACCGGCGCCCGGACCGCCCCGATCGGCCGCTAGGGCAGCTCAGGGCTGCTCAGGGCTGCCTCAGGGCTTCCGCCCGTCGAACGGCTGCTCCACGGGGTGCGCCTGCGCCCCGTGGAGGGGCTGCTCCACGCCGCCGGGCCGGTCCACCGGGTGCGGCTGGTCCACCGGCGCACCGCCGGCCACCGCGGGCGGGCCACCCGCTCCGGGTGCCCCGTCCGTGGCCGCGGGCAGTCCGTACGGCCCGGCCCAGTACGGCGGCGGGTCCTCCTCGCGCTTGCCGAACGCGGCCGACAGGGCCAGCAGCACCACCATCGCGGCCATCGGCCAGACCAGCACGGCACCGTACGCCCCGAGGTCCAGGTCGGCGCTGAAGTGCCCGCCGTCGCCGACCTTCCGGGCCTGCGCGACCAGGTCGCGGCTGGGGCCGAGCCAGCGGCCCAGCCCCCAGGCGCCCAGCGAGGCCAGCAGGCCGCCGACCGTCAGCCCGACCGCGACCGCGATGCCGCCGCCGCGCCGCCGGGTCACCAGGAACGCCCCGAGCGCGGTCAGGATGCCCAGGCCCAGCCCGATCAGCACGAAGACGCTGTCGGCCCCGGCCCGCTGCTCGCCCTCCGGGTCGCCGTAGAGGATCCGGTTGCCGTCCACCACCAGCGGCACCTTCGGCGCCAGCCAGACCCAGAGCCCGGCCATCGCCAGGCCCAGCAGCAGACAGACCAGCACCATGATCGCCCCGACCTGGAGCTCGGGCAGCAGCCGCCGCAGCGACGCCCGCGGGTCGGCCTTGCGGACGGGCGCGAACTCCAGGCCCGGCGGCGGCCCGTACGCGGGCGGCGCCCCGTACGGGTTCGCCGCGGCGGCCGGGGCCCGGTCGACGGGTGCGTCCGCGGCGGTTCCGGCGGTCGCGTCCGCGGCGGCCCGCGAGGGATCCGGAGGTGTGTTCGGTACGGTCACGGGGCCCATCGTTTCACGATCGCCGCCCGAACGGCCCCGGCACCCGTACCGCAGGATCGTTCCGCTACCGGGTGGTGGCCCGCCGGTACGCCCAGGTGGCGACGGCCAGCGACACCACGCCCACGCCGGCGCAGACCGCCAGGTCGCCCGCGACCAGCGCCCAGTCCGGATCGGCCGTGAACGTACGGGCGAACGCCTCGACGCCGTACGTGGACGGGAGCAGGTCGCGCAGCCAGAGCACCGGCTGCGGCAGGTGGTCCACCGGGAGCACGCCCAGCAGCAGCGCCGCCGACATGCCGAGCTGGCCCAGCATGGTGGCGATCTCCTGCCGGGGCGCGAGCAGCCCGCAGGCCGCGCCGAGCCCGGACAGCGCCGCGCCGGAGAGCGGCACCACGGCGAGCAGCACCCACAGGTGGGTCACCGGGAGCCCGAACATCCAGGCCCCGGCGGCGGCCGTCACCAGCGTGCCGGGCAGCGTGAACGAGGCGTACGCGGCGGCCGCCCCGAGCACCACCGAGGCGGCCGGGACGGGCAGCGTCGCGTAGTGGTCGAGGCCGCCGGTGGCCCGCAGCCGGCCGAAGTACTGGGCGAGCAGGTTGAGCGCGACGAACGCCACCACCAGCACGCTGGAACCGGCCACCACCGAGCGCGCGGCCGAGGTCTGCCCCGGGTCCACGACGCCGCGCATCATCACCAGGATGCCGAGCGACTGGAAGGTGGCCACGAACAGCAGCGGGATCCGCGCCACCTTGGCCCGGGCCAGCTGCGCCCGGTAGACGGCGGCCAGCGCGGGCAGCAGCCGGGCGGCGGGCGCCAGCGGGGCGGGCCCGCCGTCGGCGACGGCGGCGGCCTGCGGCGGCACCGAGAGCAGCGTCATCGGCGGCCATCTCCCCACACGCCGCCGGTGGCGCACCGGCGGCTCTCTCGCAGCATCACTTGGCCAGTCCTCCGTGGCGGCCGCCCAGCTTGAGGTAGGCGTCCTCAAGGCTCGGGGTGGCCAGGGTGAAGTCGTCCAGGGCGGCGAAGGCGGGGCCGGTGGTGACGGCCGCGACCAGTTCGCGGGCCTGCTCGGGGCTGGTGCGCACGGTCCAGCGGCGGCCGGTGCGCTCGGCCCGCTCGGCGAGGGCCGCGACGGCGGGCACGTCCAGCGGGGCCTCCGTCCGCCAGACCAGGTCCAGCCGGACGTCGCCGTCGACGAGTGCCTTGAGCCCGCCCGGGGTGTCGCAGGCGATGACCCGGCCCTCGTCCATCACCGCGACCCGGTCCAGGACGGTCTCCGCCTCGATCACGTTGTGGGTGACCAGCAGCACCGTCGTGCCGCGCTCGGCCCGGCGCCGGTCGACGGCGCTCCAGACGGAGCGGCGGGCGACCGGGTCCATGCCGGTGGTCGGCTCGTCCAGCACGAGCAGCGGCCGCTCCCCCACCAGCGTGGCGGCGAAGCAGGCGAGCCGGCGCTGCCCGCCGGACAGCTTGGCCAGCGGCCGGTGGGCGAGCGGTTCGAGGGCGAGCTCGGTGAGCACCTCGGCGGTCTCGGCGCGGGCGTGCGCCCGGCTGAGCCCGCGCAGCCGGCCGGTGGTCTCGGCGGCGAGCGCGACGGTCAGCTCGTCCAGCGCGGTGGACTCCTGACCCAGGTAGCCGAGCAGCCGGGCGGCCCGCTCGGGGTGGCGGACCACGTCGTGACCGAGGAGTTCGATCGAGCCCGAGTCCGGGCGCAGCAGCCCGGTGAGCTGGCGGACCAGGGTGGACTTGCCGGCCCCGTTGGGCCCCAGCAGCCCGAAGATCTCGCCCCGCCGGACGGTCAGGCCGACGCCGTCATTGGCCCGGACCTCGGTGGCGGCGCCGCCGCGCCCGGCGCGGTACGTCTTGACCAGGTCCCGTACGGCACAGCACGGCGAGGTCTCCCGGGGTGCCCGCCTGGCCGTCTCACTCACGAGCGAAGACTCTACGCGGTGGAGCGCCCGAACCCGACGACGGGTCCTGATCACCGGGAGGCGGGGCGGCCGTCCCTAGCCGTCCCTAGTCGTCCGCGACCAGGTCGCCGCCGGGGACGCGGGCGGCCAGTTCCTTCCAGAAGCCGGCCCGGATCGCGTACCGGTCGTGCTCGTCGATCTGGTCGTCCTTGTGCGCGAGCAGGCCGAAACGGGCGGCGTAGCGCAGCAGTTCGCCGTCCACCCGGTGCGGGATGCGCGGATAGTCGGGCCAGAGCACGGTGAGCCGTTCGACGTCGCCGAGCCGCTCGGTCCAGCGGCGGGCGAAGACCTGGCCGACCTCGTGGGCGTCGCCGCCGACGGAGGTGATGTCCTCCTCGCGGTCGGCCCAGCGCTGTTCGGAGGTGGTGAGCTGGGCGAGGGTGGGCAGGCCGTCGCCCGCGGTGACGGCGGGTTCGGCGGTGGGCCGCTCGACCCAGCCCCGGTCGGAGGACCAGCGCAGCACCGGGCCGGTCTGGCTCGCCAGGGTCGCGGTCTGGGCGGGGGCCGCCCGCCCGGCGAGGTCCTTGGGGGTCGGGACGACCTTGAGGGCGGTGGCGGCCGGCTGCGCGTGCCCGTTCGCTGCGGGGACGGCCGCGACGGCGGGCTCGGGCAGGGCGGCGGGCCGTACACCGGGCACCGGGGCGGCCGCGGGCGGGGCGGCGAGGATCTTGGCGATCTCGTGGCGCGGCCCCGGGGCGGGGAAGACGGCCGCGCTCTCGCGCGGGCTGAACGAGCCCTCGATCCACTCGCGGTCCAGCACCCGGCGTTCGTCGGCCTCGCCGACCAGGTCCTCGGACTGGTTGAAGTCCCCGTCGGCGGCCTGGAGCGCCCACAGGTGGACGACCACGCCGTGCTCCTTGGCGGACATCATGCCCGGCAGCAGGTCGCCGTCGCCGGTGATCAGCACGACGTCGGCGCAGGCCCGGTTGCGGGCGAGTTCGGAGAGTTCGGCGTGCATGGCGGCGTCCACGCCCTTCTGCACCCAGCGGCCCTCGGCGCGGGTGAGGGCGCCGAGCCGGACGGTCACCCTGGGCAGCACCCTGAGCCGGCGGTGCTCGGGCATCGGGCGGCGGTCGGGGGCGGCGTCGAACCAGTAGATCCGCAGCAGCGGCAGGCCGGTCTCGGCCTCGGCCCGCTCACGAAGTGCGGTGATCAGCGCGGTGTGGTCGACCGTCACCCGGGAGCGGGACGCGTCCCCGGCGAGGAGGCTGGCGGCGGCGCCCAGCAGGTATCCGGCATCCACCAGGACGACACAGCGATCCATCGCGCACCTCTTTTCGCTCGCCCTCGGGTCAGGCCGCCGGGGGGTCGGCGGTACGGGGTGGGCACGACCGGCCCGGCGCCGCGGCGGCGGCGGGGGTGAGGGGGGCCCGCAGCCGCCCGATCGTTGGGTCACCTTTACCCCTGGTTCGCGCGCCGAACCTCGGCGGATGTCGCGGTCCCGCAACAGGCGTCCCAACGAAACGCAAAGCGGGCCCCGTCCAACGACGGGGCCCGCCAGGGGTTACGGGGGCGTCAGCCCCGCAGCTCGGCGGCGACCAGCTCGGCCAGCTGGACGGCGTTGAGCGCGGCGCCCTTGCGCAGGTTGTCGTTGGAGACGAACAGCGACAGCCCGTGCTCCACCGTCTCGTCCACCCGGATGCGGCCGACGTAGCTCGGGTCCTGGCCGGCGGCCTGGAGCGGGGTGGGGATGTCGCTCAGCTCGACGCCGGGGGCGGCGGCCAGCAGCTCGACCGCGCGCTCGACGCTGATCGGGCGCTCGAAGCGGGCGTTGATCTGCAGCGAGTGGCCGGAGAAGACCGGGACGCGCACGCAGGTGCCGGCGACCTTGAGCTCCGGGATGCCGAGGATCTTGCGGCTCTCGTTGCGGAGCTTCTGCTCCTCGTCGGTCTCGTTGGAGCCGTCGTCGACGACGGAGCCGGCCAGCGGCAGCACGTTGAAGGCGATCGGCCGGGCGTACACCTTGGGCGCGGGGAACTCGACGGCCGAGCCGTCGTGGGCCAGCGCGGCGGCGCCGTCCACGACCTTGGCGGCCTGCTCCTGGAGCTCGGCCACACCGGCCACGCCGCTGCCGGAGACGGCCTGGTAGGTGGAGACGACCAGGGCGGCGAGGCCGGCCTCCTCGTGCAGCGGGCGCAGCACCGGCATCGCGGCCATGGTGGTGCAGTTCGGGTTGGCGATGATGCCCTTGGGGCGGTCGGCGATCGCCTCGGGGTTGACCTCGGAGACGACCAGCGGGACCTCGGGGTCGCGGCGCCAGGCGGAGGAGTTGTCGATCACGACCGCACCGGCCGCGGCGGCCTTGGGGGCGAGGGCCTTGGAGGTGGAGCCCCCGGCCGAGAAGATCACGATGTCCAGGCCGGTGTAGTCGGCCGTGGCCGCGTCCTCGACGGTGACCTCGGTGCCCTGCCAGGGCAGGGTGCGCCCGGCCGAACGGGCCGAGGCGAACAGCCGCAGCTGCTCCACCGGGAAGTTGCGCTCCGCAAGGATCTCGCGGACGACGCCGCCGACCTGGCCGGTGGCACCGACAATGCCGATCTTCATTCCGACTACTCCTCTTTGATGTCGCTGTTCACAGCCGCACTCTGCCCATCATGCCTTGTCACGGGGGTGGGGCGACCTGTCATTCCACGGTGTGAGAGGGCGGACCAGCCCTAGTGGTCCAGACCACTGGCGAACTCCGGACCAGTAACGAGGTCCAGCGCCGCCGCGACCTCCGCCGCGCCGGCCGGCAGCAGCGGCAGCCGCACGTCCGGGGTGGGGATCCGCCCCTGGGCGTGCAGCACCCCCTTGACCACGGCCGGGTTGGGCGCGGCGAAGACGGCACCCGCCAGCGCGGCGAGCCGGTGGCCCAGCGCCCGGGCCCGCGGCACGTCCCCGTCCTCCCAGGCGGCGGCCAGTTCGGCGAACCGGGCGGTGGCCAGCTGGGCGGAGGCCAGGATGCCGCCGGCCGCGCCGAGCGCCAGCATCGGCGAGAGGAAGGCGTCCTCCCCGGTCAGCACCGCGAAGCCGGCCGGTGCGGCGGCGAGCAGCTCCACGGCGTCCTGGTCGAGCCCGCCGGTCGCGTACTTGACGCCCACCACGCCCGGTACGGCGGCGAGCCGGAGCAGCGCGGCGGCGGAGAGCGCCTGCCCGGTGCGGTAGGGGATGTGGTAGACGACCAGCGGCAGCGGGCTCACCTCGGCGAGCCGGCGGAAGTGCTCGACCGTCCCGGCCTCGCCGGGCCGCAGGAAGGCGGGGACGGTGACCAGCGCCGCCGCGGCCTGCGGCACCTGCTTGCCGAGGACGGCCAGTGCCTCCCCGACGCTCCGGGTGTCGCCGCCGTGGGCGCCGACCACCAGCTGCCCGCCGCGCTCGGCGCAGGCCGCCGCGCAGACCTCGACCACCGCCTGCCGCTCCGGCGCGCTCAGCGCGGCGGGCTCGCCGGTGGTGCCGAGCGCGACCAGGCCGGCCGCGCCGTCGTCGAGCACCGAGCGGGCGAGGCGGTCGAGTGCGTCCAGGGCCACCGAACCGTCCTCGGCGAACGGGGTGACCAGCGGGACGTGGATGCCCTTGAGTTCCATGGTCACGATCCTGCGATCCATCGATCCCCCAGGTCCAGTTCAGATTTCCGAGGCTTCTCGTAAGCTGATCCGATGCTCGATGTACGACGCCTGCGTCTGCTGCGCGAACTGGCCCATCTCGGCACCATCGCCGCCGTCGCCGAGGCGCTGTCGTTCAGCCCTTCGGCGGTCTCCCAGCAGTTGTCCGTGCTGGAGAAGGAGGCCGGTGTCCCGCTGCTGGAGCGCACCGGGCGGCGGGTCGCCCTGACGCCCGCCGGGTGGAACCTGGTCCGGCACGCCGAGGCGGTGCTGGCCCGGCTGGAACAGGCCGGCGCCGAACTCGCCCACGCCAGGCAGGGGCTGGCCGGTCCGCTGCGGATCGGCACCTACCCCTCGGCGGCCCGCGCGATCATCCCGGCGGTGCTGGCCGAGCTGGCGGCCTGGCACCCCGGCCTGGAGCCGATGGTGACGGAGGTGGACCCGGCGGGCGTGGCGGCGGCGCTGCGCGCGGGCGAGCTGGACGTGGCGCTGGTGCACGAGTACGACCTGGTGCCGGCCGAACCGGAGCCGGGCCTGGCGCTCACCCGGCCGGTGTTCACCGAGCCGATGTACCTGGCGGCCCGCGCGGCGGGCACGGTCGCCGAGCAGCGTGCCGCCCCGTGGATCATGGCGCCGCCGGGCACGCTCTGCCACGGCATGGCCGTCCGGGCCTGCGAGGGCGCCGGCTTCACGCCCAGGATCCGGCATCAGATCGACGACTTCACCACCGTGCTGGCCCTGGTGGCGGCCGGTCAGGGGGTGGCGCTGGTGCCGCAGCTGGGCGCCGCGCAGCCACCGCCGGGCGTGGTGCTCACCCGGCTGCCGATGTACCGGCGCACCCGGGCCGCCTTCCGCGCGGGCGCGGGCTCGCACCCGGCGATCTCGGCCTTCGTCTCGGCCCTGCACACGGCCGTCCCGCCGGGCCTCGGCGGCGGGTCGTGAGTCCTCGACGACCCGCCGCCGCGGCCTGGTTCAGCTGGCCAGGCAGCTCGGCCCGAGCAGCTGCTTGAGGTCCCCGAACAGCGCCGGGTCGGACTTCACCCGGTGCCGGTCGAGCCGCAGCACGGTGGTGCGCCGGTGACCCTCCAGCCGCAGCCGGACCTCGGTGGTGCCCTTGTGGTGGGTCAGCACCTCGCCGAGCCGGGCGACCAGCGGCGGGGTGATCCTCACGCTGGGGATGTTGATGATGATCGGCGCCTCGGCGTGCGCGTTGGAGAGGTCCGGGACGGACAGCTCCATCCCCATCAGCCGTGGCACGTCCTCCCGCTTGTCGAGCTTGCCGCGGACGAACACCACGGTGTCCTCGACGAGTTGGGAGGAGACCAGCTGGTAGCTGGCGGGGAAGAACATGCAGTCGATGGAGCCGGCCAGGTCCTCCACGGTGGCGATCGCCCACGCGTTGCCCTGCTTGGTCATCTTCCGCTGGAGGCCCGAGATGATGCCGCCGATGGTGATGATGGTGCCGTCCGGCCGATCGGCGAGGTCGGCCACCGCGCAGTCCGCCTTGTCGGCGAGCACGTGCTCGATGCCGTGCAGCGGGTGCGAGGAGACGTACAGGCCGAGCATCTCCCGCTCCTGGGTGAGCAGGAAGGACTTCTCCCACTCCTCCTCGGAGAAGACCACGTCCAGCCCGAAGCTCGGCTCGTCGCTCACCGTGTCGCCGCCGAAGAGGTCGAACTGCCCCTCGGCCTCCTTGCGCTTGACCCCGACGACGTTGTCGATCATCGGCTCGAACTGCGCGGTCAGGCCCTTGCGGGTGTGCCCGAGCGAGTCGAACGCGCCCGCCTTGATGAGGGATTCGACGGTCCGCTTGTTGCAGACCACCGACTCGACCTTGTCCAGGAAGTCGGGGAAGGAGCTGAACTTCCCCTTGGTCTTCCGGGTGCGGATCATCGAGTCCACCACCGGCCCGCCGACGTTGCGGATGGCCGTCAGACCGAACCGCACCAGCTCGTCACCGTGCGGGGTGAAGTCCGAGTCCGACTCGTTGACGTCCGGCGGGAGCACCTGGATGCCCATCTTGCGGCACTCGTTGAGGTACACCGCCGACTTGTCCTTGTCGTCCTTGACGGACGTGAGCAGGCCGGACATGTACTCGGCCGGGTAGTTGGCCTTGAGGTACGCCGTCCAGTACGAGACCAGCCCGTACCCGGCGGTGTGCGCTTTGTTGAACGCGTAGCCGGAGAAGGGGACGAGCACGTCCCAGACCGCCTGGATCGCCGCGTCGGAGTAGCCGTGCTCGCGGCAGCCCCTCTGGAACGGGACGAACTCCGCCTCCAGGATCTCCTTCTTCTTCTTGCCCATCGCGCGGCGCAGCAGGTCGGCCTGGCCGAGCGAGTAGCCGGCCAGGATCTGCGCGGCCTTCTGCACCTGCTCCTGGTAGACGATCAGGCCGTAGGTCGGCTTGAGGATCTCCTCCAGGGGCTTCTCCAGCTCCGGGTGGATCGGGGTGATCTCCTGCTGGCCGTTCTTGCGCAGCGCGTAGTTGGTGTGCGAGTTGACGCCCATCGGGCCCGGTCGGTACAGCGCGAGAACGGCGGAGATGTCCTCGAAGTTGTCGGGCTTCATCAGGCGCAGCAGCGAACGCATCGGCCCGCCGTCGAGCTGGAAGACGCCGAGCGTGTCACCGCGGGCGAGCAGTTCGTACGTCGGCTTGTCGTCGAGGGGCAGATCAAGCAGGTTGATCTTGATGCCCTTGTTCTTCTCGATCGCCTTGACGGCGTCGTCCATGATCGTCAGGTTGCGCAGGCCGAGGAAGTCCATCTTGAGAAGGCCGAGGCCCTCACAGGTGGGGTAGTCGAACTGCGTGATGGTGACGCCGTCGGTGTGCCGGGTCCAGACCGGGATGTGGTCGGTCAGCGGCTCGGCGGACATGATGACACCGGCCGCGTGCACACCGGGCTGGCGGATCAGGCCCTCGATACCGCGCGCGGTGTCGATCACCTTGCGGACGTCCGGGTCGGTCTCGTACAGCCCGCGGATCTCGCCGGCCTCGCTGTACCGCGGGTGCGAGGAGTCGGTGATGCCCGACAGCGGGATGCCCTTGCCCATGACGTCCGGCGGCATCGCCTTGGTGATCCGGTCGCCCATCGCGTACGGGTAGCCGAGGACCCGCGAGGAGTCCTTGATGGCGGCCTTCGCCTTGATGGTGCCGTACGTGACGATCATGGCGACCTTGTCGGAGCCCCACTTCTCCGTCACGTACCGGATCACGTCACCGCGCCGGCGCTCGTCGAAGTCGATGTCGACATCGGGCATGGAGATGCGCTCGGGGTTGAGGAAGCGCTCGAAGATCAGACCGTGCGGGATGGGGTCGAGGTCGGTGATGCCCATCGCGTAGGCGACCAGCGAACCGGCCGCCGAGCCACGGCCGGGGCCCACCGCGATGCCCTGCTCCTTGGCCCACATGATGAAGTCGGCGACCACGAGGAAGTACGCCGGGAACCCCATCTGGATGATGGTGTCCATCTCGTACTCGGCGAGCTTCTTGTGCTCCTCGTCGTACCCGTTCGGGAAGCGCCAGTCCATGCCCTTCCACACCTGGGACTTGAAGAAGTCCGCCTCGGACTCGAAGCCCTCCGGGATCGGGAAGCGCGGCATGAGGTTCTTGAACTCGAACATGCCGGCGGTGTCGACCCGGGAGGCGACCAGCAACTGGCTGTTCCGGCAGCCCTCCTGCCAGGCGTCCGAGGAGTCCAGCGCGTACATCTCGGCGGCCGACTTGATGTAGTAGCCGGTGCCGTCGAAGCGGAAGCGGTCCGGGTCCGAGAGGTTCTTGCCGGTCTGCACGCAGAGCAGCAGGTCGTGGGCGCCGGCGTCGCCCTCGGTGGTGTAGTGCGAGTCGTTGGTGACCACCGGCGGGATGTTCAGCTTCTTGCTGATCTCGATCAGCCCGTCGCGGACCCGCTTCTCGATGTCCAGGCCGTGGTCCATCAGCTCCAGGAAGTAGTTCTCCTTGCCGAAGATCTCCTGGTAGTCGGCGGCCGACTTCAGCGCCTCGTCGAACTGCCCGAGCCGCAGCCGGGTCTGCACCTCGCCGGAGGGACAGCCGGTGGTGGCCATCAGGCCGGCCGCGTGCTCGGAGATGATCTCCTTGTCCATCCGGGGCCACTTCACCAGCCAGCCCTCGGCGTAGGAGCGCGAGGTCAGCTTGAAGAGGTTGTGCAGCCCCTGCTTGTTGCGGGCCCAGATGGTCTTGTGGGTGTAGGCACCGGACGCCGAGACGTCGTCCCGCTTCTGGTGCGGCTGCCCCCACAGGATGCGCTTGGTGTTGGAGCGCGAATCCGGCGCGACGTACGCCTCGATGCCGATCACCGGCGTGATCCCGGCGGCCGTGGCCTGCTTGTGGAACTCCGCGGCGCCGTACATGTTGCCGTGGTCGGTCATCGCGACATGGGTCTGCCCCAGCCGTTCGACTTCCTTGAACAACTGCTTCAGCCGGGCGGCACCGTCCAGCATCGAGTACTCGGTGTGGACGTGCAGATGCGCGTACGGCTGATCGCTCACGGCGGGGCCTCCGGAGGCTCGTGCTGTCTGGTTGGCCGGCGAACGCGCAGGTCACAGCGGATGATCACGCCACGCTGAAACAACTGAGGCCCGAGCCTGCACCAGCGCCCGGACCGACCTCACACGTTCACCCCCCTACTCTAGCCCCCCGCAAACACCGCCAGCCGCACCCGCGCGGCCGCCCGCACCGCGGCCTCCTCCATCGGATCGTCGCGCAGATACGCCAGCCGCTCACGCACCACCGGCCCGTCCGGCGCCCGCTCCACGCCCAGCAGCCGGGCGCTCTCCTCGCAGTCCCAGAGACACTCCGCATACGCGTCGGCCAGCCCGGCCGGGCCGATCGCGGCCAGCGCCTCCAGGTACGCGGTCCGCTCGTACGAGTGCGGCGTCCAGAGCCAGAACCGGCGCAGCAGCGACACCGCCCCACCCGCCCCGGCCCCGAACCTCGCCAGCCCGAGCGCCGTACCGTCCGGGCCGCACCACTGCCGCTCCACCCAGCACCGTTCGAGCTCCGCCACCAGCGCCGGCACCCCGGGGTCGAGGTCGGGCCCAGGGTCGGGCCGGTGGTCGCCCCGTGGCGGTGCTTGCGGACCGAGGCCGTGCCCGCCCTCCCGGACGTGCTCGCGCAGTGCCTCCCGGGCCTGCGCCGAGCCGCCGAGCGCCAGCAGCTCCAGCACCCGGGTGGCCCGCTCGCAGGTGTCCCGGTCCGCCGTCAGCAGCGCGGTCACCGGTTCCGGGGACAGTCCCAGGTCCCGGATCAGCCGGGCCAGGTACAGGTGCCGGCTGTCCGCCTGGCCGTCCCACCGCCAGTCCCACCGGACGCAGCCGTACACCAGCCCGGCGGCGGCCGACGGATCCTCCGCGGCCATCCGGGCGCCCAGCCCCCGGCCGCGCTGGAGCAGCCCGGGCAGCGTCCCGGCCGGCGCGTAGTCGAGTCCGCACCGCGCCCTGTCGCCTGTCACCACTCCCCCGCCCCGGCCCTCAGCCGTCCAGCTCGGCCAGGAAGTCCAGCGCGACGGCCCAGGTCCGCTCGGCGGCCTCGGCGTCGTAGTCGGCCAGGTCGGGGTCGGTGAAGAGGTGCCCGGCACCCCGGTAGCGGTGGATCTCGACGTCCGCGCCGGCCTTGCGCATCCGCAGGTACCAGGCGTTCAGCCAGTCCTCGGTCTCGAACGGGTCGGGCTCGGCCACGTGCAGCTGGACCGGGATCGAGGTGGCCGCGTCCTCCCGCAGGTCGGAGGTGCCGTGCAGAAGCAGCAGCCCGCACGCCTGCTCGTCGGCGAGGGCGAGGTTCTGGGCGAGCGAGCCGCCGAGCGAGAAGCCCGCGTAGACCAGGCCCTCGGCGACCGGGGCCTCGCCGTTGACCGGGGTGAGCAGCGGGGCGGCGGCGCCGACGGCCCGGCGCAGCAGCTCGTCGCTGCCGACCTCCTCCTTGTACGCCATGCCCGCCTCGACGTCGTCGAAGGTCCGGCCGTCGAAGAGGTCGGGGGTGTGCACGGTGTGCCCGGCGGCGCGCAGCCGGTCGGCGGCGGCGTGGACGGCGGAGCGCAGCCCGTAGACGGAGTGGAAGAGGACGATCTGGGCCACGGTTCGGCTTCCTTAGAGCTTCAGGTCAGGACCTCCATGATCCCGCACCCCGCGCTGCCCGCTACGACACCACGTCCTTGCGGGCGAAGCCGCGGAACGCCAGCGCCAGCAGCACCGCCGCGTACGACAGCGAGAGCGAGACGCCCTGGATCATGCCGCCCCACTCCAACTGCGGCTGCAGGGCGTCCGCCCAGGCGTACTGCCAGTGGGCGGGCAGCCACTCCCGCAGGTCCCCGAGCGCGGTGACGGCGTCCAGCACCCCGGTGACGATCGAGGCGAACACCGCCCCGCCGACCGCGCCCAGCGGCGCGTCGGTCGCGGTGGAGAGCCAGAACGCCAGCGCGGCGATCACGACCTCGCTCAGCAGGACGAAGGCCACCGCGATCGCCAGCCGGGGCAGCGCCTCCCCCGCCGGGAGGCTCACCCCGGCGGGCAGCTTGAGGTCGCCCCAGCCGTACGCGGCGGTGCCGACCAGCAGCCCGATCGCCGGCAGCAGCACCACGGCCGCCGCCGAGAACGCCAGCCCCACCGCGAACTTGCGGGCCAGCAGCCGGGCCCGGGGCACCGGCGCGGCCAGCAGGTACCGCAGCGAGGACCAGCTCGCCTCGGAGGCCACGGTGTCCCCGCAGAACAGCGCGACCGGGATCACCAGCAGGAAGCCGGTGCCCATGAAGAGCATCGTGGTCGCGAAGTTGGGCCCGGAGGCGGTGGCCAGTTCGATGAAGGTGGTCCGGTCGGTACGGCCGGGGGTGCCGCCGATCTGGAACGCCGCCAGGATGACGAACGGCATCGCGGCCAGCACCCCGCCGATCACCAGGGTGCGCCGGCGCCGCAGTTGGCGCATGGCCTCGATCCGCAGCGGCAGCGTCCGCCCGGCCCGGTAACCGGGCGCGTGGTCCGGCGACACCCCTCCGGACCGGGTGGCCCCCGGCGAAACACCATCCGGCGAAACAACGGCGGTCATGCCGCACCTCCGATCAGCGACAGGAACGCGTCCTCCAGCCGGCGGTGCGGCCCGGCCCGTTCCACCGGCACACCCAACCGCACCAGCTCGGCGATCAGCCGGCCGGCCGCCATGCCGTCCAGCCGCACCAGCAGCCCGCCCTCGACCGCCTCCGCCGAGCCGACACCGGCCAGCGCGCCCGTCTTCTCGGCGGCCACCGCCAGCTCGTCCGGCCCGTACGAGGCGGGCGTGCCGACCAGCAGCAGCTCGCCCCCGCCGACGATCTCGGCGACGGCACCGGTGGTGACCAGCCGGCCCCGGTCCATGACCACCAGGTCGGTGCAGCTCTGCTCCACCTCCGCCAGCAGATGGCTGGAGACGATGACGGTCCGTCCTGCGGCCGCGTAGCGGATCATCACCTCGCGCATCTCGCGGATCTGCGGCGGGTCGAGCCCGTTGGTCGGCTCGTCCAGGATCAGCAGGTCCGGCAGGCCGAGCATGGCCTGGGCGATGGCGAGGCGCTGGCGCATGCCCTGCGAGTAGGTGCGCACCGCGCGGTCCAGCGCCTCGCCGAGTCCGGCGATGGCGAGCGCCTCGTCCAGGTGGGCGTCCTCGTCCGGGCGGCCGGTGGCCTGCCAGTAGAGCCGCAGGTTGGCCCGGCCGCTGAGGTGCGGCAGGAAGCCCGCGCCCTCGACGAAGGCGCCGACCCGGGAGAGCACCGGCGCACCGGGGCGCACCAGGTGGCCGAAGATCCTGATCTCGCCCTCGTCCGGCCGGATCAGACCCATCAGCATCCGCAGCGTGGTGGTCTTGCCTGCGCCGTTGGGCCCGAGCAGGCCCAGCACCTGGCCCTGCTCGACCCGGAAGCCCAGCTCCCGGACGGCGTACCGGTCGGTGGATCCCCGGTAGCGCTTGCTGAGGCCGGTGATCTGCAGCGGCACCCCGGCCAGCGCCGGGTCGTAGGCCGGTGCCCGGCCCGCGCGGCGGCGCCGCCGCAGCCGGGGCGCCAGGAGCAGCGCGGCCGCCGCGGCGACGGCCACCAGCGGCAGTACCCAGGTCCGCACGGGCAGCGGCGCGGCCTCGGTGACCAGGCCGTCGACGGTCGGCGCGGTGAGCGCCCCGGCCATCGCGACCCGGTAGGTGGCGGGCTCGGCCGGCGAGGCGTAGGCGAGGTCGGTGCTGGCCAGCACGAGCCGCAGCCGGTGTCCGGCGGCGAAGGTGTGGTCGACGGCGGGCAGCGCGACGGTGACGGTCCGGCCACCGGCCGCGTCCGCGCCGGTGACCCGCAGCGGGGCGACCAGCTGCTGCGGCAGGCTCGCCTTGCCGTCCGGGCCGACGTCGTACAGCTTCGCGAAGAGCACCGCGTCCGGCCGGTCCGCCTGCACCCGGACGGCGACGGTGGGCTGCCCGGTCAGGTGCAGCGGGCCGTCCAGCGGCGCGGATTCGAAGGAGGCGTGCTGCCCGGGGAAGTCCAGGGAGAGCCCGGCGCCCAGCGCGGCGGCCTGGCCGAGCGCGCCGATGCCGGGCAGTGAGGAGATGTTGGGCGGGGCGCCGCCGGGCGGGTTGGCGAAGGTCTGCTCGGCGCCGGCCGGTCCGCCGGTCAGCTCGACGTCGCGCGAGCCGGTCCCGGCCAGGCCGGGGTAGGCGTCGGCGGAGGCGCCGCGCAGCACGGCCTGGAAGCCGGTGGAGTCGACGCCGCCGGTGCGGGTGACCCGGAAGGCGGGCCCGGTGCCGGCGCCCGCGTCCTTGGGGTCGTCACCTTTCAGGCTGCCGCTCTTCGAGCTGCCACCCTTCAAGAAGTGATCGAACCAGGCGCCGACCCGGTCGTCCACCCGCGCGCTGGTGTCGGTGCCGCCGTCGTGGCCGCCGGCGAACCAGTCCACCGCCACCGGCGCGCCGTTGGCGGCGACGGCCCGGGCGATGGCGTCGCCCTGGTCGAGCGGGAACAGTGAGTCCTGCTGGCCCTGGACGACCAGGGTGGGCGCCTTGAGCTGCCCGGCCACCGAGGAGGGGCTGGAGCGGTCCAGCAGCGCCACGGCCTCGGGGTCGGCGTGCCCGGTGGTGGCGACCCGGTCGTACATCTGGCAGAGCGTGTCGAGGAACCGCCCGCAACCGACCGGCGCGTCCTCGGCCGCCCCCGGCCCGGAGGTGGCGCGCGGCGCGCCGCCCGAGGGGCCGAGGTCCCCGGCCGAACCGGTGGTGAAGAAGATCCCGGCCCAGAGCTTCTTGAACACCCCGTCGACGGCGCCGGAGCCCCGCACCCCCTGCGGGAACAGCGCGTCGGCCAGGTTCCACCAGGTGATCTGGCTGGCCACGGCGTCGATGCGGTGGTCGTACGCGGAGCCGAGCAGTGCCACCGCGCCGCCGTACGAGGCGCCGGTGATGCCGACCCTCGGGTCTCCGGGGGCGTCCTGCTGCACCTCGGGCCGCTGGGCGAGCCAGTCGACCAGGTGCCTGACGTCCTCCACCTCGCGGTCGGGTGCGTTGAGGCCGATCTTCCCGCCGGAGTGGCCGAAGCCGCGCGCCGACCAGGTCAGCACCGCGTAGCCCTGCCGGGAGAGCTGCTGGGCGCGCTCGCGCTCGCCCTCCTTGGAGCCGCCGAAGCCGTGGGCGAGCAGGATCGCCGGCCGGGGGTCGGATCCGGTGGTGAAGTACGAGGTGTCGAGCTGGATCTGCCGGCTGCTGCCAGGGGTCTCCGGCATGCTGAGGAAACGATCCTCCTGCCGGACCGCCTGTTCCCCGCCGGCCGCCACGGCCACCGCCGTCCCGACTCCGGCCACCGCCACCAGGGCCACGGCACCGGCCAGCACCCTCCGTCCGGCCGCCGTCCCGCGGCCGCGCCACCGGCGCCATGCGCCACCGAGCTCCATGGTCGGTGATCGTATCCGCCGGGCGGGTAGGCGTCCGGTAAAGCCGCTGGAGAGACCCGCGCCCCGCCCCCACTGGACGACCCAGCCCTCCCCCGCGCACGGGAGAGGGCTCACAGGGCGGTCAGAGCACCCGGGTCATGGTCCGGTGCGGAATCCCCGCGTCGTCGTAGACCGGGCCCTCGGCGGTGTAACCGAGCCGCTCGTAGAAGCCCAGCGCCTGGACCTGCGCGTGCAGCTCGACCTCGCGGGCACCGCGCCCACGCCCGGCCGCCTCCACCGCGCGCACCAGCCCGGCGCCCAGCCCGGTCCCGCGCGCCGCGCGCACCACCGCGAGCCGGCCGAGCAGCACCCGGCCCTCGATCCCGTCGGTGAGCCCGCGCGCCTGCTCGCCGTGGATCAGCCGGGCGGTGCCGAGCGGCTGGTCCTCCGGACCGACCGCGAGCAGGTGCTCGGAGGTGGCGTCGAGGTCGTCGTACTCCAGCTCCTCCGGCACGCCCTGCTCGACGATGAACACCTCGCGCCGCACCGCGCGGACCAGCGCCAGGTCGTCCGCGCTCCCGGCGACCCTGATCCGTACCGCGAAAGCGCTCATCCCGCCGTCCCTCAGCTCTCGGAGGAGATGATGTCGAGCGCCTTGCGCAGGTCCGCCGGGTACTCGCTGGAGAACTGCACCCACTCGCCGTCCGCCGGGTGCTCGAAGCCGAGCGAGACCGCGTGCAGCCACTGCCGGGTCAGCCCGAGCCGCTTGGCCAGCGTCGGGTCGGCGCCGTAGGTCAGGTCGCCCACGCAGGGGTGGCGCAGCGCCGACATGTGCACCCGGATCTGGTGGGTACGGCCGGTCTCCAGCTTGATGTCCAGCAGCGAGGCGGCGCGGTAGGCCTCGATCAGGTCGTAGTGGGTGACGGACGCCTTGCCGTCCTTGGTCACCGCCCACTTCCAGTCCGAGCTGGGGTGACGCCCGATCGGCGCGTCCACCGTGCCGCTCATCGGGTCCGGGTGGCCCTGCACCAGCGTGTGGTACTTCTTCTCGGTCACCCGGTCGTGGAACTGCCGCTTGAGGTCGGTGTAGGCGCGCTCGGACTTGGCGACCACCATCAGGCCGGAGGTGCCGACGTCGAGGCGGTGCACGACGCCCTGGCGCTCGGCGGCGCCCGAGGTGGAGATCCGGTAGCCCGCCGCGGCGAGGCCGCCGATCACGGTCGGGCCGGTCCAGCCGGGGCTGGGGTGCGCGGCGACGCCGACCGGCTTGTCGACGAGCACGATGTCCTCGTCGTCGTGGACGATGTGCATGCCCTCGACGTGCTCGGCGACGATCCGCACCGGCGCGGCGGGGGCGGGGATCTCGACCTCCAGCCAGGAGCCTGCGGTCACCCGGTCCGACTTTCCGGCCACGGCGCCGTCGAGCGTCACCTTGCCCTCGGCGGCCAACTCGGCGGCCTTGGTCCGGGAGAAGCCGAACATCCGGGCGAGGGCGGCGTCGAGACGCTCACCCTCCAGGCCGTCGGGTACGGGAAGGCTGCGGATCTGCGCTGCGGTACTCACCCGTACGAGTATGCCGGACGCGGAGCCCGCCCCTACTCGCTCTTGTCCGCCTGCTGGTGGACGGTGCCGTCCGGGTTGCTGCCGCGGAAGGAGAGCAGGACGACCAGGATGCCGCCGCAGACGATCGCCGAGTCGGCGAGGTTGAAGACCGCGAAGTGCTGTACCGAGATGAAGTCGACCACGTGGCCGCGGAAGACGCCCGGCGAGCGGAACAGCCGGTCGGTGAGGTTGCCGAGCGCCCCGCCGAGCAGCAGCCCGAGCGCGATCGCCCAGGGCAGGCTGTAGAGCTTGCGGGCGATCCGCCAGATCACCACGATGACGGACGAGGCGATCATGGTGAAGACGACGGTCAGGGCCTGGCCCATACCGAACGCGGCGCCGGAGTTGCGGATCACCTGGAAGGTCACCACGTCGCCGATCACCTTGATCGCCGCGTGGTTCTCCAGCCGGGCCACCACCAGCAGCTTGCTGCCGAGGTCGATCAGGAAGGCGAACAGTGCGATCACCAGCAGCACGCCGATCCGCCGGCGCCCCTTCGGCGTCGTCTCCTCGGCCGGTGCGGCCACCTCGCCGGGCTCGGCCACGGCCTCCTCCACAGCGTCGGCGGGAGTCGGGACGGACTCGTCCCGCATCTGGGGGGAACCTTGCGTACTGATGATCCGCTCCGCTGCCGATGGAGGTCCCCCCGGACCGAAAGGCGGGGGGAGAGTGGGCCGGTGATCGCCGACCGGGACGAGTCGGGCGACGTTACGGGGTTGAGCGTACGGCAAGCCCGCACGCCCTCGCCGCCCCGGTCGGCCCGATCAGCGACGCTCCTGCTTGGCCTTGCACTGGACGCAGAGCGTGGCCCGGGGGAAGGCCTGCATCCGGGCCTTGCCGATGGCCTGGCCGCAGGACTCGCAGACGCCGAAACCGACGGTCTCCAGGCGGGCCAGGGCGTGTTCGGTCTGGGCGAGGCTGTCGCGGGCGTTGTTGGCCAGGGCCAGCTCGCTCTCCCGCGAGATGTTCTTCGTACCGGCGTCCACCTGGTCGTCACCGGCTCCGTCGTTGGAGTCACGCATCAGCCCGGAGATGGTGGCCTCGGAGGCGTCGATCTCGTTCTGCAGCCGCTCCAGGTCGCTGATCAGCTCGGCGTGCAGCTCGCGCACCTCCTCCCCGGTCCACGGCTCCTCGCCCGGACGGACGGGCAGCTCGGCCGGGTCCACCGACTCGGCGCCCCCGCGGGCGCCGGGGGCGGCCGGCGTCCGGGTGCGGCCGGCGGCGACGCGAGCGGTGTCGTTACTGGTCTTGTGCCGTGCGGTAGTGGTCACGGTCCCCTCCCCTGGATCGCCTGCCACAGCCTTGCGCGCCCGCTTGGTGGCGGTACCCGCGACGGTTGTCTTCTCAGCCATGGCTTCGACCCCATCTACGAACGAATCGAGCCGCCGGTTCCCGGCGGCCTCCAGTGCCGGAACGATAATCCCCATCAAAACCGGTCACAACATGACATACCGGCACCTCACCATGTTCCCACCCAGGCAGCCGCCCCAGCCGCCACGCCCCGCACGCTGACCAGATGTGTGCCCAGAACACCCCCGCCTAACCACCCCTCGCGCGCCGGACAAACCGACTTGCGACGGCCGATACACTGGGCCTGCAAGGCGCAGATGGGACGAGTACCGACGTACGCAGCCACCAGCGACCCGGGGACGGTGCGAGCCCGGGGGTGTGCACGACGGGAAGATCACCCCGGAGCCGCCGGAAGAACGGCCAGCGACGCAGGTCGCAGTAGCCCACTAGACCCGGCAGCAAGCCCAAACAAGAGGGCCGCAGTCAGCACCGCGGCCAAGGAGGGTGGTACCGCGGGGCGGCATGCCGTCTCGTCCCTCCGTCGGATCCCGTCCATGTCCGCCGGAGGTATGACACCCGCGATGAGCTCCTACAACTCCGTCCCCGCGCAGGTCGACCTGCCCGCCCTCGAACACCAGATCCTGTCCTTCTGGCAGGACAACAAGATCTTCCAGCGCAGCCTGGAGCAGTCCGAGGGCCGCCCCGAGTGGGTGTTCTACGAGGGCCCGCCGACCGCCAACGGCATGCCCGGCGCCCACCACATCGAGGCCCGCGTCTTCAAGGACGTCTTCCCGCGTTACCGGACGATGAAGGGCTACCACGTCGCCCGCAAGGCCGGCTGGGACTGCCACGGCCTCCCGGTCGAGCTGGCCGTCGAGAAGGAGCTGGGCTTCTCCGGCAAGCAGGACATCGAGGCGTACGGCATCGCCGAGTTCAACGCCAAGTGCCGTGAGTCGGTGACCCGCCACACCGACGCCTTCACCGAGCTCACCACCCGTATGGGCTACTGGGTGGACCTCGACGAGGCCTACCGGACGATGGACCCGTCCTATGTCCAGTCCGTCTGGTGGTCGCTCAAGCAGATCTTCGACAAGGGCCTGCTGGTCCAGGACCACCGGGTCGCCCCCTGGTGCCCGCGCTGCGGCACCGGCCTGTCCGACCACGAGCTGGCCCAGGGCTACGAGACCGTGGTCGACCCCTCGGTCTTCGTCCGCTTCCCGCTGACCAGCGGCCCGCTGGCCGGCGAGGCCGCGCTGCTGGTCTGGACGACCACCCCGTGGACCCTGGTCTCCAACACCGCCGCCGCCGTCCACCCCGGCGTCACCTACGTCGTGGCCACCGACGGCACCGAGAAGCTGGTGGTCGCCGAGCCGCTGCTGGCCAAGGCGCTCGGCGAGGGCTGGGAGGCCACCGGCCAGTCCTTCACCGGCGCCGAGATGGAGCGCTGGGCCTACCGGCGCCCGTTCGACCTGGTCGAGATCGAGAACGCGCACTACGTCCTCAACGCCGACTACGTCACCACCGAGGACGGCACCGGCATCGTCCACCAGTCCCCCGCCTTCGGCGCGGACGACCTGGCGACCTGCCGCCGCTACGGCCTGCCGGTGGTCAACCCGGTGCTCGCCGACGGCACCTTCGCGCCCGAGGTCCCGCTGATCGGCGGCCAGTTCTTCAAGAAGGCCGACGAGGCCCTGGTCCAGGACCTCGACGAGCGCGGCCTGCTCTTCCGCCACCTGCCGTACGAGCACAGCTACCCGCACTGCTGGCGCTGCCACACCGCGCTGCTCTACTACGCGCAGCCCTCCTGGTACATCCGGACCACCGCCGTCAAGGACGCGATGATCCGTGAGAACGAGGCCACCAACTGGTACCCGGAGACGGTCAAGCACGGCCGCTTCGGCGACTGGCTGAACAACAACATCGACTGGGCGCTCAGCCGCAACCGCTACTGGGGCACCCCGCTGCCGATCTGGCGCTGCGAGGAGGGCCACCTGACCTGCGTCGGCTCGCTGGCCGAGCTGTCCACGCTCACCGGCACCGACCAGAGCGACCTCGACCCGCACCGCCCGTACATCGACGACGTCACCTTCGCCTGCCGCGAGTGCGGCGGCACCGCCACCCGGGTGCCCGAGGTGATCGACGCCTGGTACGACTCGGGCTCCATGCCCTTCGCCCAGTACGGCTACCCGTACCAGAACAAGGAGCTGTTCGAGAAGCGCTACCCGGCGCAGTTCATCTCGGAGGCGATCGACCAGACCCGCGGCTGGTTCTACACGCTGATGGCCGTCGGCACCCTGGTCTTCGACAGGAGCAGCTACGAGAACGTCGTCTGCCTGGGCCACATCCTGGCCGAGGACGGCCGCAAGATGTCCAAGCACCTGGGCAACATCCTGCAGCCGATCCCGCTGATGGACCAGCACGGCGCGGACGCGGTGCGCTGGTTCATGGCGGCCGGCGGCTCGCCCTGGTCGGCCCGCCGGGTCGGCCACGGCACCATCCAGGAGGTGGTCCGCAAGACCCTCCTCACCTACTGGAACACCGTCGCCTTCCAGGCCCTGTACGCCCGCACCTCCGGCTGGGCCCCCTCGGCGAACGACCCGGCCCCGGCCGACCGCCCCCAGCTGGACCGCTGGGTGCTCTCCGAGCTGAACACCCTGGTCCGCGAGGTCGACGCGGCCTTCGAGGCGTACGACACCCAGCGGGCCGGCAAGCTGCTCTCCGGCTTCGTCGACGACCTGTCCAACTGGTACGTCCGCCGCGGCCGCCGCCGCTTCTGGCAGGGCGACGCCGCCGCACTCGCCACCCTGCACGAGGCGCTGGAGACGGTCACCCGGCTGATGGCCCCGCTGACCCCGTTCATCACCGAGCGGATCTGGCAGGACCTGGTCGTCCCGGTCGCCCCGGACGCCCCGGCCTCGGTCCACCTGGCCGCCTGGCCGGAGGCCGACGAGTCGCTGGTCGACGCCGACCTCTCGCGCCACATGGCGCTGGTGCGCCGGCTGGTCGAGCTCGGCCGGGCCACCCGTGCCGAGTCCGGGGTGAAGACCCGCCAGCCGCTCTCCCGGGCGCTGATCGCCGCCCAGGGCTGGGAGGAACTGCCGGCCGACCTGCGCGCGCAGATCGCCGAGGAGCTCAACGTCGCCACCCTGGAGTCCCTGGCGGAGGTGGGGGGTTCGCTGGTCGACACCACCGCCAAGGCCAACTTCCGCGCGCTGGGCAAGCGTTTCGGCAAGGGCGTGCAGGACGTGGCCAAGGCCGTCGCCGCCGCCGACGCCGCCCGGCTGGCCACCGAACTGCGGGCCGACGGCAGCACCGGCGTCGAGCTGAACGGCGAGACCGTCACGCTGAGCCCGGACGAGGTGATCATCACCGAGACCCCGCGCGAGGGCTGGGCGGTCGCCAACGAGTCCGGCGCCACCGTCGCGCTCGACCTGGCCATCACCCCGGAGCTCAAGCGTCTCGGCGTCGCCCGCGACGCGATCCGCCAGATCCAGGAGGCCCGGAAGAACTCCGGCCTGGACGTGGCCGACCGGATCGTGCTCCGCTGGCGGGCCACCGACGAGGAGACCGCCGAGGCGATCGCCGAGCACGGCCCGCTGGTCGCCGAGGAGGTGCTGGCCACCGACTTCGCGGCCGGCGCCGCCGACTGGGAGTCGGAGACCTTCTCCGACGACTCCCTCGGCCTCGCCTTCCAGCTCCGCAAGGCCTGACCGACCGAAGCGGCCGCCGTCTCCCCGGGGAGACGGCGGCCGCTTCGCCGTACCCGCGTCGCGGTCTCCGGACCGCCGTGGAAAACGAGGGCGCCCCCGCCATGACCGCAAGGTCACGGAGGGGGCGCCCTCGATGTACTGTCCGGCTACAACCTCAGTTGTCGCCGTCCTCGTCGATCAGGAACCCGCGCATCGGCGCCGGCGCCTGCTGCATCGGCTGCGGAGGCTGCGGCCGGACGGCGGCCATCGGCTGCGTCATCCCGGCCGGCTGCATCTGCGGGGCACCGGAGTTGCCACCGGAGGACTGCCCGCCGAAGCTCGGCGCACCGTTGTTGCCGCCGCCGAAGGAGCTCTGCCCGCCGAACGACGGCTGGTTCCCGCCGAAGGACGGCTGGTTGCCACCGAAGCCCGGCGCACCGCTGCTCATCGCGGACGCACCGGCCGGAGCCATCGACGACGCGGCCGGCGGCAGCGAGGCGGTGGCCGGAATGCGCGGCGGGGCGAGCGAGTCGTCCGCCTGCGACTCCAGCTGGCGCAGCTGGGTCTCCAGGTACGACTTCAGACGCGTCCGGTACTCACGCTCGAACGCCCGCAGGTCCTCGACCTTGCGCTCCAGCGTGGCCCGCGCGGACTCCAGCGAGCCCATCGCGACCCGGTGCTTCTCCTGCGCGTCCCGCTCCAGGGCGTCGGCCTTGGCCCGGGCGTCGCGCTCCAGACCCTCGGCCCGGCTGCGCGCCTCGCCGACGATCTTGTTGGCCTCGGAACGGGCCTCGGAGATCGCCTGGTCGGCGGTCTGCTGAGCGAGCGCCAGAACGCGGGCGGCACTGTCGCCACCGGGCTGCTGCTGTTGCTGCATCGGGCCGCCCATCGGGCCGCCCATCTGCTGCGGGCCGCCCATCGGGCCACCCATCTGCTGCATCTGCTGCTGGCCCATGCCCTGGCCCATCGGGTTGCCCTGGCCGGGGACCTGCTGGCCCATCGGGCCGCCCATCGGCTGGAGCATCTGACCGCCCATCGGCTGGACCAGCTGCTGCTGGCCGCCCATGGTCTGGTTCATCTGCTGCTGCTGGCCGCCCATCTGCTGCGGGCCACCGGGACCGGCCGGGAGCTGCGGGGCACCGGACGGCAGGCCGAGCGGCTGGTTGCCCATCTGCTGCTGCTGCGGGCCACCCATCTGCTGCTGCGGGCCGCCGGGGCCGCCCATCTGCTGCGGACCGGGGCCCTGCTGCTGCCCGGGCACCGGCGGACCGGATATGGCGGCCGGCACGGGCGCACCGGGACGCGAGTCCTGCGGCGGCTCCTTGCGCATGTTGGCCTGGTTCTGCGCGGCGGCACGGGTCGCGGCGGCCAGCTTGGCACGCAGGTCCTCGTTCTCGCGCAGAAGGCGGGTCAGCTCCGCCTCGACCTCGTCGAGGAAGGCATCGACCTCGTCCTCGTCATAGCCTTCGCGCAGGCGGACGGTCGTGAACTGCTTGTTCCGAACGTCCTCGGGGGTCAATGGCATCTCTTCACCTCAACGTGATCGTCGGCACACCGGCATCCTGTCGCATCGCTCACCTACGACTAGGGCCGCACAAGCGAGATCAGGACATACACAATGATCATCAGTACGAAGAAGGACAGGTCGAGCGCCACGCCCCCGAGACGCAACGGCGGAATAAACCGCCGAAGAAGCTTGAGCGGCGGATCCGTGACAGTGTACGTGGCCTCCAGGACCAGGACCATGGCCTTGCCGGGCCGCCACGAACGCGCGAACTGGAAGACCCAGTCCATCACCAGCCGCACAAGCAGAAACACCAGGAAGACGGTCAGCGCGTAATAGAGCACCGCCCATACGATCCCCACGCGCTTCCCTCTCCCCGGTCCTCGGCCCCTTGGGCCTGCCGCCTGTCGCTAACTCACTGTTGATCAGATCCACACGTAAAGTCGTGGCCGGGTCAGCTCTGGTTGAAGAACCCACCCTCGGCGATCCGAGCCTTGTCCTCCGCCGTGACATCGACGTTAGCAGGCGACAGCAGGAACACCTTCTGTGTCACGCGCTCGATACTGCCGTGCAGACCGAAGACGAGTCCAGCGGCGAAGTCTACGAGCCGCTTCGCGTCGGTGTCGTCCATCTCGGTCAGATTCATGATCACCGGGGTCCCGCCACGGAACTGTTCCCCGATGGTACGGGCCTCGTTGTAGGTCCGGGGGTGCAACGTGGTGATGCGGTAGGGCTCTCGTTCGTTCACTACCTTGGGCATGATCACCGGTGCGCTCTTCTCCAGGTTGTGGCGACGTTCGGGTGTGATGGACGACACTGGGGCCATCCTCGGGGATTCCTGGCGGATCGGGACCGCGGCCGGCACCGGCTGCGGGGTGATCGAGGAGACCGGCGAAGGCGCGGCGGCCGGCCGGGGGATGTCCTCCGTCCGCCCCGTGCGAATCGGCTCGGGGTCCGCGTCGTAGTCGTCGTCGGGGTCGTACCCCTGGCCGTCGTACGTCTCGTCCTCCACGAGGCCGAGGTAGACCGCCATCTTGCGCATTGCGCCGGCCATGCTCCTGTCTCCTCCGCTCATTCCCACCTCGCTGCGCTCGGTGGGCGCTTCACGGGCGCGCGCCCTTCGCTGGTCGCTCGCTCCGCTCGCTCCGTGGTGAATCGGCTCCGTCACCGGCGGTCAGGCCGTACGGCCCTGCCTGCGGATTCCGCGGTCCGCCCACGACGGTCCGTCAGGCCGACGGCCGGTCAGAAATTGTGGGTGGGGGCCGCGGAGTTGCGATCCACGGTTCGCTAGCGCTCTGGAAAGCTGCTAGCTTCTGTCCTATTTTGTCCTGCAGTCTGATCTACTACCCGGTGACGTTACCTGAGGGGTGACCGCACTCCGAGTACCGCCGTTCCGACGCGCACATGTGTCGCCCCGGCAGCCACGGCCTGCTCCAGGTCACCGCTCATTCCTGCGGAAACCATGGTGGCAGCAGGATGGGCCGTCCGTACGGAGGTTGCGATTTCCGCCACCCGCGCGAATGCTTCGGCCGGGTTCCCGGCGAGCGGTCCGGCCAGCGGAGCGACGGTCATCACACCGTCCAGGCGCAGCCCGGGCGTGTCGGCGATCGCGTCGGCCAGCGCCTCGACGTCCTCCGGCGCCACCCCGGCCCGGCCCTCGCCCGCGCCGTGCTCCTTCTCCAGCGCGACCTGCACCAGGCAGCCGAGTTCCGGGCGTTCGGCCTTGAGCACCGCGGCGGAGAGCGACTCCACCAGCCGCAGCCGGTCCACCGAGTGCACGTGGTTCGCGTACCGGACCACCGAGCGGACCTTGTTGGTCTGAAGCTGGCCGACGAAGTGCCAGTCCAGCGGAAGGTTTCTGCACTGCTCCGCCTTGGGCGCGGCGTCCTGGTCGCGGTTCTCGGCGACATCGGTGACGCCCAGTGCCGCCAGCAGCGCGGTGTCCTCGGCCGGGTAGGTCTTGGTGACGACCACCAGCCTGACCTCCTCGCGCGGCCGCCCGGCGGCGGCGCAGGCGTCGGCGATCCGACGCTCCACCACCTCCAGGTTGGTCCCCAGTTCTTCGTACCGGGCGCGCTGGCCCTCCGTCAGCGCGGCCAGCCAGGCCGCGTCGGGGAAACCGGGGGCGTCCCCGGGGAACGGTCCGTAGATGTCATTCGTCATCAGAGTTCAGAGCCCAACCAGACGTAGCTCGCGAGCCGGCCGGTGCGCTGCTCGCGGCGATAGGAGTAGTGATCGGCGGATTCGAGGGTGCAGACCGATGATCGCACCACCTCGGTGACGCCTGCGGCGGCCAGCTGGGCCGCCACTCCCTCCGCCACGTCCAGGGCCGGGGTCCCCCAGGAGGTCTCGGCGTACGCGGCCGGCACCAGCGCGGCCACCTCGGCGCGCAACGCGGCCGGCACCTCGTAGCAGCGACCGCAGACCGCCGGGCCGGTGGCGGCGGTGATCCGCCCGGGCTCGGCCCCCAGCTCCGTCATCGCCCGGACCACCGCGGGCACCACCCCGGCCGCGAGCCCGGGCCGGCCCGCGTGGGCCGCGCCCACCACACCCGCCACCGGGTCGGCCAGCAGCACCGGGGTGCAGTCGGCGGTCAGCACCGCCAGCGCCAGCGGCCGGGCGGTGACCACCGCGTCCACCGTCGGGGCCTCCCCCACCGGCTGGCGACCGGTCACCACCGCGACGTCGGCGCCGTGCACCTGGTTCATCCAGACCACGTCCGCCGGGTCCAGCCCCAGCGAGCGGGCCGCGAGCGTCCGGTTCTCCCGGACGGCGGCCGGGTCGTCCCCCACCGCACCGCCGAGGTTGAGCTCCCCGTACGGCGAAGTGCTCACCCCGCCCCACCGGTCGGTGAAGGCGAAGTGAGCACCGTTGCGAACTGCGTGATCCACCACTGCCTGTTTCAGTCCGCGCTTACTTCAGGAAGTCCGGCACGTCGAGCTCCTCCGCGGGGCTCTCGACGTACGGCTGACGGGCCGGCTGCACCTGCGGCGGCACCGGGGCGGCGGTCACGGTGGGCGTCTCGGCCGGACGCCGCTCGGCGTGCGACTCGTTCTCCGAACGCGACGTCACCGAGCCGATGCTCCCGTACGAGGGCCGGCTCGCCGGACGCTCGGGGGCGGCCGGCGGCGTGGCCGGGGCGGTCGGGGTGGACTTGACCACCGGGTCGCGGACGATGGCCGGCGGCTGGCCGCCGTCGAAGCCGGCGGCGATCACGGTGACCCGGACCTCGTCGCCGAGCGCGTCGTCGATGACCGCGCCGAAGATGATGTTCGCCTCGGGGTGCGCGGCCTCGCTGACCAGCTGGGCGGACTCGTTGATCTCGAACAGGCCGAGGTCGGAGCCGCCGGAGATGGAGAGCAGTACACCGCGGGCGCCGTCGATGGACGCCTCCAGCAGCGGCGAGGAGATCGCCATCACGGCGGCCGCCTTGGCGCGGTCCTCGCCCCGGGCCGAGCCGATGCCCATCAGCGCCGAACCGGCGTCCGACATGACGGACTTGACGTCGGCGAAGTCGAGGTTGATCAGACCCGGGGTGGTGATCAGGTCGGTGATGCCCTGGACGCCGGAGAGCAGCACCTGGTCGGCGGAGCGGAACGCGTCCAGCACGCTGACCTGGCGGTCCGAGATGGACAGCAGCCGGTCGTTGGGGATGACGATGAGGGTGTCGACCTCTTCCCGCAGGCCGGCGATGCCGTCCTCGGCCTGGTTGGCGCGACGGCGGCCCTCGAAGGTGAAGGGGCGGGTGACCACGCCGATGGTCAGCGCGCCGAGCGAGCGGGCGATGTTGGCCACGACGGGCGCGCCGCCGGTGCCGGTGCCGCCGCCCTCGCCTGCGGTGACGAAGACCATGTCGGCCCCCTTGAGGACCTCCTCGATCTCCTCACGGTGGTCCTCGGCGGCCTTGCGGCCGACCTCGGGGTTGGCGCCGGCGCCGAGGCCCCGGGTGAGTTCACGGCCCACATCGAGCTTGACGTCGGCGTCGCTCATCAGGAGGGCCTGCGCATCGGTGTTGATCGCGATGAACTCGACGCCCTTGAGACCGACCTCGATCATCCGGTTGATGGCGTTGACACCACCGCCGCCGATACCGACGACCTTGATGACTGCGAGGTAGTTCTGCGGTGCTGCCACGTCGAAGGCCTCTCGCCTCGAATTTCCGGGTCGGCCCGGACCCCGTGGGGTGCCGTACCGACGGATGTCGATGGGTAGGGAGCCTGGTTTCTGACTGAATGTCCGAAATGCCGACCGCCGACCCCAACCCTAAACTTGACCTTTAGGGTTAGTCCTGTGTCTCCGTCACATCACCAAGGGACACAGTCTGGTGACACAGGACACTAGGTGGCTCCAGGCACGTGTTTCAACGAACACGCCGAGCTTCCCTTTTTCTTTTGAGCCTATGTGATCATCGGCCGGCTAACGAAACCGGGGGTGACCACCAAGGGTCGGGCCGACACCGAAAAGCGTCAAGCCCGCCCGTCGCCCACCGCCACCTTTTCGGCGGCGCGCTCCGCGCACCCTTGTGGCAGAGAACCTACCGGATCATCCCGACACCGCCGGCGCCTCAGGAGCGCTGACGTCGTAGTTCGTACCCTTCTGGTTCATCAGCGCCACCAGCACCCGGGCCTTTCGGTCGGTCTGCTCCGGGCTCCCCCAGCGAACCGTGGCACCCCCGCTGAGCTGCAGCTGGATGTCGTCGTAGGAGTGCACCAGCACCGCGCCGGCCCGGGCCGCCACCTCGGCCGGCAGGCCGGCCGCCACCGTCACCGCGCCCTGCACCAACTGCGGACGGGTGATCACCCCGCCCGCGTCCAGGGCCGGCTGACCGAGCTGGAGTTCCACCACCGGTACCCCCTCGGGGGCGGCCGGCTCGGTGGCGAAGCTCACTCCGGTGGCGTCGACCTGGGTGAACTGGCCGTCTTCCCCCTTGACAGCGGCGACCGCCTTGCGCTGGGTGACCTTCACCCGCAGGGTGTGCGGCCAGCCCCGCCAGACCTCGGCCCTGGCCACCCGAGGGATGGCCTCGACCCGTTGCCTGACGTCGTCCAGGTCCACCCGGGCCAGCGGGCCGTCACCGACCCCGCCGATCACTGCCCGCACCTGGTCGACCGTCAGTTTTTCGTCCTCCGCCCCCTGGACCGAGACGTTGCGCACGTCCAGCACCGAGGAGAAGAACACCAGCCAGGCCAGCACGCCCAGCACCGTGGCGCCGAGCACGCCCAGCACCACGATGCCCCGCCGGGAGAGCCGGAGCCGGGGAGCGGACTCCTCGGCCTCCAGCTCCTCGTCCAGCGGATCGGCGAGCCGGCCGTCAGCCACGGCGGCGACCACCTCGGGCGGCCTCGATCGCCTCGTACACCATGCCCACCAGCAGCTCGTCGGCGTCCCGGCGGCCGAACTCGGCGGCGGCCCGGCTCATGTCCCAGAGCTTCTGCGGGTCGGTGAGCACCGGCAGCACGTTCTGCAGCACCCAGTCCGGGGTCAGCTCGGCATCGTCCACCAGCAGACCGCCACCCGCCTTGACCATCGGCTGGGCGTTCAGCCGCTGCTCGCCGTTGCCGATCGGCAGCGGGACGAAGGCGGCGGGCAGACCGACCGCCGCCAGCTCGGCCACCGTCATGGCGCCGGCCCGGCAGAGCATCAGGTCGGCGGCGGCATAGGCCAGATCCATCCGGTCCACGTAGGGCACCGCGCGGTACGGCGGCATCCCGGGGATGTCGTCCACCTGCGGCAGCTCGTTCTTCGGGCCGACCGCGTGCAGGATCTGCACGCCGTACTGCTGGAGGCGCGGCGCGATGGTCTGCACGGTCTCGTTGAGCCGGCGCGCGCCCTGCGAGCCGCCGGAGACCAGCAGGGTGGGCAGCCGCTGGTCGAGGCCGAAGTAGTGCCGGGCCTCCGGGCGCGCCGCGTTGCGGTCCAGAGTGGCGATGGTCCGGCGCAGCGGGATGCCGATGTACCGGGAGTCGCGCAGCTTGCTGTCCGGCGTGGAGACGGCGACGAAGTCGCTGTAGCGGGCCCCGATCTTGTTGGCCAGACCGGGCCGGGCGTTGGCCTCGTGCACCACGATCGGCACCCCGGCCCGCTTGGCGGCCAGGTAGGCGGGCATCGCGACATAGCCGCCGAAGCCGACCACGGCGTCGGCGTTGACCCGCTCGATGATCTCCTGGGCGGCCCGGACGGTGCCGCGCAGCCGGCCCGGGACGGTGATCAGCTCGGGAGTGGGCTTGCGGGGCAGCGGGACGGCCGGGATCAGCTCCAGATGGTAGCCGCGCTCGGGTACCAGCCGCGTCTCCAGACCGCGCTCGGTACCCAGGGCGGTGATCCCGATGGACGGGTCGTGCCTGCGGAGGGCGTCCGCGAGGGCGAGGGCCGGCTCGATGTGACCGGCGGTCCCCCCGCCGGCGAGTACGACATGCACCGAAATTCACCGCTCCCTGCGTGCCGGCCGCGGGGCCGGGCGCGCTGTGGTTCGTCGTCGTGGCAGCACCCGGGCCAGTCGTCTCCTGATCCGGGAGTTCTTGCTCCGGGCGGCCAGGGCCGCCTTCGCGCCCGAGGTGCTGCGTGCGAGGCAGAGCAGCACACCGATCGCGGACATGGCCGACAGCATGGCGGAACCGCCGTAGGAGAACAGCGGGAGCGGGACGCCCGCGATGGGCAGCAGTCCCAGCGCCGACCCCAGGTTGATCATGGCCTGCGCCATGATCCAGGTGGTGGCGGCTCCCGCGGCGTACCTGACGAAGGGATCCTTCGTACCGATGGCCACACGGATACCCGCGTAGCCTAGTGCCGAGAAGAGACCGATCACCGACAGCGTCCCCACCAGACCGAGTTCCTCGCCCGTCGCGGCGAAGATGAAGTCGGTGTGCGCTTCGGGCAGCTGGCCCCATTTCTCGACGCCGGCACCGAGGCCGGAACCGAACGGACCGCCGAGCGCGAACGAGTAGACGCCGTGCAGGGCCTGGAAGCAGGCCCCCTCGGGATCGAGTTTGGTGACGCCGATGCAGCCGAGCCGCTCGGCCCGGTGCGGCACGGTGACCACCAGCGCGGTGCAGACCACGACGGCGACGCCGACGGTGGCGACGAACAGCCGCAGCGGGGCGCCGACCATCCAGAGCATCGCGAACAGCATGGCGACCAGGATCATCGAGGTGCCCATGTCCCCGCCGACCATGATCAGCGCGAGCAGCAGCAGCGCGCCCGGCACCAGCGGCACCAGCAGGTGCTTCCACTGGCTCAGGGTGCCGGCCTTCTGCTTGCGGGCCAGCAGGTCCGCGCCCCAGAGCACCAGGGCCAGCTTGGCGAACTCGGACGGCTGGAACTGGAAGAAGCCGAAATCCAGCCAGTTCCGGTTGCCGTTGATCTCCATCCCGATCCCGGGGATGGCGACCAGGGCCAGCGCGCCGATCACACCGAACATCACGGGGTAGACGATCACCCGCAGCACCGCCAGCGGCACGGAGGCGAAGCCGATCAGCAGCACCAGGCCCAGCAGGGCGGCGATCAGCTGCTTGAGGAAGTAGTACTGGGCCGAGTGGTGCTGGCCCAGGGCGAGGATCTGCGAGGCCGAGAAGACCATCAGCAGGCCGAGCACGACCAGCAGCAGCGTCGAGCCGATGATCAGCAGATAGGGCGTGAGCGGGCGGTCCAGGGCGTACCGGAGCCGGGCCCGGAAGGCCTGCACCCGGGCCACCGGGCCGGCGGACTTGTACGCGGTCGTAGTGGCCGAGATCACCCGCCACGGGTTGGCGGCGCCCTGCTCCGGCGCACCGGAGCCGCCCTCCCTGCCCTGACCCGCCACCACGCCCTGCTCTCCCTCTTCTGTGGCTCGCTCGCCTCCGGGCCGCTCGGATCCGGTGCCGACGGTCGTCGCTCCAAGACCCCTCGTACCTCAGGGCCTCCTCGCTCCATCCCTCTCGACACCGGCGCGGCCCTTCGACTCACGAGCCGTGCGCTCAGCTGTCCGCCAGCTCCCGGACGGCGGCGGCGAAGAGGTCGCCGCGCTCGCCGTAGTTGGTGAACATGTCCATCGAGGCGCAGGCCGGGGCCAGCAGCACCGTGTCACCCGATTGGGCGAGTGACACGGCCGTACGAACCACTTCGGCCATCGCCACCGCGCCAGTCTGGCCCTCGGCCGCCTCGATCACCGGGACATCCGGCGCGTGTCGCGCCAGCGCCTCGCGGATCAGCGCGCGGTCCTCACCGATCAGCACGGCGGCGCGCAGCCGCTCGGCCGCGCCCTGGACCAGGTCGTCGAAGGTGGCGCCCTTGGCCAGTCCGCCGGCGATCCAGACGATCGGCCGGTAGGCGGCCAGCGAGGCCGCCGCGGCGTGGGTGTTGGTGGCCTTGGAGTCGTCGATGTACGTGACCCCGCCGACCACGCCGACCTCGGCGATCCGGTGGGCGTCCGGCCGGAAGGCCCGCAGGCCCTCACGGACGGCCGCCGGCTCGACGCCGTACGCCCGGGCGAGCGCGGCGGCGGCGAGCGCGTTGGCGACGTTGTGCGGGGCCGGCGGGTTCACGTCCTCGACGGAGCCCAGCTCGGCGGCGCTCTTGGCGCGGTCCGGCACGAAGGCCCGGTCCACCAGCAGGCCGTCCACCACGCCGAAGTTCGACGGGCCGGGCGAGCCGAGGCCGAAACCGATCGCCCGGCAGCCCTCCTCGACGTCGGCCTCGCGGACCAGCGCCTCGGTGGCCGGATCGGCCAGGTTGTAGACGCAGGCGACGACGTTGCCCTCGTAGATCCGGCCCTTGTCGGCGGCGTACGCCTCCATCGAGCCGTGCCAGTCGAGGTGGTCGGGCGCCAGGTTGAGCACGGCCGCCGAGTACGGGCGCAGCGAGGGAGCCCAGTGCAGCTGGTAGCTGGAGAGCTCGACGGCGAGCACGTCGTACGGCTCCTCGGCGAGCACCGCGTCCAGCACCGAGACCCCGACGTTGCCGACGGCGGCGGTGCGCCTGCCGGCGGCGGTGAGGATCGAGGCGAGCATCTGGACGGTGGTGGTCTTGCCGTTGGTGCCGGTGACGGCCAGCCAGGGGGCGGGCTCGCCGGTGGACTCCAGCGGCTTGCGCAGCCGCCAGGCCAGTTCGACGTCGCCCCAGACCTCCACGCCGGCCGCCTCGGCGGCGGCGAACAGCGGGCTGCTGGGCGGCCAGCCGGGCGAGGTGACGACCAGCCGGGTGCCCTCGGGCAGAGTGTCGCCGTCACCGAGGCGGACGGTGACGCCCTGCTGCTCCAGCTCGTCCGCGCGGGCCTTCAGGCCCTCGCCGGAGCCGCCGTCCACGACGGTGACCCGGGCGCCGAGGCCGCGCAGCACGCGGGCGGCGCTGATGCCGGAGACGCCGAGCCCGGCGACGGTGACCGGCAGTCCGGCCCAGGCGAGGTCGGTCATCCGGTCACCCATCCCGCGTAGAAGAGGCCGAGACCGACGGCCACGCAGAGGCCCTGGATGATCCAGAACCGGACCACGATCAGGACCTCGCTCCAGCCCTTGAGTTCGAAGTGGTGCTGCAGTGGCGCCATCTTGAAGACGCGCTTTCCGGTCATCCGGAACGAGCCGACCTGGATGATCACCGACAGGGTGATGATCACGAAGAGGCCGCCGAGCAGCGCGAGCAGCATCTCGGTGCGCGAGCAGATCGCGAGGCCGGCCAGGGCGCCGCCGAGGGCCAGCGAGCCGGTGTCGCCCATGAAGATCTTGGCCGGCGAGGTGTTCCACCAGAGGAAGCCGAAGCACGAGCCCATCAGGGCGGCGGCGACCACCGCGAGGTCCAGCGGGTCGCGGACGTCGTAGCAGTTGGCGGTGGCGGAGATCGAGTAGGCGCAGCTCTGGCCGTACTCCCAGACGCCGATGAAGGTGTAGGCGCCGAAGACCATCACCGAGGCGCCGGTGGCCAGGCCGTCCAGACCGTCCGTCAGGTTCACGCCGTTCGACATCGCGGCGATCATGAAGTAGGCCCAGATGACGAACAGCACCGGGCCGACGGACCAGCTGAAGTCCCGTACGAAGGAGAGGTGCTGGGACGCCGGGGTGAGCCCGCGGTCGTCGGCGAACTGCAGCGAGAGGATCGCGAAGGCGAGGCCGACGAAGGACTGGCCGAACAGCTTCGCCTTGGCCCGCAGGCCGAGCGAGCGGCGCTTGACGACCTTGATGTAGTCGTCCAGGAAGCCGACCAGACCCAGACCCACCGTCAGGAACAGCACCAGCAGACCGGAGGCGGTCGGGGTCTCGCCCGTTATCGCCTTGGTCGCGAAGTAGGCGATCAGCGTCGCCAGGATGAAGGCGATACCGCCCATCGTGGGCGTGCCGCGCTTGCTGTGGTGGGCCTTGGGGCCGTCGTCACGGATGTACTGGCCGTAGCCGTGCTTGGCGAGCAGCTTGATCAGGGCCGGGGTGCCGAGCAGCGACAGGACCAGGCCGATCATGCCGGAGAAGAGGATCTGCTTCATCAGTTGGCCGCACCGTCCGCGAGCAGCGTTTCGGCCACCTTCTCCAGCCCCACCGAACGGGACGCCTTCACCAGGACCACATCCCCCGGCCGCAGCTGACTGCGCAGCAACTCGACCGCCGCGTCCGCGTCGGACACCAGCACCGACTCCTCACCCCACGAACCTTCGTTCCTAGCGCCCAGTTCCATACAGGCCGCCTCACGCCCGCCGACCGCCACCAGCTTGGTGACGTCGAGCCGGACCGCGAGCCGCCCGATGGCGTCGTGCTCGGCCAGGCTTTCCTCGCCGAGCTCCCGCATCTCGCCGAGCACCGCCCAGGTACGGCGGCGCTCCGGACCGCGCCCTCCCATCGAGACCAGCGCCCGCAGCGCGGCCCGCATCGAGTCGGGGTTCGCGTTGTAGGCGTCATTGACGACGGTGACACCATCGGCCCGGTCGACGACCTCCATGCGCCAGCGGGACAGCGCACCCGCCTCGCTCAGCGCTTCGGCGGCGTCGTCGACGGACATCCCGAGCTCCACCGCCACCGCTGCGGCGGCGAGGGCGTTCGAGACGTGGTGCTCACCGTACAGGCGCAGCTGCACGGGTGCGGAACCGGCCGGGGTGGTCAGCGTGAACGATGGCCGTCCGGTGGAGTCCAGGCGAACATCCTGTGCGCGGACGTGGGCGTCCGGCGACTCCCCGAACAGCACCACCCTGGCCCTGGTCCGGTCCGCCATCGCGCGCACCAGCCGGTCGTCGGCGTTGAGGATCGCGGCGCCGTCCGCGGGCAGTGCCTCGACCAGCTCGCCCTTGGCCTCGGCGATCGCCTCCTGGGAGCCGAACTCGCCGACGTGCGCGGTGCCGACGTTCAGCACCAGGCCGATCCGGGGCGGGGTGATCGAGGTGAGGTACTCGATGTCGCCCTTGTGCCGGGCGCCCATCTCCATCACCAGGTGCCGGGTGCCGGGCTCGACCCGCAGCGCGGTCATCGGGTGCCCGATCTCGTTGTTGAGCGAGCCGGGCGGGTAGACGGTGTCGCCCAGGCGCTGGAGCAGCTGGGCGATCAGGTCCTTGGTGCTGGTCTTGCCGGCCGAGCCGGTCAGCGCCACCACGGTGGTCGCCTCGGCCCGGGCGACCACGGTCCGGGCCAGCTTGCCCAGCGCGTCCACCACGCTGTCGACCAGCACGGCGGGCACACCGACCGGCCGGGAGGCCAGCACCGCGACGGCGCCGGCCGCGACGGCCCGCTCCGCGTAGTCGTGTCCGTCCACGTGCTCGCCGGCGAAGGCCGCGAACAGGCAGCCGGGGCGCACCTTGCGGGAGTCGACCTCGACCGGGCCGGTCACCGGGGTCGCGGGGTCGGCGCCGTCCAGGGTGCCTCCGACTGCTGCGGCCACCTCGGCCAGGGTCAGTGCGATCACGGCTGCTCTACTCCTCCGGTGCCCCGGGCGGCCGTGGTCTGCGTGATGGATTCGCGCAGCACCTCCCGGTCGTCGAAGGGGCGGATCTCGTCTCGTACGTACTGGCCGAGCTCATGGCCCTTGCCGGCCACCAGCACGGTGTCCCCGGCCTGGGCGCGGGCCACCGCGAGGTGGATCGCCTCGGCGCGGTCGGGGACGACCAGGACGGCCCCGCGCTCGGCCTCCGGCACCGAGGCGGCGCCGGTCAGCATGGTGGCGAGGATCGCCACCGGGTCCTCGCTGCGCGGGTTGTCGCTGGTCAGCAGGGCGGTGTCGGCCAGCCTGGCGGCGATGGCGCCCATCGGGGCGCGCTTGTGCGGGTCGCGGTCGCCGCCGCAGCCGACCACCACGTGCAGCCGGCCCTTGGTGACCTCGCGCAGCGAGGCGAGGACGGCCTGCAGCGCGTCGGGCTTGTGCGCGTAGTCGACCACCGCGACGAACGGCTGTCCGGCGTCCACCCGCTCCAGCCGGCCCGGTACCCCGGGCACCGCGGCGATCCCGGCGACGGCCTGCTCCAGCGGCAGCCCGGCGGTGACCAGCACGGTGATCGCGGCCAGCGCGTTGGCGACGTTGAACGGACCGGGCAGCGGGACGGCGGCGTCGGCCTCGGCGCCGTCGGGGCCCAGCACCCGGAAGGTCGAGCCCACCGGGCCGAGCTGGACGTCCACGGCCCGCCAGTCGGCCTCGGGCGCGCCGTTGGCGGAGAACGAGGCCACCGGGATCTTCGCCTCGGCGGCCAGCCTGCGCCCGTACTGGTCGTCCAGGTTGACCACGCCGCGCCGGGACTTGCCGGGCTGGAAGAGCCGGGCCTTGGCCTGGAAGTAGTCCTCCATGTCCGGGTGGAAGTCGAGGTGCTCGGGGGTGAGGTTGTTGAACAGGGCGACGTCGTACGTCACCCCGTCGGTGCGGCCGAAGACCAGCGCGTGGCTGGAGACCTCCATGGTCACCGCGTCCGCGCCGCGCTCGCCCATCACGCCGAGGATCGCGTGCAGGTCGGTGGCCTCGGGGGTGGTCCGCTCGCTCTTGATCCGCTCGCTGCCGACCCGCATCTCGACCGTGCCGATCACCCCGGGGTTGCGCCCGGCGCCGCGCAGGCCGCCCTCGACCAGGTAGGACGTGGTGGTCTTGCCGTTGGTACCGGTCAGCCCGAGCATCAGCAGCCGCTCGGAGGGCCGGCCGTAGACGGCGGCCGCCAGCTCGCCCATCCGGGCCCGCGGCCGGTCGACCACCAGCAGCGGCAGGCCGGTGCCGGCCGCCAGCTCGGCGCCGGCCGGGTCGGTGAGCAGCGCCACCGCGCCCGCCGCGGCGGCCTGGGCCGCGAAGGCCGCGCCGTGGTGGTTGGCGCCCGGGAAGGCCACGTACACGTCGCCCGGGCGCACCGCGCGGGAGTCGTGGGTGACGCCGGTGACCGGGCCTCCCTCGACGGGCGCGAGGCCCAGCAGGCGGGCCAGCTCGGCGAGCGGCAGGGCGGCCGTCTCGGCCGGGCGGGGCGGGCTCACGGTGATTTGATCGGGTTTCGGCACGGCGGGAAGGCTATCCGCCGAAGGGTGTCCAGGGCCAAACCGGGCCCTCGCCGCGCCGTCGTCCCACCCCGCCCGCTCGTTGCTCATGGTCGATCACGGCTTCCACTCGACGGCCAGCTTGGGCGCCTCGCTACCGCTCGGCGGCACCTGCAGGGTCTTCAGGGTGAACTCCATCACCTGCTTGAACACCGGACCGCAGAGCTGGCCGCCGAAGTGGCCGTTGACCGGGCCCTGGAGCACGCAGGAGACGGTCACCCGGGGAGCGTCGGCGGGGGCGAAGCCGATGAAGGACGCGGTGTAGCCGTCGTAGCCCTTGCCGTTCGCCGCCCCCCGGTTGGCCGTACCGGTCTTGCCCGCGATGCGGTAGCCGGGGATGGCCGCCTTGCCGCCGGTGCCCTGCTCGTCGGAGACGACCGACTCCAGCATCTCGGTGAGGGTCTTGGCGGTCTGCTCGCTGACCACCCGGGACTCCGCGCCGGGCGCGGCCGGGGTGTACTTCCCGTCGGGCGCGGTGGTGCCCTGGACGACGCTGGGCGCCACCCGCACGCCCCCGTTGGCGATCGTGGAGTAGACGGAGGTGGCCTGCAGCGCGTTGACCGTCAGCGGGCCCTGGCCGAACGAGATGTTGTACTTCTCCGAGGCGACCAGGTCCTCCGGCTTCTTGAGCCCTCCGGCGGTCTCCCCGGGGAAGCCGAGACCGGTGGGCTCGCCGACGCCGAACTTGCGCATGTAGCCGTCGAGGATCCGGTTGGCCTCGGCCTGGTCGGCGCCGAGCGTCTCGGCGGCCTCGATGGTACCGATGTTGGAGGACTTGGCGAGCACCCCGGCCAGCGTCAGGTACCAGGTGCTGTGGTCGATGTCGTCCTTGAACTCCTGGCCGGCCCGGACCAGCCGGTTGGGGACGGTGACCTTGGTGTCCCAGGTCGCCTTGCCGGAGTCCAGCACGGCGGCCATGGTCATCAGCTTGGCGGTGCTGCCGGGCTCGTACGCGTCCTGCAGCGCGGGGTTGCCGAGCTGGGAGGACCTGGCCGTGCTCAGGTCGTTGGGGTTGAAGCCGGGCGAGGAGGCCATCGCCAGCACCTGACCGGTCTTCACGTCCTGGACGATCACATAGCCCTTCTCCGCCCCGGAGTTGGCGACCTGGTCGGTGATGGCCCGCTGGGCGGCCCACTGGATGTCCC
Source organism: Kitasatospora sp. NPDC088351 (assembly GCF_040685575.1). Classification (NCBI taxonomy): domain Bacteria; kingdom Bacillati; phylum Actinomycetota; class Actinomycetes; order Kitasatosporales; family Streptomycetaceae; genus Kitasatospora; species Kitasatospora sp. NPDC088351. The sequence continues at coordinate 58,345 of NZ_JBFBIL010000013.1, read as the reverse complement.
GGTTGATGGTCAGCCGCAGGTCGGTGCCGGGCACGGCCGGGTCCAGCGAGCCCCCGGCGGTGGGCACCAGCCGGCCGCCCGCCTGGGCGTAGCTGCTGTGGCCCTCCTTGCCGGCCAGCTGCTTCTGGTACTGCTGCTCCAGGCCGCCGGCGCCCTCGCCCTCGGCGTTGACGAAGCCGACCAGGTTGGCGGCGAGGCCGTCCGAGGGGTAGACCCGCTTCTGGGTGTCCCGGTTGAAGACCCCGGCCAGCGGGTTGGCGCACTCGTTGTCCACCCTGGTCCGCCCGCCCTCCTCGGCCGGCTTGTTCAGCAGCCGCTTCTGGGCCAGGCAGGCCTTGGAGTTCGCCTTCTTCTCCAGGCTCGACTTGAGGTCGCTGATCTGGTTCTTGGTGTCCGGGGTCTGCTGGGCGGCGAGCCGCTTGTAGCGCGTCTTGGGGGTGTGCAGGTCGGCGGCGATCTTCTCCTTGGGCAGGCCGAGGATCGGTGCCAGCAGCGCGGCCGCCTGTTCCGGCGCGTCCGGGATCCCGGAGGACGCCGGGGTGAACATGGCCGGGTCGGCGGTGATGTCGTACGCGTCGACGGTGGTGGCCAGCGCCACGCCGTCGGCGGACGTTATCGAGCCGCGCTCGGCGGTGATCGGGATGCTCTGGTAGCGGTTGGTGTTGGCGTCGGCGGCCAGCGCGTCCGAGTCCAGCAGCTGGAGCTGGACCAGGCGGCCGGCGAACACCGAGAACACCAGCGACATCACGACGGTGATCACCCGCAGCCGGCGGCGCGGGTCGGCCAGCCGGATCCCCTTCGGCCGCTGCGGCGGGCGGGGCCTGGGGCGCGGCTTGGCGCCCGCCTGACCCCGGGCCGTCGGGCGGCGCTGCTGCGGGGCCCGGGGCGTCCTCGCGGCGGACGGCTGCTGCGCCCTGGGGGGCTGCCCCTTGGGCGCCTGGGTCTTCGGGGGCTGCTTCGACCGCGCGGACTGGGGCTTGGCCGGCTGCGCCTTGCCGGGCTGGGCCTTGCCGGACTGGGCCTTGCCGGACTGGCCGCGCGGGGCGGGCGGCCGCCGGCCGCCCGTGCCGCCGGTGGGCTGTCGGGGCGTGCTCATCGGCCCGCACCTCCGCTCGCGGGCGGCGCCGGGTTGATCTGGACGGTGCCGTCACCGACGGTGGCCGCCGGCGCCGGGGCGCTCTGCTGCGCACTCGGCGCGGGCTGCCTGCCCGGCCACGGTTCGGCGGTGGACCGCTTCACCGGGGGGCTGTCCTGGGCCGGACCGGGTTTGCCGATCACCGTGCCACCGTTCTGGAGATCGAGGAAGGCCATCCCGCCGGCCGGCACCATGCCCAGCTCGCCGGCCCGGCGCGCGAGCGCGTCCGGCGCGGAGCTCTGGTCGATCTGGTGCTGGAGGCCCTGCTGCTCGTCGGTGAGCACCGTGGTCTGCCGCTGCAGCTTGGACAGCTCGAAGGAGCCTTCGTTGAGCGCGGTGTTCAGCGCGAGCAGCCCGAGCATCCCCGCCGCCAGCAGGACCACCACCAGGACGGCGAACGGCGTCCGCCCCCGGGAGCGCCGCCCCGGCCGGACCGTGATCCGCGCCCTGCCGCCCTGTCCGGGGAGCACTGCTCTCCCCGCCCCGCCTCCGGCCACCGGCCCCACGCTCTTCCTCCGCCCTTCGGACCGCCCCGGAGCCTGGTCAGCCCCGGGTGCTTCGGTCCCTGATCCTCTCCGCCACCCGCAGCCGCACGGGCGCGGCACGCCGGTTCTCCTCGATCTCCTCCTCGGTAGCCAGTTCGGCACCGCGAGTGATCAGCTTCAGCCAGGGCTGGTGCTCCTCCGGGATGAACGGCAGCCCGGGCGGGGCGCTGCTGGTCGCCCCGGCCGCGAAGTACTGCTTGACCAGACGGTCCTCCAGCGACTGGTAGGACATCACGGCGATCCGCCCGCCCAGCGCCAGCACGTCCAGCGCCCCCGGGATCGCGCGGTCCAGCACCTCCAGCTCGCCGTTGACCTCGATCCGCAGCGCCTGGAAGGTGCGCTTGGCCGGGTTCCCGCCGGTGCGCCGGGTGGCGGCCGGGATGGCGTTGCGTACCAGATCGACCAGACGCGCGCTGGTGGTGAACGGTTCCTTCTCGCGCTCCCGCACGATCACCGAGGCGATCTTGCCCGCGAACCGCTCCTCACCGTAGACCTTGAGGATCCGGGCCAGCTGCCCGTGACTGTAGGTGTTCAGCACCTCGGCCGCGCTCAGGCCGCGGGTCTGGTCCATCCGCATGTCCAGCGGGGCGTCCTGGGCGTACGCGAAGCCGCGCTCCGCCTCGTCCAGCTGCATCGAGGAGACGCCGAGGTCGAACAGAATGCCCTGCACCTCGGCGATGCCGAGCCGCTCCAGCACCTCGGGGATCTCGTCGTAGACGGCGTGCACCAGGGTGGCCCGGTCGCCGAACGGGGCGAGGCGCTCGCCGGAGAGCTTCAGCGCGGCCGGGTCACGGTCCACCGCGACCAGCCGGACGTCCGGGAACTGGGTCAGCAGGGCCTCGCTGTGCCCGCCGAGGCCGAGGGTGGCGTCCACCACCACGGCGCCCGGCCGCGAGATCGCCGGGGCCAGCGCGTCCATGCACCGCTGCAGCATCACAGGGACGTGCTTGGGGGCCGGATCGTTGGTGCTCATGCGCGGTGGCGCCCTTCCTCGGTGCGAAGCAGCCCGATGTCCGGGAGCTCCGACCATTTTGGCCCACCGCGCACCGGAGCCGACGCATGGGGCCGTGACGCGGCCCGTGGTCCCCGCCCGCTCAAGGGGAAGGTCGTGACCGCCCGGCGCCGGGGAAGGTGCGCCAGGTGGCACGGAGCGGGTGGAGGCCACGGGCCGCGTCGACCGCGGCACCGGCCGGAAAGGCCCGGTTGACGGGGTCCGGCGGGTGTGCTCCACTGCGCGGCAACTCTATCGCGCGCACCCGGTCAGTCAATGGCCCGCTCCGGCGCACCACCCGGGCGGCGGTACGGATCGCCGCAGGTCGCGAGCGCCGGGGCGGACCGCCGTCGGCGCAGCCCCGGAGGCGCGCGGGACTGCCCCGCACACCGGCCCGCCGGGCCTCCGGGAATCCGGACGAATGGGGTCAGAACGCCCTGACCAGCACCTCCGGGACCTGCCGCGTTGTGGATATGCGCTCGGTCACAGCCGCCCGCTCTGTAGCCCCCCACCCCACCACGAGCGCGGAAATCGCACTAACGTCTCCAGCATGACAGTGACCCCCGACCGGCCCACGCCGACCGCCGCTGCCGGCTCCGCCAAGCCGACCATCATCGACCGCTTCGTGGCGGCGAACCGCGAGTACGCGGTGACCTTCCGCGACGGGGGCATGGACGCCCGTCCGGTCCAGAAGATCGCCGTGGTGGCGTGCATGGACGCCCGGCTCGACCTGTTCGCGGCGCTCGGCCTCGAACTCGGCGACGCCCACGTCATCCGCAACGCCGGCGGCGTCGTCACCGACGACACCATCCGCTCGCTCACCATCAGTCAGCGCGCCCTGGGCACCCGCTCGATCGCGCTGATCCACCACACCGGCTGCGGCCTGCTGGGCCTCACCGAGGACTTCCGCCGCGAGCTGGCGCAGGAGGTCGGCCAGCGCCCGCAGTGGGCGGTGGAGGCCTTCACCGACCTCGACAGCGACGTCCGGCAGTCCATGCAGCGGGTCCGCACCTCGCCGTTCCTGCTCCACACGGACGACGTGCGCGGCTTCGTCTTCGACGTCCACACCGGGCTGCTCCGCGAGATCGGCTGACCCCTCCCGTCCCACCGGCCACGTCCAGGCCCGGCCAGCGTCGCCCGGGCCCCGCCGGGCGTCCGCCCGTACCGTCTCGGAGCGCTTCCGCTCCGCCCCTGACCGCTTCCCCGGTGCTTCCGGGCCGGATGGTGACTTCTGGCCACCGCCCGGGGGAGAATGCGCCTGCCGGTCTGACCCCGAACCACCTGGGGCGGCCAGGCCGCAGGCCGTACCCCGGCACCGGCTCCCTGTTCGGAACCGCTCCCGGAGGGGCCGCGTCAAGCATGGGGTGGGGGCCGGTCTCGGGGTGAGGCGGGCACAGCGTGCCAGGGAGCGAACGGGTGACGAGCTACAACGATCAGGCCGGTCTCGAAGGTCGTGCGGGAGGCGGCCGGCGGACCGGGGAATCCCACCCGGCCGGTCTGCCCGAGCTCGGCGCGGTCGTCGACCGGGTGCGCGCCAACATCGAGAGCGTGATCGAGGGCAAGCCGGAGGCCGTCCGGATCGCGCTGACCGTCCTGCTCGCCGAGGGCCACCTGCTGCTGGAGGACGTCCCCGGCGTCGGCAAGACCATGCTCGCCAAGGCGCTGGCCCGGTCCGTCGACTGCACCGTGCGGCGCATCCAGTTCACTCCGGACCTGCTGCCCTCCGACGTCACCGGCACCAACATCTACGACCAGCACCAGCGCGACTTCGAGTTCCGCCCGGGCGCGATCTTCGCCCAGATCGTGGTCGGCGACGAGATCAACCGGGCCTCGCCGAAGACCCAGTCCGCGCTGCTGGAGTCGATGGAGGAGCGGCAGGTCACCATCGACGGCACCAGCTACGAACTGCCCTCGCCGTTCATGGTGGTGGCCACGCAGAACCCGGTCGAGATGGAGGGCACCTACCCCCTCCCGGAGGCCCAGCGGGACCGCTTCATGGCCCGGATCTCGATCGGCTACCCGAGCACCGAGGCCGAGCTCGCGATGCTCGACGTGCACGCCGGTGCCAGCCCGCTGGAGGACCTCCAGCCGGTGGCGCACGCCGCCGACATCCTCAAGCTGATCGAGCTGGTGCGCACCGTGCACATCGCCGAGCCGGTCCGCCGCTACGCCGTCGACCTGGTCGCCGCCACCCGCAGCAGCCACGAGCTGCGGCTCGGCGCCTCGCCGCGCGCCACCCTGCACCTGGTGCGGGCCGCCCGCGCCGCCGCCGCCCTGGACGGACGCGACTACGTCACCCCGGACGACATCCAGCGGCTCGCCGTCCCGGTGCTCGCCCACCGTCTGATGCCGACCGCGGAGACCCAGCTCAGCCGCCGTACCGCCGAGCAGATCGTGGTCGACCTGGTCGCCCGGCTGCCGCTGCCGCGCCCGCAGGGCAGCCCGGCCGTCCGGAGGGGCTGAGGTGGGGCCGTCCGACGCACCGTCAGGCCTGCGCGCCGGCCTGCGCGGCCTCACCACCCGGGGCCGCTCCTTCCTCGCCGCCGGGCTGACCGCGGTGGTCTGCGCCTACCTCCTCGACCAGGACGCGCTGCTGCGCGTGGGCGTGCTGCTCGCCGCGCTGCCGCTGGCGGCCGCGCTGCTGCTGGCCAGCACCCGCTACCGGGTGGCCAGCGGCCGCCGGCTCAGCCCGCGCCGCGCCACCGCGGGCCAGGAGGCCCGGGTCCATCTGCGGGTCGACAACGTCTCCCGGGTGCCCACCGGCCTGCTGCTGCTGGAGGACAAGGTCCCGTACGTACTCGGGCCGCGCCCGCGCTTCGTCCTGGACCGGGTCGAGCCGCGCGGCAACCGCGAGGTCTCCTACCGGGTCCGCTCCGACCTGCGCGGCCGCTACCCGCTCGGCCCGCTCCAGCTGCGCCTCTCCGACCCGTTCGGGATGTGCGAGCTGAACCGTTCCTTCACCGCCTCCGACACCCTGACCGTCGTCCCGCAGGCGCAGCCCCTGCCGCACGTGCGGCTGAGCGGCGAGTGGGCCGGCCAGGGCGAGAGCCACACCCGCACCCTCGCGCTGGCCGGGGACGACGACGTGATCCTGCGCGAGTACCGGCCCGGTGACGACCTGCGCCGGGTGCACTGGAAGTCCACCGCCCGGTACGGCGAACTGATGGTGCGGCGCGAGGAGCAGCCGCAGAAGGCCCGGGCCAGCGTCCTGCTGGACACCCGGGAGGTCGGCCACCGGGGCAACGGCCCCGCGTCCTCCTTCGAGTGGGCGGTCGGCTGCGCCGCCTCGGTCGCCGTCCACCTGCTGGAACGCGGCTACCAGACCCGGCTGCTCACCGACACCGGCCACTGCGTGCCCGGCCCGGCCGCCGGCGGCGGCAACACCGCGGCCGACGCCTCCGGTCTGATCCTGGACGCGCTCGCGGTGGTCGACCTCTCCGACGGCGGCGGGCTCTCCCGCGCCGAGGAACCGCTGCGGGCCTCCGGCGAGGGCCTGCTGGTCGCCGTCCTCGGCGAGCTGGACGAGGCCCAGACCGCCCGGCTGGCCCGGCTGCGCGGCCGGACCGGCGGCGCCGTGGTCTTCCTGCTCGACACCGACACCTGGGCCGGCCTGCGGCTGCTCGCCCCCGAGACCGGCGGTGACGAGTTCCGCGCCCGCGTCCAGCAGCTGCGCGAGGCCGGCTGGACGGTGCTGCCGGTCCGCGCCGGGGACTCCGCCCCCGACCTCTGGCAGGCCGCCGACCGGGCCAAGGCGTCCTCCCCCTACCGAGAAGAGGCCGGCGCGTGACCACCCGGGCCAAACTGACCGTGTACTCGGCGCTGGCCACCGCACTGGCCGCGCTCTGCCTGACCCCGCTGCTCACCACCAAGAGCTGGATCATCAACGCCTTCGTGGTGATCGCGGCGGTCGCGGCGGTCGGCGCAGGCCTGCGCCGGACGCCCTTCTACCGCTGGACGGTGCCGCTCGGGCAGCTCCTCGTCCTGTTCGTCCTGCTGCTGGTCGGCTTCGCCGGCTCCACCGCCGTGTGGGGCGGCGTCGTGCCCGGGCCGCGGTCGGTGCACGCCCTCGGCCAGGTCCTCGGCACCGGGCTGGACAACATCCAGGAGTACGCCATCCCGGCGCCGCCCAACCCGGGCCTGCGACTCATCCTGGTCGCCTCCGTCGGGCTGATCGCCGTCGTGGTGGACACCGTCGCGGTGACCTACCGGCGCTCGGCGCTGGCCGGGCTGCCCCTGCTGGCCCTGTACTCGGTCGGCAACGGCCTGGCCGGCAGCGGCGGCAGCTGGATCTGGTTCGCACTGGCGGCCGGCGGCTACCTGGTGCTGCTCTTCGCCGAGGGCCAGGACCGGGTCTCCCGCTGGGGCCGGGTCTTCCGCGGCAGCTCGCGCGGCACCGGGGGCACCGGCGCGCTCAGCCAGGGCGGCCAGCGGGTCGGTGTACTGGCCCTCGCGCTGGCCCTGCTGCTGCCGGTCTTCCTGCCGCGCTGGGACGCCGGCCTGATCCACGGCACGTCCGGCCCGGGCTCGGGCAAGGGCTCCGGCTCCGGGGGCGCGGCCAGCCTGGACCCGCTGGTCACGCTGGAGGCCGCGTTCAACAGCCCCAGCGACGAGGTGCTGCTCAACTACCGCATGGACGGCGACCAGGCCCAGTCCACCTACCTGCGCACCGGCTCGCTGGACACCTTCGACGGCGCCTCGTGGAAGCTCGTGAGCACCGGGCTGGGCGACCTCAAGAACCTCCCCCGCCCCGCAGGGCTCACCGACGCCGACCTCCCCACGATCGACGGCGACTTCGAGGTCACCGACCGGCTGGAGTCGGCCTGGCTGCCGGTGCCCTACCCGGCCAGGAGCATCACCGTCCCCAACCCCGACAGCTGGCAGGTGGACGCCCTCACCGACACCGTGCAGCCCACCAAGGACAAGGCGATCAAGGGCCTGAAGTACCAGGTCAGCGCCCTGGACGTACGGCCGACCGCCACGGAGCTGCGCACCGCGCCCGCCGCCCCGGCCCAGATCGTCGAGCACTACACCGAGCTGCCCAGGGAACTGCCCCCGGTCGTCGCGGAGAAGGCGCTGGCCGTCACCGCGAAGGCGCGCACCCCGTACGACAAGGCACTGGCCCTGCAGTCGTGGTTCACCGGTCCCGAGTTCACCTACGACACCAAGATCCAGCCGGGCACCGGAAGCTCCGCGATCGAGACCTTCCTGCGGGACCGCAGGGGCTTCTGCGTCCACTTCGCCTCCACCATGGCGGCGATGGCCCGCACACTGAAGATCCCCGCCCGGGTCGCGGTCGGCTTCACCCCCGGCGACGCCAAGGGCGGCAACCAGTTCTCGGTGACCGGGCAGAAGTACCACGCCTGGCCCGAGCTGTACTTCGAGGGCTTCGGCTGGACGCGCTTCGAGCCCACCAAGAGCCGCGGCGTGCAGCCCAGCTACGCCGACCCGGTCTCCGCCCCCGCCACCGCTCCGACCCAGCAGCCGACCGCCGCCGCGCAGAGCACGGCCCCGGTGGCCGCGCCCTCCGTCGGCAGCGACTGCGACCCCAGGCTGCGTCGGCTGGGCGAGTGCGAGGACCGGAAGAAGACCGCCGCCGGCGCCCACGAGGAGTCCTGGCTGCTGTCCTGGCAGGTGCTGGGCACCCTCGCCGGGGTCCTGGTACTGATCGCGCTGCTGCTCACCCCGATGTTCTGGCGGACGATGCTGCGCCGGCGCCGGATCGGTCCGGGCGGGCGCCGCCGGCCGGGCGGCAGCGGGCCCGCGGAGCTGACCGACGAACAGGTGCTGGCCGCCTGGGACGAGTTGGTCGACTCGGCCTGGGACCTCGGCATCCCGCCGGACGAGTCGCGCACCCCGAGGTCCGCCGCCCGCCGGATCTCCGAGACCGCCGAGCTGGACGAGGCCTCGGCGGCGGCCGCCGGGCGGGTGGCGCTGGCCGCCGAGCGGGTGCTCTACGCCCGCGACGCCCGGATCGCCGCGCCGCTGGCGGCGGACGTCCGGACCGCCCGGGACGGCCTGTGGGCCGGAGCCGGCCGGACCGGCCGGACCAGGGCGATGCTGTTGCCGCCGTCCTCGGCCCAGTTGTCGTGGCGGATCTCCGACGCCGTGCTGGCCGCCCGGCTCGCCGTCCGTGGCCGGGTCTCCCGGGTGACCGGGGCGGTCACCGGGCCGGTACGCCGGGCCTGGGGCGGGCTACGGCGCCGGAAGGGCGGCGGGGAGTCCGGGGAGTCCTGAGGGACGCCCCCGGGACGGAACGCCGAGGGCGGGCAGTCGGTCCGACTGCCCGCCCTCGGCGGCTGTTCCAGGTGTGACCGTTCAACCGCGGGCCCCGACGGCTCCGGCCCTTCGGCTCAGAGCCCGCTCTGCTCGTCCCGGCGGCGCTGCCAGCGCTGCTCGACCCGGTCCATCATCCCGGCCTTGCGGCGCGGCGCGGCGGCCGGCCGGGGGCCGGAGCCCTGGCTCGCCGGACCACGGCGCCAGCCCGTCACGGCGAAGACCGCGCACCCCAGCATCACCAGGAACCCGACGATGCTGACCCAGATCTGGTCGGGGACGACCATTCCGCCCATCAGCAGGCCGATGCCCACCACGAATCCCCCGACGGCCAGGTAGACCCGCCGGCGGGTGTAGGTGCGCAGCCCGGTTCCCTCAAGCGCCGACGCGAATTTGGGATCTTCGGCATACAGCGCTCGCTCCATCTGGTCGAGCAGTCGCTGCTCGTGCTCCGAGAGCGGCACGGAGTCCTCCTACTCGTCGGTCGCGGGTGCGACCGGTCCGCCGCCCCGGTCGGGGAGGCAAGTCCAATCAGCCATCAGGGCACGCGGTCGGACGCCTGTGCGGGGGGACCCGACCCGTGTCGTCCATATGCCCCATGCGTCCGGCTGTCATGCTTTCCGGCTTTACCCAGATCATACGGTCCACGGACCTGTTACGGGGTGGTCGGCTTCGCGTGGGCCGGGCCACCCCGACCGGTCCCGGCCGCACTGTGCCCAACGCCGCACACCCCGGACAAGTGCCCGATCCGATGGAATCGGCCGAGACCTGGGGACCTTCGGAGACGACCGGCAGGAGACCGGTGGGCGAACCGCCGCCGGACACCCGGCGGACGGTGTGCGAAACCTCTGCGGAGCGGGTGTGTGGGGCGGGTGTGCGAAACGTCTCCGCCGGGGGTCAGGCCAGCGTCGCCAGGACGTGCAGCTGGGTCGCCACGGCGTGGAAGGCGGGCTGCCCGGCGGCGGCCTCCTCCAGCTTCAGCAGCGCCTCCAGCGCGCCCGGCTCGGTGTCCACCAGCACACCGGGCACCAGGTCGGCGAAGACCCGGACACCGTGCACCGACTCCACCCGCAGACCGGCGCCGTCGGCCAGCCGGCCCAGCTCCTCGCCGGTGAAGCGGCGCGGCATCGGGTCGTTCTCGCCCCAGCGGCCGTCCGCGGCGCCCAGCACCGTCCGGGCCTCGGTGAAGTGGCCGGCGAGCGCGCGGGCCAGCACCGCGCCGTTGCGGTTGGCGGCCAGCAGGCTGACCAGGCCACCCCGGCGCAGGGTGCCGGCCAGGCTGCCGAGCGCCTCGGCCGGGTCGTCCACGACCTCCAGCACGCCGTGGCAGAGCACCGCGTCGACCGTCCCCGGCGCGACCAGCTCGGGGAGCGTCTGGGTGTCGCCCTGGACGGCGCGGACCAGGTCGGTGACACCGGCCTCGGCGGCCCGCCGCTCCAGCGCGAACAGGGCGTCGGGGCTCGGGTCGACCACGGTGACCCGGTGGCCGAGCCGGGCGACCGGCACGGCGAAGTTGCCGGTGCCGCCGCCGGTGTCGACCACGTCGAGCACGGGCTGGTCCAGCTCGGCCGCCCGCTTCTCCAGGGCGGTGCGGACCACCTCCCACACCACGGCGGTACGCAGGGCGCTGCGGGGACGCGTCGGGTACAAGGCGGGGCTCCTCGGCACATGCAGATCGATCAGGATGCCTCCACCTTAGTCCGGGCCGACGGGCCGGGCCGCGCCGCCGGCCGTCGGCCGCGGACCGGGCCGCGCCGCCGGTCACCGGCGGCGGGCCGGGCGGTCACCGCCGTCGTCGTCGGCACCGCCGTCAGCACCGCCGTTGTCGCTGCCGCCGCCGTCGTCGTCCAGCGGCAGCCTCGGGGCGGGCGGCGCGGGGCGCAGGCCGAGCAGGCGCTCGACCAGGCGCAGGAAGAGGGCCGAGTTGCGGATCAGGTCGTCGGCGTCGCGGGCGGAGGCGGCGCCCCTGATCCCGGCCTCGGCGGCGGCCCGGCGGCGGGCGCCGGCCGCGAAGTAGACCGCCCACTCGGCGAGCTCCGGCGCCACCTCGGGCAGCACCTCCCAGGCGCTGCGGATGGCCTTGCGCCGCCGGGGGCTCTTCTCCGGCCGCCCGCGCACCGCGAGCACGGCCGCGACGGTGCGCAGCGCGGCGAGATGCGCGGCGGCGTACCGCTCCAGCGGGTCCTCCAGGGCGCGGGCGCGGTCGAGCGTGCGGTGGGCGTCGGCGAGCAGGTCCAGCGCGGCCGGCGGGGCGGCGGCCCGGCGCGGCACGGGGTGGACGTCCCCGCGGCCCGGACGGGCGGCGGGCTGGGGGGAGGCCGGTGGGTGGGAGGCGGGGTGGAGGCGGGCGGTGACGGGCTCAGGGTGGCTGATGGTCATGGTCTCCCCCGGTCCGAGGCAGCGCGCGAGCCGGGTGGCCCGTGCTCCTCCATCGTGAACCGGACCACTGACAACGCGGTCGCGAGCGATGGCGCGGCCACTCGCCGTGCGGGCGCACAGGTGTGCGCGCGGGCGTACGTCCGGGCGTGCGGGTGGGCGTGATTCGGGTGGGCGTGCGTATTTGCGTATGAACGGGCCCGGTTCCGGATAGCCGCCCTCGGGCGTGCGGGCGTGCGTGTGGGCGGCGGGCATCGGCCGGTCCTCCCGGCCCCGCACCACCGCCCCGCACCGGCCGAAGCGCCGTCCCCCCACGGACGGCGTTCCGGCTCTCCCCCGTCGCCGCCCCCCGGCCGTGCTCCGCCGCCCCGTGTCGGCGGTGCGCGGCCTCCGGCCGGCTCCCGTACGGACCCGCCGGTGCCGTCCCGCCGGCCTCTCACGGCCGGTGGACGGCACCTGTCCGCCTCCCGGTCCGGCGCGCCCGACGCGCTCTCCGTCCCGGTGCCCCTACTGTCCCGTCCCCGCAGGTCGGAGGCCATCCGCTCAGATACTCAACCGCTTTTCTGAGTATCCGTACTCAGTCCCTTCCGGGCCAGGAACCGGCCGCCCCCGGCCGGCGTCCCGGGTACGGTACGGCGAGACCGGGTGGACCCGGCAGGCGCTCCGAGGAGGGAGACCGATGACGATCGTGCCGCTGATCTTCACCAGCGGGCTGGCCAGTGGGATCAACGCGTACGCGGTGGTGCTGCTGCTCGGGCTGCTGGGCCGGTTCGCCGGGGCCGACTCGGTGCCGTCGGCGCTGGAGCGCACCGATGTGCTGATCGCCGCCGCCGCGCTGTTCCTGCTGGAGGCGGTGGCCGACAAGATCCCCTACGTGGACAGCGTCTGGGACGCCGTCCACACCGTGATCCGCCCGGTCGCGGGCGCCACCGTCGGCGCGCTCCTCGCGAGCGCCGACCCGGGCTCGCTCGGCGAGGTCGCGGCGGGCGCCATGGGCGGCACCACCGCGCTGGTCAGCCATCTGGTGAAGGCCTCGCTGCGGATGGCGGTCAACACCTCGCCCGAACCGGCCAGCAACATCGTGGTCAGCCTGGCCGAGGACGTCTCGGTCGCCGGGCTGGTCACCCTGGCGATCTTCCACCCGTGGCTGGCCGCGTCGGTCGCCGCCGTGCTGCTGGCCGTCGGCCTGCTGCTGGTCTGGTTCGCGATCAGCCGGATCCGCCGCTTCCGGGCCCGCCGCCGCGAGCGCAGGGCCGCCCGCGCGGCCGGCCCGCGACCGGCGGAGGCCGCGGCCGGTGAGGTGGGGGAAGGATCGTGGGCGGCGCGGTCATAGGATCGGGTGCCATGGCACGGATCGTCATCATCGGCGCAGGAATGAGCGGGCTCGCGGCGGCTTCCCGGCTGGCGACCCTCGGACATCGGGTGACGGTCTGCGAGGCCGGGGGCACGTACGGGGGCATGGTCGGCCGGTACGAGCGGGCCGGCTTCGCCTTCGACACCGGCCCCGGTCTGCTCACCCTCCCGGCCGTCTACCGCGACCTCGCGCTGAAGACCGGCAAGGAGCCGCTGGAGCAGCTGGTCGAGCTGGTCCCGGTGGACCCGGAGAGCCTGCACCTCTTCCCGGACGGCACCGTCCTCACCCTGCCCAACGCCTCCCGGGCCGGTTACATCCAGGCCCTGGACGCCGCGTTCGGCCCTGGCTCGGGCGCCCGCTGGAGCGAGGTGATGAACCACGGCCGCACCGTCTGGGAGACCACCCGCCGCCCGCTGCTGGAGGAGCCCCTCCCGGCCGACCCGGCCCCGCTGCACGGCGACCCCTACCCCACCCCGCCCCGCCAGGGCCTGGCCCGGCTGCGCCGGCCCCGCCCGTGGACCCTCGCCGACGTCGCCGCCCGCGAACTCGGCGGCCACCCCGGCCCGACCGCCCTGCTGCACGAGCACGCGCTGCGCTTCGGCCTCGACCCGCGCACCGCCCCGGCGAGCGCCACCGTGCTGCCGTACATGGAGCAGTCCTTCGGCGTCTGGTACGTGCGCGGTGGCATCCGCGCGCTGGCCGAGGCGGTGTACCGGCGGTGCGAGCAGCGCGGGGTGACGTTCCGCTTCGACACGCCGGTGACCAAGGTGGCGACCCGGGACGGCCGGGTCTGCGGCGTCCAGACCAAGGGCGACCGGCTCGACGCGGATCTGGTGGTCTCCTCGATGGACGCCAGGGTGCTGCACACCGGCTGGACGGGCCCGGCCGAGTCGTCCGACGACTGGCCCGCCGCCGCCCAGCGGCTGCACGGCGTGCCCGGGCGGGTCAGCGTGCTGCTCGCGCTGCGCGGCGCCCGTCCGGCCGGCACCGCGCACCGCACGGTGGTGCACGCGGCGGACCCGGCCGCCGAACTCGCCGGGATCTTCACCCCCGGAGCCCCGCTCGCGGACCGGCCGACCGTCCAGGTGCTGCGGCCCGACGACCCGTCGCTCCACCCCGAGGGCCACGAGAGCGTGGTGCTCACCGCGACCACGCCCTCACTGGACTTCGACTGGGGCGCGCCCGGCGCGGCCGACCGCTTCGCCGACCGGATGCTCGCCCACGTCGACGCGGCCGGCCTGGGCCTCGGCGAGCGGGTGCTGTGGCGGGTGGTGCGCACGCCCGAGGAGACCGAGCGGGAGACCGCCTCCTTCTTCGGCTCGGTGCCCCCGCCCGCCCTGGCCGGCGCCGACGGCGCGCTGCTCCAGGCGCCGAACGAGGACTTCCCCGGTCTCTACCTGGTGGGCGGCGCCGCCCACCCCGGCGGCGGGCTGGCCAGGGTGGGCATGTCCGCCTGCATCGTGGCCAACCTGGTCGGTCCCGCCTAGGGCCTGCCCGCCCAGGGCCACGCCCGGCGGCCGTCAGCCCTGCTGCCAGGTGTTCTGCTGCTGGTAGCCGTAGTCGTAGGACGGCTGCTGGGGGATGACCGGCTGCTGCTGCGGGTGCTGCTCGGGGTGCTGCGGGTGCTGCTCGGGCTGCCACTGCTGCTGGGCGTTCGGGTCCCAGGCGGGCTGCTGCTGGTAGCCCGCGTACTGCTCCTGCTGCTGATAGCCCGCGTACGGGTCCGGCTGCTGCTGGTAGCCGCCGTAGCCCTGGTCGTAGGTGAACGCCGGCTGCTGCTGGGTCTGCCACTGCTGCTGGTCGTAGCCCGGCGGCTGCGGCTGCTGCTGGACGTCGTAGCCGGACTGGTAGGCCCCGGCGTACGGGTCCGGCTGGACGGCCTGCTGCTGCTCGTGCTGCTGCTCGTAGTAGGCGGGGGCGTAGACGCCGTCCGCGGCGAGCTCCTGCATCTCGAAGGCGGCGGTCTGCTCGACGGCCGGGACGGCCTCGGCCGCCACCGGGGCGGGCCCGGGGGGCTCCTCGACCGCGCCGACCTCGCCGATCCTGGCCGCCGCCACGGTGGCCGCGGCCACCGCGCCGCCGCCGGTCAGCGCCCCGAGCAGCGGGACCTTGGCCAGCGGTCCGGGCAGGCCGCCGTCGGCCTTGCGCAGCGACCAGCCGGACGTGTAGCCGCGCTTGACCGAGAGGGTGACGAAGGTCTGGCCGACCGCGAACAGCGCGGCGCCCGCACCGATCACCACGACCGAGCCGATCGCCATCCCGGCGGCCACCCCGAGGAAGCCGCCCAGGGCCAGACCGCGCCAGTGGATCGGGGCCCGGTTCTGCAGCAGCAGCTCGGCCACCAGCCAGAGCGCCACCACCGCCAACGCGGCGTACAGCAGCAGGTATCCGACACCCATCCGCCCGCTACCTCCAGTCGCGTGCCCGCGCGCGCCGCGCGTGTGCGGCGACTGTACCGGTTCAACGGCCCGGGTACCGCATCGCGTTCCCGGCCGCCCCCGGCACTTCTCCGGCCGGGGCGGCCGGGCCGCTCAGCGCTGGTGCAGACCGAGGTTCTGGTAGATCTCCAGCGTCGCGGTCGAGTGGTTGAGCGTGATGAAGTGCAGGCCGGGGGCGCCCTCGGCGAGCAGCCGCTCGGACATCGCGGTGGCGTGGTCCATACCGACCTCGCGCAGCGCCACCGGGTCGTCGATCACGGCCCGCAGCCGCTCCTCCAGGTCGGCCGGGAAGGCCGAGCCGCTCAGCTGGGGGAAGCGGTCCAGCTGCTTGGCGTTGGTGACCGGCATGATCTCCGGGATGATCGGCGCCTCGCAGCCGGCCGCCGTGACCCTGTCGCGCAGCCGCAGGTAGTCGTCGACCTCGAAGAACATCTGGGTGATCGCGTAGTCGGCGCCCGCGCGGATCTTCCCGACGAAGTGCCGGATGTCCTCGTCCCAGTCGGTCGAGCGCGGGTGCATGTTCGGGGAGGCGGCGACGCCGACGCAGAAGTCGCCGATCCCCTTGATCAGCTCCACCAGCTCGTACGCGTAGGTGACCCCCTGCGGGTGGCTCACCCACTCGCCCGTCGGGTCGCCGGGCGGGTCGCCGCGCACCGCGAGGACGTTGCGTACGCCCTGGTCGGCGTAGTGGCCGATGATGTTGCGCAGCTCGGCGATCGAGTGGTCGACCGCGGTCAGGTGGGCGACCGGCGTCAGCGTGGTCTCGGTGGCGATCCGGCCGACCATGTTGACCGTGCGCTCGCGCGAGGAGCCGCCGGCCCCGTAGGTCATGCAGACGAAGTTCGGGTCGAGCGGTTCGAGCCGCCGGATGGCGTCCCAGAGCCGCTGTTCACCGACCTCGGTGCGCGGCGGCATGAACTCGAAGGAGAAGGAGCGCTTGCCAGCCGCCAGGAGCTCGCGAACCGTCTGCGCGCGGTCTGTTCTGGTGGAAGCGACGCCGAGTGCCATGCTGGCAGGTTAACCGTCGGGCAAAGGACCCGGACAACCGAGGTCCACGGATTGAGACAATCGGTGGACGGCATTCCGGATCCCGGCCGGCCGTCGTCCGTACAGGCGTTCCCAGCCGCCCGGCTAGGCTTGCCGCACCCCAGCGAACCTCCGGAGCCTCATCGTGACCTCGCCCACCAGCCGCCCGGCCAGCCCCATTGACGTGGAGGACGTGCGCGAGCGGGTGAACGCCGCGCTCGCCGGGTTCATGGACGGCCAGTCGGCGCTGCTGGGGAAGATCTCCCCGCGGCTGGCACCCGCCGCCGACGCCCTGCGCGACTTCCTGCTCGACGGCGGCAAGCGGCTGCGCCCGGCGTTCTGCTACTGGGGCTGGCGCGGCGCCGGCGGCCCGGCCGGGGGCGACGGCATCGCGCACGCGGCGGCCGCTCTGGAGCTGCTCCAGGCCAGCGCGCTGGTCCACGACGACCTGATGGACCGCAGCGACACCCGGCGCGGCCTGCCCTCCGTCCACCGCCGCTTCGAGGCCCTGCACCGCGAGAGCGGCTGGCGCGGCGACCGCGAGCAGTACGGCGCCTCCGCGGCGGTGCTGCTCGGCGACCTGCTGCTGATCTGGTGCGACGAGCTGTTCCTGCGCTCGGGCCTGGAACCGGCCGCGGTGCTGTCCGCCAAGCCGGTGTTCGACCTGATGCGGACCGAGGTCATGGTCGGCCAGTACCTGGACGTCCTGGAGCCGGTCGCCGGCGACTCCGCCGACGCGGGCGCGCTGGAGCGGGCCCAGACCGTCCTGCACTACAAGTCGGCCAAATACACCATCGAGCGCCCGCTCCAGATCGGCGCGCTGCTCGCCGGCGCCGGGCCCGGGCTGGTCGAGGCGTACGGGGCGTTCGGCCTGCCGCTGGGCGAGGCGTTCCAGCTCCGGGACGACCTGCTGGGCGTCTTCGGCGACCCGGCCGTCACCGGCAAGCCGGCCGGGGACGACCTGCGCGAGGGCAAGCGCACCCTGCTGGTGGCGCACGCCATGCGCGGGCTGTCCGCGGCCGACGCCCGCCACCTGGACGAGCGGCTCGGGGCACCGGACCTGGCGACCGAGGAGGTCACCCGGCTGCGCGCGCTGGTGGAGCGCAGCGGCGCGCCCGGGCTGGTGGAGCGGCGGATCGAGGAGCTGATGCGCCAGGCGCTCGGCGCGCTGGAGGCGGCGCCGCTGGCGGACGAGCGGGCCCGCGAGGTGCTGCTGGCGCTGGCCGAGGCCGCCACCGTCCGCAAGTACTGACCGGTACCGGGGGTACGGCGGGCGGGTACGGGCGGACGGCGGCGGGCCCGGCGGGGTCAGGCCCGCAGCCGCCGGGACAGCTCGGCGGCGGCCGCCCGCGGGTCGTCCGCGCCGGTGATGGCGCGCACCACCACGATCCGGCGGGCGCCGGCCGCCAGCACCTGGTCCAGGTTGCCGAGGTCGATGCCGCCGATGGCGAACCACGGCCGGTCGGTGTCCCGCGCGGCCGCGTACGAGACCAGGCCGAGGCCCGGCGCGTGGCGGCCGGGCTTGGTCGGGGTCGGCCAGACCGGCCCGGTGCAGAAGTAGTCCACGCCGGGCTCGGCGATCGCCGCGTCCACCTCGGACTCGGCGTGGCAGGACCGTCCGATGATCACGTCCTCGCCGAGGATCGCCCGGGCGGCCGGCACCGGCAGGTCGTCCTGCCCGAGGTGCAGCACGTCGGGGCGGGCGGCGTGCGCGACGTCGGCGCGGTCGTTGACGGCCAGCAGCCTGCCGTGGCGGCGGCAGGCGTCGGCGAAGACCTCCAGGGCCGCCAGCTCCTGCCTGGCCTCCAGGCCCTTGTCCCGCAGCTGGACGATGTCCACCCCGCCGGCCAGCGCCTCGTCCAGGAACTCGGCGAGGTCGCCCTGCTCGCGGCGGGCGTCGGTGCACAGGTAGAGCCGGGCGTCGGCGAGCCGCCGGCGCGGGGTGTCCGCCGCCATCAGATCAGCATCGCCTGGGCGCGGCGCTTCACCTCGGTGCCGCGGTTCTCACACAGCGCCTGGATGGGGCTGCCGGGCAGCGACGGGTCCTCGGTGAAGAGCCACTCCAGGATCTCCATGTCGTTGTACCCGCAGTCGCGCAGGACGGTCAGGGTGCCCGACAGGTGCTTGACCAGGCCCTGGCCGTCGATGAACGCGGCAGGCACCTGCAGCGACTTGTTCGGGCCGCGCCGGACCGCGATCAGCCCGCCGCTGCGGACCAGGTCGCGGACCTCGGTGACCCGCACGCCCCACTGCTCCGAGATGTCGGGCAGGTACATCCACTCGGAAACGAGGGTTTCAATCTTGCTTTCGATCTCACTCACGCCACCAGACTGCCACCTCCACGGCCCGCCGCGCACCACTCACCACCCGCCGCACACCCGTCACAGGTCCGTCGAGCACCGGGCGGCCGCCTGCGGGCCCCGCCGCGCTACCCGGCGAGCGCCGACTTCAGCGGCACCGCGGGGTCCGCCGCCAGGGCCGGGTCCAGCGCCGTACCGCGCTCGATCAGCCGGCGGCCCTGGGCGAGGTCGCGCGGACGGTCCACCGCGAGCAGGGCGCGCGGCACACCGTCGCGCAGCCAGAGCACCGACCAGGACGGCTCCCCGGGTGAACCGCGCCACAGCGGCTCGTCACCGGCCCCGTGCCGCCCGGCGTACTGGACCATGCGGCCGAACTGCTCCGACCAGAAGTACGGCACCGGATCGTAGGGCGCCTGCGCGCCGAGGACGGCGGCGGCCGCCGCCGCGCCGGACTGCAGCGCGTGGTCCCAGTGCTGGACGGCCAGCCGGACGCCGGAGCGCGCCGACGGATAGCTGACGCAGTCCCCCGCGGCGAAGACGCCGGGCAGGCTGGTGCGCAGCCGCTCGTCCACCAGGACGGCACCGGCCGCGTCCAGTTCGACGCCGGAGCCGGCCAGCCAGCCGGTGGCCGGCCGGGCGCCGATCCCGACCAGCACCTCGTCGGCCGGCAGGTGCGAGCCGTCCGCCAGCAGCACCGCGCCGGGCTCCACCGCCGCGACCCCGACGCCGCAGCGCAGGTCCACCCCGGCCTCGGCGTACCAGGCGGCCATCGCCCGGCCGATCCCGGCGGGCAGCGCGCCGGGGACGGGCGCCGGGCCCATCTCGACGACCGTGACCTCGCACCCCGCCGCCCGGGCGGCGGTGGACACCTCGGCGCCGATCCAGCCCGCACCGACCAGCACCAGGCGCAGGCCCGGCCGGAGCAGGGCACGCAGCGCCAGCGCGTCGTCCAGGGTGTGCAGCAGGTGCGCGCGCTCGGCGCCGGGCAGGGCCCGCGGGGCGGCACCGGTGGCGATCACCAGCGTGCCGTACGGCAGATCGCCGGCGTCGGTGTGCAGCACCCCGGGGGTGAGGCCGGTGGCGCGGCGGCCGGTGAGCAGTTCGACGCCCAGGTCCGCGAAGTCGAGGTCGAGGGTGGTGGCATCGGCCTTGCCGAGCAGCACCTCCTTGGAGAGCGGCGGCCGGTCGTACGGCGCGTGGGGCTCCTCGCCGACCAGCACGATCCGCCCCCGCCAGCCGCCCTGCCGCAGCCCCGCGGCGCACTGCGCCCCGGCCAGCCCGGCCCCGACCACGACCACCTGATCCGTCCCGCTCAGCTCTGCCACGCCGTCACTGTACTCAGCGGCGGCCGTCCGTCCGGGCCCCACCCGGGCTCGGGTCCACCCCTCGTACGCGCCTTCGGCCGGGGCGGGACGCGGAGTTAAGGTGGTGGCACCAATTCACGGGAGCCCGGCGGACCGGGCTGAGAGGCGGGCTGACACGGCCTGCGACCGTCCGAACCTGATCCGGGTCATACCGGCGAAGGGAGAGCAGCGACTTTGACACGCTTGGCCAAGGGCGCGCATGCCGACGTCCTGGTGATCGGCGGGGGCATCATCGGCCTCGCCGTCGCCTGGCGCGCGGCCCGGCGCGGGCTGGGGAACATCGTGGTGATCGACCCGGCGCACGGCGGCGGCGCCGCCCGGGTCGCGGCCGGCATGCTCGCCCCCGTCACCGAACTCCAGTACGGCGAGGAGCCGTTGCTCCGCCTCGGGATGGCATCCAACGAGCGCTATGCCGCCTTCGCCGCCGAACTCACCGAGGCGAGCGGCGGCCAGGACACCGGCTACCGCCAGTGCGGCACCGTCGCCGTCGCCCTGGACTCCGACGACCGCGCGGAACTGCGTGAACTGCACGCCTTCCACCAGCGGCTCGGCCTGGACTCGCACTGGCTCACCGGCCGCGAGGCCCGCAGGCTCGAACCCATGCTCGCCCCCGGCGTCCGGGGCGGTCTGCACGTCACCGACGACCACCAGGTGGACGGCCGCCGGCTGGTCAGGGCGCTGGTCCTCGCCTGCGAGCGGGCCGGCGTCCTGCTGCACCGCGCAGAGGCCACCGAACTGCTGGTCGAGAACGACCGCGCGGTCGGCGCCCGGCTGGACACACTGGAGACCGTCACCGCCGACCGAATCGTGCTCGCCGCCGGTCCGCACAGCCACCGGCTGCCCGGCCTGCCCGAGGGCGTGCTCCCCGCGATCCGCCCGGTGAAGGGGCAGATCCTGCGGCTGCGGGTGCCCGAGCCGTACCGGCCGTTCCTCTCCCGCAACGTGCGCGCGGTGGTGCGCGGCCGGCACCTCTATCTGGTGCCCCGGGAGAACGGCGAGCTGGTGATCGGTGCCACCAGCGAGGAGCAGGGGTACGACACCACCGTCACCGCCGGCGGGGTGTACGAGCTGCTGCGCGACGCGCACGAGCTCGTCCCCGGCATCACCGAGCTGCCCCTGGTGGAGACCTCCGCCGGACTGCGCCCCGGCTCCCCGGACAACGCCCCGCTGATCGGTCCGACCGCCCTGCCCGGCCTCGTCGCCGCCACCGGCCACTACCGCAACGGCGTGCTGCTCACCCCGGTGACGGCCGATCTGGTCGCCGAGTACCTGGCCACCGGCGAGACGCCCGCCCTGGCGGCGCCGTTCACCCCCACCCGCTTCTCCCCCGCCCGCTCCACCACGAAGGCCCCCGCATGAGCGAGATCGCACTGACCGTCAACGGCGAGCCCCGGCAGGTGCCCGCCACCACCACCCTCGCCGAGGTGGTGGCCGCGCTGAGCGCCGCCAACTCCGGCGTCGCCGCCGCGCTCAACGAGACCGTGGTGCCGCGTGGTTCGTGGCCGCGGACCCGGCTCGCCGCGGGTGACCGGATCGAGATCCTCACCGCCGTCCAGGGAGGCTGACCATGGCGGACGACCTGCTGGACATCGCCGGGACCACGTTCGGCTCCCGGCTGATCATGGGCACCGGTGGCGCGCCCAGCCTGGAGATCCTGGAGCAGGCGCTGCGGGTCTCCGGCACCGAGCTCACCACGGTGGCGATGCGCCGGGTCGACGCCACCACCCAGGGCTCCGTCCTGGACGTGCTGGTCCGCAACGGCATCCGGGTGCTGCCCAACACGGCCGGCTGCTTCACGGCCGGCGAGGCGGTGCTGACCGCCCGGCTGGCCCGCGAGGCGCTCGGCACCGACTGGGTGAAGCTGGAGGTCATCGCGGACGAGCGGACCCTGCTGCCCGATCCGATCGAGCTGCTGGACGCCGCCGAGACCCTGGTCGACGACGGCTTCACCGTGCTGCCCTACACCAACGACGACCCGGTGCTGGCACGGAAGCTGGAGGACGTCGGCTGCGCGGCGATCATGCCGCTGGGCTCCCCGATCGGCTCCGGCCTGGGCATCCGCAACCCGCACAACTTCCAGCTGATCGTGGAGAGCGCCCGGGTCCCGGTGATCCTGGACGCGGGCGCCGGCACCGCCTCGGACGTGGCGCTGGCGATGGAGCTGGGCTGCGCCGCGGTGATGCTGGCCTCGGCGGTGACCCGCGCCCAGGACCCGGTGCTGATGGCCGACGCGATGCGGCACGCCGCCGAGGCCGGCCGGCTGGCGTACCGGGCGGGCCGGATCCCGCGCCGCTTCCACGCCGAGGCCTCCTCGGCCATGGCCGGCCGGGCCGACCTGGACACCCGCGAGCACCCGGCGTTCTGACCCGGGCGCGCCGGGGCGTGTCACAAGCCGGGCACAGAGGCCCCGGGCGCGGTGTCGCCCGGGGTCCCGCCCCTGCCCGCGCCACTAGAATCACCGGGTGGACATGGCATTGCACGACCCGCTGATCGGTACCCTGCTCGACGGCCGGTACCGGGTCGAGCAGCGCATCGCGGCCGGCGGGATGTCCACCGTGTACCGGGGTACCGACACCAGGCTCGACCGGGTCGTGGCCCTCAAGGTGATGCACCCCTCGCTCGCCGGGGACGACGGCTTCACCGGCCGGTTCATCCGCGAGGCCAAGGCGGTGGCCCGGCTGGCGCACCCCAATGTGGTCAACGTCTTCGACCAGGGCGCGGACGGCGGCACCGTCTTCCTCGCGATGGAGTACGTGCCCGGCCGCACCCTGCGCGACCTGCTGCGCGACCGCGGCGCGCTCTCCATCCGGGCCGCCCTGGACATCCTGGAGCCGGTGCTGGCCGCGCTCGGCGCCGCCCACCGGGCCGGTCTGGTCCACCGGGACGTCAAGCCGGAGAACGTGCTGATCACCGACGACGGCCTGGTCAAGGTCGCCGACTTCGGCCTGGTCCGGGTGCTGAACACCGCCGACGGCGCGGCCACCTCCACCACCGCGACCGCCGGCACCGTCCTGGGCACCGTCTCCTACCTGGCCCCCGAACAGATCCGCCCCGGCGCCGGGACCGACCAGCGGGTGGACGTCTACGCGGCCGGCATCCTGCTGTACGAGATGCTCACCGGCCACCGACCGCACACCGGCGAGAACCCCGTCCAGGTCATGTACCGCCACCTGCACGAGGACGTCCCCGCGCCGTCCCTGGCCGTCCCCGGGGTCGGCCCCGAGCTCGACGCCATAGTGGCCGGCGCCTGCGCGCGCGACCCGAAGGCCCGCCCGTACGACGCGGTCGAGCTGCTGGCCGCCCTCCAGCGGGTACGCCGCACGCTCACCCCGGCCCGGCTGGACGCCGAGCCGCCCGCCTCCACCCGGCCCAGCCCGCAGTACCCGACCAGCGAGCCGACCTCGGTGATCCGCCCCGCGGCCGGTCCCGCCGCCCCGGAGACCGAGCGCACCAGCGTGCTGGACGTCCCGCCGGAGCTGATGGACCAGTTGCTCACCGAGCCCCGCCCGTACGACGAGCCGGCGCCGGTGCGCACCCGGCGCCCGGGCCCGCTGCGCCGGCTGCCGCGCACCCCGCTGATCTGGGCCTCCGTGCTGGCGGTCCTGGCGCTGCTGGTCGGCGGCACCACGTACGCGCTCTCCGGTGCGCTGTACGGGACGGTGCCGAGCGTGCTCGGCAAGGACCGCGCGGAGGCGCAGCGCATCCTGGACGGCGTCGGCATGCACGGGCGCTTCACCGAGGTGTACAGCGAGACCGTCCCGGCCGGGCAGATCATCTCCTCCGATCCGGGGGTGGGGGCGCGGGCCCGCAAGAGCGACGCCGTCGCCGTCTCCGTCTCCCGGGGTCCCAAGCGGATCGCCGTGCCGGACGTCACCGGGAAGTCCGCCGAGCAGGCCGCGGCCGCCCTCTCCGGCGTCCAGCTGGCCCGGGGCGGCGTGACCGAGACGTACGACGACACCGTGCCGGAGGGCTCGGTGATCAGCAGTTCGCCGGCGGCCGGGCAGCGGCTGCCGGAGAACACCCCGGTCTCGCTGGTGGTGAGCAAGGGCATGGTGCCCGTTCCGGACGTGACCGGGATGTCCAAGGACGACGCCGCCAAGGCGCTCCAGGCCGCCGGGTTCGCCATGCAGAGCAGCGGCGTCAACCTGTTCGGCACCGGCAAGGTCTCCAGCCAGTCCCCCGCCGCCGGCGAGCGCCGCCCGCAGCACACGGTGGTAACGGTCAGCTTCCCGTTCCTCTAGAGGATGTCCGTCAGCGCAGCGGGCCGTCGCCCGGCTCCTCCTGGTGGGAGTAGCGCTGCTGCCGCCAGGGGTCGGCGAGGTTGTGGTAGCCGCGTTCCTCCCAGAAACCGCGGCGGTCGGCCCGCATGTACTCCACCGCCCTGACCCATTTGGGCCCCTTCCAGGCGTACAGCTGCGGGACGACCAGACGGACCGGGAAGCCGTGCTCGGCGGTGAGCGACTCGCCGTTGCGGTGGGTGGCGAAGACCGTCCGGGGGTCGGCGAAGTCGGCGAGCCGGAGGTTGGCGCTGTAGCCGTACTCGGCCCAGACCATGACATGGGTGACGCCGGGTGCCGGGGGCACCTCGTCGAGGACGACCGAGGCCGACACGCCCGTCCAGTCGCTGTCGAGCACCGAGAACTTGGTGACGCAGTGGAAGTCGGCCCGCACGGTGGTGCGCGGCAGCGCGTTGAAGCCGGCGAAGTCCCACCTGTGCTTCTCCGCCGAGGCGGTCGCCCCGAACACCTGGAAGTCCCAGGTCAGCGGCTTGAAACGGGGCACGGGTCCGTAGTGCAGGGCGGGCCAGCCGCGCTGCGGGCGCTGCCCCGGGGGGAGTCTCGGGTCAGACGGCGGGAGCTTTTCGTATTCGGACTGACCCATGAGTCCATGGTGACAGACGGCGGACAACCATCTGCGCGCGCCCCTTTCCGAGGTCGCGCGCCCGCCCACACAGGCCAATAGGTGCCTAAATGGGATATTCCGACACATGTCCTAGTGAGTGTGAACTTACTGGAATTTCCTCCCATAGCGGTGCCAGGATGCGTGCAGCCGGACGGTACGGCCGTGGTTCCCGGACGCAGAGCAGGAAGGCAGCCGCCATGAAGGGCGACGCAGAGGTCATCGAATTCCTCAACGAGCAGCTCACCGCCGAGCTGACCGCGATCAACCAGTACTTCCTGCACGCCAAGATGCAGGAGAACTTCGGCTGGACGAAGCTCGCCAAGTACACCCGCCACGAGTCCTTCGACGAGATGAAGCACGCCGAGGTGCTCACCGACCGCATCCTCTTCCTGGACGGGCTCCCGAACTACCAGCGGCTCTTCCACGTCCGGATCGGCCAGACCGTCAAGGAGATGTTCGAGGCGGACCGCCAGGTCGAGGTCGAGGCGATCGACCGGCTCAAGCGCGGGATCGTGGTGATGCGGGCCAAGAACGACGTGACCTCGGCGAACATCTTCGAGTCGATCCTGGCGGACGAGGAGCACCACATCGACTACCTCGACACCCAGCTGGAACTGGTGGAGAAGCTCGGCGAGGCGCTCTACATCGCCCAGCTGATCGAGCAGCCGGACTCCTGAGCCACGGCGGAGCGGGAAGGCGGCGGCTCAGGCCGCGCGCAGCGGAGCCGGCCGGTCCGGCACCGCGGCCGGGGCCCGATCGACGGTCTCCGGGTCCGCCAGCCCCAGCTTCGCCGCCAGCCGGGCGGTCGGACAGGGCCGGGCGCCGTACTCGCCGAGCAGCGCCTGGATCCGGCGGACGCAGGAGCCGCAGTCGGTGCCGGCCTTGCAGCCCTTGGCGATCCGGCGCGGGGTGTCGGCGCCGGCGTCGATCGCCTTCTTCACCTGGTCCTCGGTGACCGCATGGCACATGCACACGTACATCGAGGACTCTCCCGGGGTGGTGCGGAACGATCTTGACTAAGGGTTGCCTTAGTTCACTAAGCCTCACCTTACCTGGCGATCCGGGTACGAAAAAGCCCCTCCGGGCTCGGAAGAACCGAATCCGGAGGGGCCTTCGTCACATCAGGCCGTTACGGCGGGACCGGTCACTGGCCGCCGCGGTACATCTCCGCCACCAGGAACGCCAGGTCCAGCGACTGGCTGCGGTTGAGGCGCGGGTCGCAGGCCGTCTCGTAGCGCTGGTGCAGGTCGTCGACCAGCACCTCGTCGCCACCGCCGACGCACTCGGTGACGTCGTCGCCGGTCAGCTCCACGTGGATGCCGCCCGGGTGGGTGCCGAGCGCGCGGTGCACCTCGAAGAAGCCCTTGACCTCGTCGAGCACGTCGTCGAAGCTGCGGGTCTTGTGACCGCTGGACGCCTCGAAGGTGTTGCCGTGCATCGGGTCGCAGATCCAGACCGGCTGGGCGCCGGACGCGGTGACCTTCTCCACCAGGGTGGGCAGGTGCTCGCGGATCTTGCCCGCGCCCATCCGGGTGATGAAGGTGAGCCGGCCGGGCTCGCGCTCCGGGTCGAGCTTCTCGATCAGGGTGAGCGCCTCGTCGACCGAGGTGGTCGGGCCGAGCTTCACCCCGATCGGGTTGCGGACCTTCGACGCGAACTCGATGTGCGCGTGGTCCAGCTGGCGGGTGCGCTCGCCGATCCAGACCATGTGGCCGGAGACGTCGTACAGCTCGCCGGTGCGCGAGTCCACGCGGGTCAGCGCGGTCTCGTAGTCGAGGATCAGCGCCTCGTGCGAGGAGTAGAACTCGACCGTCCTGAACTCCTCCGGCGCCACGCCACAGGCGTTCATGAACGCCAGCGCGTTGTCGATCTCGCGGGCGAGCTGCTCGTAGCGCTGGCCGGCCGGCGAGTTGCGCACGAAGTCCTGGTTCCAGGCGTGCACCTGGCGCAGGTCGGCGTAGCCACCGGTGGTGAAGGCGCGCACCAGGTTCAGCGTCGCGGCGGAGGCGTTGTACATCCGCTTCAGGCGCTCCGGGTCCGGGATCCGGGACTCGGGGGTGAAGTCGAAGCCGTTCACCGAGTCGCCCCGGTAGACCGGCAGGGTCACCCCGTCGCGGGTCTCGGTCGACTTGGACCGCGGCTTGGAGTACTGACCGGCGATCCGGCCGACCTTCACCACGGGCACCGAGGCGGCGTACGTCAGCACGGCCGCCATCTGGAGCAGGGTCTTCAGCTTGTTGCGGATGTGCTCGGCCGAGACGCCGTCGAAGGCCTCGGCGCAGTCGCCGCCCTGCAGGAGGAACGCCTCACCACGCGCGACGGCAGCGAGCCGGGCGCGCAGCTGGTCGCACTCGCCCGCGAAGACGAGCGGCGGATAGGAGGCAAGCTCCGCAAGGGTCTTGCGCAGAGCCTCTTGGTCCGGCCATTCAGGCTGCTGCGCCGCGGGCAGGGACTGCCAGGAGTGGGGATTCGTCACGGTCACACCGCAAGGCTACGGGGTGCGGCAGCCAATTCGTGACCGCTGCCCGGTGGGTGAGACACATCTCGGACAATCACGTGATCCGCCTCACCCCATCGGGCCATCCGCTACTCTCAAAGCATGAACGCGCCGCACAGCCACTCCTGGTGGTGGGCCAACCCCAAGGGTGGCCCACCGATCACGCGTTCCTAGACGAACACGACGGCCGCCCCTCGGGGCGGCCGTCGACGTCTGGACAGACGGCCTTCCCGGGAGCGGAACCCAGCACCGCACCCCGCAGTTCCCCCGGAAGGAAGCCGCCACCGTGACCACCGCCGCCGACCTGATCGCCCGACTCACCGGCCCCGACGCCCCCGCGTTCGCGCTGCTGCACCGCCGCACCCCCCGGCTCGCCCCGGACACCGTCGAGGTGCTGCTGGGCACCGTCGGCAGCTACGAGCACCTGGCCGACCTGCCGGTCCGCGACGGGGTGCCGTCCGGCGGGCCGGTGCACGACCTGCTCGCGCTCGTCCCGTACCGGCAGATCCGCGAACGCGGCTTCGAGGCGCACGACGACGCGACCCCGTTGCAGGCGCTCTCGGTCACCGAGCAGTACGCCCTTCCGCTGGCCGACGTGGCCCCCGTGCTGCCGCGATTGCCGGTCTCGCTGTCCGGCGGCTCGTTCGACATCGACGACCGGCAGTACGCCGGGATCGTCCGCCGGGTCATCGAGGACGAGATCGGGCGCGGCGAGGGCGCCAACTTCGTGATCCGGCGCGACTTCCGCGCCACCCTGGACGACTTCTCCCCCGCGCTCGCGCTCTCGCTGTTCCGCCGGCTACTGGAGCAGGAGCGCGGCGCCTACTGGACGTTCCTGGTGCACACCGGGGACCGCGTACTGGTCGGCGCCTCGCCCGAGGTGCACGTCCGGCAGAGCGGCGGGACGGTCGTGATGAACCCGATCTCCGGCACCTACCGCTACCCGGCCGGCGGCGCGGACATCGACTCGCTGCTCTCCTTCCTGCACGACCCCAAGGAGCTGGAGGAGCTCACCATGGTGGTCGACGAGGAACTCAAGATGATGTGCACCGTCGGCGACCTCGGCGGCCAGGTGCTCGGCCCGCGGCTCAAGGAGATGGCCCACCTCGCCCACACCGAGTACGAGCTGCGCGGGCGCACCTCGCTGGACGTCCGCGAGGTGCTCAAGGAGACGATGTTCGCCGCCACCGTCACCGGCAGCCCGGTCCAGAACGCCACCCGGGTGATCAAGCGCTACGAGCCCGGCGGACGCGGCTACTACTCCGGCGCGCTCGCCCTGATCGGCCGCTCGGCCAGCGGCGGACAGCTGATGGACTCCCCGATCTGCATCCGCACCGCCGACATCGACCCGGCCACCGGGCGCCTGGTGGTCCGCGTCGGCGCGACCCTGGTCCGCCACTCCGACCCGGACTCCGAGGTCGCCGAGACCCACGCCAAGGCCGCCGGGGTGCTCACCGCGATCGGCGCCCGCCCCGCCTCCGGCCGGGTGCCGAACCCGACCGGCCCCCGGCTGGCCGACGACCACCGGGTCCAGGCCGCGCTGGACGACCGGCGCGCCGGCCTCGCCCCGTTCTGGCTGCGGATGCAGGCGCCGGCCGAGATCACCGAGGTCGAGCCGACCCTGGTGGTGGACGGCGAGGACACCTTCACCGCGATGCTCGCCCACCTGCTGACCTCGCTCGGCCACCAGGTCTCCGTGGTCCGCTACGACGAGCCGGGCCTGCGCGAGCGGGTCGCCGCCCACCGGGGCCCGCTGGTGCTCGGCCCCGGCCCGGGCGACCCGGCCGTGGCCGACGACCCCAAGATGGCCGTCCTGCGCCCGGTCGTCGCCGACGCGCTGGCCGCCGTCCGCTCCGGCGCCCGGACCGCGCCGCTGCTCGCCGTCTGCCTCAGCCACCAGCTGCTCGCGGACGCGCTCGGCCTGCCGCTGGCCCGCAAGAACGTCCCGTACCAGGGCGCGCAGGAGACGGTGGACCTCTTCGGCACCCGGCGCACGGTGGGCTTCTACAACACCTTCACCGCGCGCTGCTCCGACGAGGACGCGGCCCGGCTGGCCGCCGAGGGCATCGAGGTCTCCCGCGACGCGCTGACCGGCGACGTGCACGCGCTGCGCGGCGCCGGCTTCGCCGGGCTCCAGTTCCACCCGGAGTCGGTGCTCACCCGCGACGGCGTGGACATCGTCGCCGGGCTGCTGCGCGAGGCGGCGGCGCTGCGCGGCTGAACCGCGTCCGCGAGCGGGCGTGCCGTCCGGCGCGCCCGCTCAGATCCCGTCGTCCAGGCCCTGCTCGATCGCGTACCTGACCAGCTCGACCCGGTTGTGCAGCTGAAGCTTGCCGAGGGTGTTCTGGACGTGGTTCTGCACCGTGCGGTGGGAGAGCACCAGCCGGTCCGCGATCTGCCGGTACGACAGTCCCTTGGCCACCAGCCGCAGCACCTCCGTCTCCCGGGCGGTCAGCTGCGGGGCGGCCGGCGCGGAGGCCCGGGCGGGCTCGGCGGCCAGCCGGCGGAACTCGCCGAGCACCAGGCCGGCCAGGCCCGGGGTGAAGACGGCGTCGCCGACGGCGGTGCGGCGCACCGCGTCCAGCAGTTCCTCCCGGCCGGCCGACTTGACCAGGTAGCCGGTCGCGCCGGACTTCACCGCCTCCAGCACGTCCTGGTGCTCGCCGCTCGCGGAGAGCACCAGGACCCGCACCGACGGGTCCTGGGCGACCACCTGGCGGCAGACCTCGGCGCCGGGCAGGCCCGGCAGGTTGAGGTCCAGCACCACCACCTGCGGGCCGCAGGCGCGGGCCCGGCGGACGGCCTCCTCGCCGTCGCCCGCCGTGGCCACCACGTCCAGCCCGGCCTCGGCGAGGTCCCGCGAGACGGCGTCGCGCCACATCGGGTGGTCGTCCACGACCATGACCCGCACCGGCTGGTCGGCCAGTTGGTCGACCGGACGGTCAGCTGGCCGGACCGGCGGCCGGTCGGTGCCCGGCCGGTCGGTCATCGGCCGGTCGGTCATCGGCTGGTCGGTCATCGGAACCCCTCCTCGGGAAGCGCAGTTCGACCTCGACGCCGTCGCCGGGCGCCGAGTACAGCTCGGCCGTGCCGCCGAGGTCCAGCAGCCGGCCGCGGATCGACTGGGAGACGCCGAGCCGCCCGGCCCGCTCCGCCTCGCCGAGCCGCCCGGGGGCGAAACCCGGGCCGTCGTCGCGGATGCTGACCGTGACGGCCTCCGGCTCGTCCTCCACCAGGATCCAGGCCCGGGCCCCGTCCCCCGCGTGCTTGCGGACGTTGTCCACCGCCGCGCCGACGGCGGCGGCCAGCTCGGCGGCGGCCGGGGCGGGCAGCAGCACCGGGGTGCCGGGGGCGGAGAGCGTGATCCGCTCGTCCGCGTACGGGCCGAGCAGGGTACGCAGGTCCTGCGGGGCCAGCGGCTCGCGCTGGGCCGGCAGCGGGCCGCCGCTCATCAGCGCACGCAGCGCGCGCTCCTGCTCCCCGGCCAGCCGGCCGAGTTCGGCGAAGTCCGCGCCGCCGGGCCCGCCGGCCTCGCCGCCACGGCGCTGGACCAGGGCGAGCACCTGCAGCACCCCGTCGTGGATGTCCCGGGAGAGCCGCTCGCGCTCCCGGGTGGCCGCCTCCACCTGGAGCGCCCGGGTGAGCGTCGCCTCGCTGGCGCGGGCCAGCTCGATGACGTAGCCGATGGCGCAGCCGGCCACCATCAGCAGCACGATGTTGTGGATGTTGTCGCCGGTGGGGCCGCCGTGGCCGAGGATGTTGGCCAGGCCGATCACCGAACCGGCCGCCGCCGCCCAGCGCCAGCCGCCCTTGCCGGCGAAACCGAGCACCGTGCCGGCCGCCCAGATGGTGGGGAGGGTGGGCGCGCCGTGGCCGATCCGGACCGGGTCGTCGGTCATCCCGCTCATCACGATGCCGGTGACGGCCAGGGTGAGGTCGGTGCCGAGCACGTACCAGGTGCAGCGCTGCGGGCCGGCGAAGGCGCGGGTGCTGGCCAGCGTCCAGAGGGTGAGCGCGCCGAGGTAGATCCAGCCGGCGACGGGGTGCAGGAACCCCAGGTACGCGTTGAAGTAGCGCAGGACAGCGTAGCAGAGCGCGAGCACCCGGAACAAGGAGATGGCGCGCCAGAGGGGCAGTTCGACCGACATGCCGCCGGCCGCGAGAGTCCCCCCGACCGCCCCGGTTCTGCCGCCGTCCGTCATCTGCGCTGCCCCTCCCCCGGGCGGCCGGATCAGGCCGACCCGGTCTCCTTCTCGTCCCGCTCCGCCTTGGCGGCCTCGGTCTCCGCGGACCCGGCCTGCTCTGCCTCGGCGGCCTTCTCGGCCTGCTCGGCTTCGGCCTTCTCGGCCTTGGCGGCGGCCTGCTCGGCCTTCTGGACGGCCTTGCGCTCGGCGTCGGCGCGCTTCTTGTCGTCGGCGATCTGCCGCTTGGCGGCGGTCGCGTAGATGTCCACGTACTCCTGGCCGGAGAGCCGCATGATCTCGTACATCACCTCGTCCGTCACCGAACGGAGGATGAAACGGTCGTTCTCCATGCCGTGGTAGCGGGAGAAGTCCAGCGGGCGGCCGATCCGGATGCCCGGGCGGATACCGAAGTTGGGGACCACCTGGCCGGGCGGCTGCACCTTCTCGGTGTCGATCATGGCGACCGGGATGACCGGCGCGCCGGTGGCCAGCG
Organism: Kitasatospora sp. NPDC088351; assembly: GCF_040685575.1. Taxonomy (NCBI): domain Bacteria; kingdom Bacillati; phylum Actinomycetota; class Actinomycetes; order Kitasatosporales; family Streptomycetaceae; genus Kitasatospora; species Kitasatospora sp. NPDC088351. The sequence continues at coordinate 26,467 of NZ_JBFBIL010000013.1, read as the reverse complement.
CGACGCGGGCCAGGCCGCCGACCTTGCCGCGGTAGAGCTTGCCGTCGGGCGAACGGGTGCCCTCCGGGTAGACCCCGAACAGCTCGCCGCGATCCAGCACCGCGATCGCGCTGCGGATCGCCGCCTCGCCGGCGCCACGCACACCCGAGCGGTCCACCGGCAGCTGGCCGACGCCCTTGAAGAAGGCGGCCGTCAGCTTGCCCTTCACGCCCGGGGTGTTGAAGTACTCCGCCTTGGCGATGAAGGTCACCCGTCGCTTGATCAGCGCGGGGAAGAAGAAGGAGTCCGAAAAGGAGAGATGGTTGCTCGCGATGATCGCGGCACCCTCGGCGGGGATGTTCTCCTCGCCCTCGATCCACGGCCGGAAGAAGATCCGTAGCAGTGGCGCGACGATCATCTTCATCAGTCGGTAGAACAACCCGGGCCTCCTGTTATGCGGACCGGTCGATCCTAATGCCCCGCGGCCACCGCCCGCGCCCCGCCCCGCCCCGCCGGGCCGTCGGCCGGGTCTCCGGCGGCGTGCCGGACAGGGCTGTACGGCACGGGCGGGCCCGTGGGACGATGCGGTTTCCGCAGCCTCTCCGTTGCCAGCCAGCTCCGCCCAGCTTCCGCTTCCCCGCAGTCCCTGCCCGCGAAGGAGCCCGCCATGCCGCCGCTGCCCGGTGCCGAACCGTACCGCCACCGGGGTGGGCCGGTCGGCGTACTGCTCTGCCACGGCTTCACCGGTTCGCCGCAGTCGCTGCGCCCGTGGGCCGAGGAGCTGGCCGCGGCGGGGTTCACGGTCTCCTTGCCGCTGCTGCCCGGGCACGGCACCCGCTGGCAGGACATGCAGGTCACCCGCTGGGAGGACTGGTACGCCGAGGTCGAGCGGGAGCTGCTGGCGCTGGCCGCCGAGTGCGAGCAGGTCTTCGTCTGCGCGCTGTCGATGGGCGGCTCGCTGGCGCTGCGGCTGGCCGCGCTGCACGGGCCGGTGGTCTCCGGGCTGGTGCTGGTCAACCCGTCGGTGCGCTCCGACAACCCCGCGAGTGTGCTGCTCCCGGCGCTGCGGCACGTGGTGCCGAGCCTGCCCGGGATCGCCAACGACATCGCCCGCCCCGGCGCGGTCGAGCTCGGCTACGACCGGACGCCGCTGCACGCGGCCTGGTCGCTGTCCCTGCTCTGGAAGGACGTCCAGCGGCGGCTGCCGGAGGTGACCCAGCCGGTGCTGCTGTTCCACAGCCCGCAGGACCATGTCGTCTCGCCGGCCAACTCGGAACTGGTGCTGGCCCGGATATCCTCGACCGATGTGACGGAACGGCTGTGCCAGCGCAGCTACCACGTCGCGACGCTGGACCACGACGCGGCGGAAATATTCGCGGCCTGCCTGGCCTTCATCCGGCGGCTGGCTCCCGCGCACGCGGCGGGCGTCACCCGGGTCGAATCCGACGATCACCAAGGCTGAAGGGCCGGAAGTGCACGAGAGCAGCACGGCGGGCGGCGAGGACGAGGCACCCCGCGAGGACGGCGTGGCAAAGGACGGCGGCACGGCGGGCGGGGGGACGGCGGACGGCGCGAAGGCGCTTCCCGCGGCGGACGGCGCCGGCCCGGCGACGCCCGAGGAGCCCCGGGCGCGGCGTGCGCCCGAGCGCAGCCAGGCCGAGCAGGACGAGATCTTCGCCGCGCTGGTCGCCCAGTTCGACGATCCCGTCGACCTCAACAACCCGAACTGGCCGGAAATCGAGGACCTTCGGGCGCGCGGCGAGCTCAAGGGCGGTTTCAAGGACGGCACCGAGAACCGCACCGGCCCGGGCGACCTCGCGGACCTGGCGCCGCAGCCCCGCCCCCGCTCGACCCGGCCGGTGATGCCGGCGGCAGGCTCCGGCCCGCGCGACTTCGAGCTGGCCGAGGAGACGGACGAGGGGCACTTCGTCCCGCCGGAGCCGCCACCGCTGCCGCCCGCCGACGTCACCGCCAAGTTCGCCTGGCTCGCGGTGCTCGGCGGCCCGGCGCTGCTGCTGTTCGACGCGGTGGTCTGGCGCGAGGTCTCCGGCTGGCCCGCCTGGGTCGGCGTCACGGCCTTCCTGGGCGGTTTCGCCACCCTGGTGGTCCGGATGAAGGACCGGGACGACGACGAGCCCGAGGACCCGCACGGCGGCGCGGTCGTCTGAGTTCCACCTGTCTGAGTTCCGCCCGTCGGGGCGGGAGCGGGCCTCCCGCCCCCGACGGCGGCTCAGCCGGCCGGGAGCTCCAGCACGGCGAGCACCGGCAGATGGTCGGTGGCGGCCCGCAGGTCGGCCTCGCCGACGCCGGGCAGGCCGTGCGGGACGCCGCAGGCGAGGACCTGGATGCCGGGGGTGGTGAAGACCGCGTCGATCCGCTGGTAGGGGTTTTCCGGTACCGAGGTGAAGGTGCCGCCCCAGGGCGCGGCGAGGTGGCCGTCCCGCAGCCGGGCGGCCAGCAGCCGCCAGCCCCGACCGTCCGGGTGTTCGTTGAAGTCTCCCGCCACGACGCCGAGTTCGGCGATCCCGGCCTGGTCGAGCAGCAGCTCGAACTGGGCCAGGCGCTCATCGGCGTCCAGGCTCAGATGACAGCTCGTGACGGTGAACGGCGCCGACCCGGCCACCCGGACCAGGGCGGAGGCGAAGCCGCGCGCATGCAGGCCGCGGGTCTTGGGCAACAGCCGGTCATGGACGGCGAGGACGTCCGTGCCGGGCCGGCCGAGCAGCAGCGGGCCGGCCGCGATCCGGCCGCCGCCCGCCAGGATCACCAGGCCGGTGCGCCGGGCGAGCCAGGCGGCCTGGCCCTGCGGCCGCCAGTAGCGCGGCGACTCCTGGACGCAGACCAGATCGGGCTCGCAGGCCCGGATCACCCGCACCAGGGCCTGCCGGTCGTCGCGCAGCGAACGGATGTTGTAGCTGAGCAGCCGCACCCGGCGGGAGCCGTCCGGCCCAGGGCCGGAGGGCGGCAGTCCGGTCGAGCCGGTGGTCATGGTCCTCCCCTTTCGTCCGGTGACGACCGTACGGCAGCAGGGGAACACGCCGGTGGCGGCACGGCCGGGAGCCCTTCGGCCCCGGTCCGCGCCGCCACCGGCGGAGAAGGTCGGGTCAGCGGGTGCGGGCCAGGTCGGCCGCCCCGGCGATGCCCGCGGCGGAGCCCATCGAGGCGAGCACGACCTCGGCGCGCGGGCGGTGCACCCCACCCGTCAGATAGTGCTCGAAGGCCTTGGCGACCGGGTCCAGCAGCAGCCGGCCGGAGTCGGAGACGCCGCCGCCGAGGACGAAGACGCCCGGGTCGAAGAGCGCGGCGAGGTCGGCCATGCCCCGGCCCAGCCAGTCGGCCAGCTCCGCGTAGCACTCCAGGGCGAGCGGGTCGCCCTCCTCGGCGGCCTGGGTGATGTGGATGCCGCGGATGGTCTCGGCGACGCCGTCGTTGAGCTCCAGCATCCGCTTGCCGCGGATCTGGTCGGCGGCGGACTTCTCCCGGCCGTAGCGGCGCAGCGCCCGGCCCGAGCCGTACTGCTCCCAGCAGCCCTTGCCGCCGCAGCCGCAGGTCAGGCCGTCGGGGACCATGTTGAGGTGGCCGATCTCGCCGGCCACCCCGAACCGGCCGCGGTGCAGCCGCCCGTCCAGGACGATGCCGCCGCCGATGCCGGTGCCGACGGTGATCAGCACCATGTCCTCGTACGCGGCGCCCGCGCCGAAGCGGAACTCGGCCCAGGCTGCGCAGTTGGCGTCGTTCTCGACGACGGTGCCGAGGCCGGTGAGCTCCTCGATCCGGGAGCGCAGCGGCTCGTCCTCCCAGTCGATGTTGGGGGCGAAGATCACCGTGGAGCGGTCGCGGTCGACGAAGCCGGGCGCGCCGACACCGGCCGCCGCCACGTCGGGGTACTCCTCCTTGAGCTCGCGCACGGCCTGCGCGATGGCGTCGACCGCCCACTGCGGGTCGGCCGGGGTGGGCACCCTGGTCCGGGCCAGGATCTCGCCGGCCTCGTTCACCACGCCTGCCGCGATCTTGGTCCCGCCGACATCGACGCCAATGGTCAGAGCCATGTGTCCCTCAGCTATTCACTCGTTCCCGCTGGACGGAACGGTACCGCCCAACCCTGCCCCCCGTGCACACCGTCGCATACATTAACCGAAGACAATCATTCGCCAACCCGGCCGAATTCTTCAAAAGTCGTACAGTCGCATCCGTTCCGTCAGACACCTGAAGCACAGTGTCACCACAGGACACTCGCGACTTCACTCCTTGTCGGACGGCCCGTCAGGCGTGTCGAGGTCGATCCGCTCGCTGCCGGCGCTCCGGCCGGCGGTCCAGCGGTGCTCGTGGCCGGCGACGGCGGCCCGGTAGGCGGCCAGCAGCTCACCCCCGGCGGCAGCCAGATGGCCGTAGACCTCGGGCTGCTTCTCACGCAGCTGGTCCGCGAGGCCGGCCAGCGAGATCAGGGTCTCGGCGCCCGCCTCCTGGGCCTTCTGCCCGACCGCGGTGGCGAGCCGGCGCACCTCGTCCACCAGCGGGCCCAGCTCCGGCCCGAACGGGTGCCCCTCCTGGCCGCCCTGCTCGGCGGTCGGCTCGGTCCGGTCGGTGGTGGTCATCGCGGGCGCCTCCTCAGCTGTGGCCGCACCCGCGGCCACCTGCCCCGACGCTACCGGACCGGCCGGGCGGCCCCGTGCGGGCGCGGAGCCGGGCGCGGAACCCGCGCGGGCACGGCTCAGGACCGGCTCGGACGGGCTCTCGGACCGGCCGGGCGGACCTCAGCCCCGGGGCCAGAGCGCCGGGTCGGGGGCGAAGCGCACCGCGAGCACCCCGTCGTACAGACCGGCGCCCGCGACGGTGCAGCGGCGCAGCGCCGAGGGCAGGGTGAGGACCCTGCGGTGGGCGCCGAGACCGACCACGAGTTCGTCGCCGCGCCGGACCAGGTCCAGGTCGGCCCGCTCGGCGCCGGGCAGAACGAGGTGCCAGACCAGCAGGCCGTCCTCGGCGAGCCGGTCCTCGACCGTCCACGGCTCGGGGGCGAGCCGCGCGGGGCCGGGGCCGGCCCCGTAGAGCCGGTCGGCGACGGCCTCCAGGGTGACCTCGGCAAGGCCGGTGACCAGCACCGGGACGTCGCTCGCGGCGACGAGGGCGGCCAGCTCCTCCCGCCGGCGCCGGGCCAGCCCGGCCAGCCAGGGGTCGGGCGAGTCGGCCGCGCCGTCCGGCAGCGCGCCGTGCACCACCACGGCGTCCGGCCGGTGCCCGTGCAGGGCGAGCCCGGCGCGCACCCGGCGCAGTTCCTCGTACGGGTGGCCGTCGGCGGCGGTGACCAGGCGGACGCTGGTGCCCGGCGCGGTGATCGCCGCGCGGGCCTCGGCCAGCGCGGCGACCGCCTTGGCCCGGGCCTCGTACAGCCAGTCGGCCGGCATCGGCACCCCGGCGAGGCCGGCCAGCAGCGGGCGCAGCGCCCGGGCGGCCTGGCGCTGCTCGGGAGCGAGCCGGGCGAGGTAGCGCTCCAGCTGCTCGGGCAGGGCGAGGGTGGCGACGAGTTCGGCGGGCGGCGGGGCGAGCACCACCAGGACGTCCGCGTCGACGGCGGACAGGGCGCGCAGCAGGGCGAGCCGGGCGGTGCCGGGGAGGGCGGTGAGCTCCTCGGGGTCGAGCGGTTCGGCACCGAGCAGGTCCAGGGCGGGCTTCAGCCGGCCGCCGATCTCGCCGAGGGCGTGCCGGAAGGCGGCCTGCTCGTCGATCCGGGCGACGGTGAGCCCGGGCGCGTACGGGGTCCCTTCCGGTTCCAGCCGGGTGCCGAGGACGGTGTCCAGGGTGCGGTGCGGGTCGTCGGCGGCCAGCAGAAGGGTGCGCCGGCCCTGTCCGGCGGCGTGCAGGGCGGTGGCGGCGGCCACCGTGGGGGCCGCCGCGTCGCCGCTGACCAGGATGGTGCGCTGTGCCGTCATACCGAACAGCCCCCCGTTTCCTCGGCGTCAGCCCTCGACGCGCTTCTTCAGGCCGGCCAGGGCCCGGTCGATGATGACCTTCTCGGCCTTGCGCTTGATCATCCCGAGCATCGGGATCTTGACGTCCACGGCGAGCTGGTAGGTGACCTCGGTGCGGCCGCCGTCGAGCGGGGCGAGCGTGTAGGAGCCGTCCAGCGAGCGGAGCATCTGGCTGCGGACCAGCGTCCAGGAGACCTCGCGGTCACCGTCCCAGGTGTAGGCGAGGACGTGCTCGTCGCGGATGGCGCCGGCGTCGAGGAGCAGGCGCACCTCGGCGGCGCGGCCGTCCTCCGCGGTGCCCAGCACCTCGATCTCCTTGACCTCGCCGGTCCAGGCCGGGTAGGCGGCGAAGTCCGCGATCACGGCCATGACCGTGGCCGGGGTCGCGTCGATGGTGATGCTCGACCTGGTGTGCTCCGCCATGGAATGGCCCTCCGCGTCGTCCCTAACCTGCTGGTCCGGCCGAGGGTGCTCGGTCGGGTGCGCCCGGAGCAGGCTATCGCGACCGGCGATCCGCTCGGCTCCCCGGGCGACCGGCGGCGGTGCGGGCTACCGGCCGGTCACGTCGGTGCTGCCGTAGGGTGCCATTCGAACGACCCGGTCACGGCCTGGTCGGACCCGGTAAAGGTGTGACACTTCGAACACCGGAGCCGACCCCCCTGGTCGAAGCTGCCTACCGAGCAGTAACGTCCTGCCGTCCCGCAGCGTCGCGAACGAGGAGCAGTCTTGCTCGACTTCAGCCTTCCGGCCCTCTACCAGGTACCGAGCGGCGGTAACCTCTCCGACCTCGTGCACCAGAACGCCGAGCGGCACCCGGACGTCGTGGTGCTCAGCCGCAAGGTGGACGGCCGCTGGCAGGAGTTGACCGCCGCCCAGTTCCTGGTCGAGGTGCACGCCGCGGCCAAGGGCCTGATCGCCTCGGGCATCCGGCCCGGCGACCGAGTGGGCATCATGTCCCGTACCCGGTACGAGTGGACGCTGCTGGACTTCGCGATCTGGTCGGCCGGCGCGATCACCGTGCCGGTGTACGAGACCTCCTCCGCCGAGCAGGTCGAGTGGATCCTCGGTGACTCCGGCGCGGTCGCCGTGCTCGCCGAGACCGACCGGCACGTCGCGGTGGTCGGCGAGGTCCGGGACCGGCTGCCGGAGCTGCGGCACGTCTGGCAGATCGAGGCCGGCGCGCTGGCCACGCTGGCCGAGACGGGACGGAAGGTCGCCGACACCACCGTCGCCGAGCGCCGCTCGGTCGCCACCGCCGACTCGATCGCCACCATCGTCTACACCTCGGGCACCACCGGCCGCCCCAAGGGCTGCCAGCTGACCCACGGCAACTTCCTGGCCGAGTGCGGCAACGTGGTGGAGCGTCTGGCGCCGCTCTTCCGCACCGGTGAGAGCTCCGTACTGCTGTTCCTGCCGCTGGCCCACGTGCTCGGCCGGATCGCCGAGATCGCCCCCGCGATGGCCCCGATCAAGCTCGGCCACGTCTCGGACATCAAGGACGTCACCGCGGAGCTGGCGGCCTTCCGGCCGACCCTGATCCTGGGGGTGCCCCGGGTCTTCGAGAAGGTCTACAACACCGCCCGCGCCAAGGCCCAGGCCGACGGCAAGGGCAAGATCTTCGACAAGGCCGCCGACACCGCCGTCGCCTACAGCCGGGCGCTGGACGGCGCCGGCGCGGGCCCGGTGCTGCGGATCAAGCACAAGATCTTCGACAAGCTGGTCTACAGCAAGCTGCGCGCCGCGCTCGGCGGCCGGGCCACCCACGCGATCTCCGGGGGCGCGCCGCTCGGCGAGCGGCTCGGCCACTTCTACCGGGGCATCGGCTTCACCGTGCTGGAGGGCTACGGCCTGACCGAGACCTGCGCGGCCACCGCCTTCAACCCGTGGGACAAGCCGAAGATCGGCACGGTCGGCCAGCCGCTGCCCGGCTCGGCCGTCCGGATCGCCGAGGACGGCGAGGTCCTCTTCAAGGGCCCGCAGGTGTTCACCGGCTACTGGAACAACCCGGAGGCCACCGCCGAGGCGCTGAAGGACGGCTGGATCTCCACCGGTGACCTCGGCTCGCTCGACTCCGACGGCTATCTGACGATCACCGGCCGCAAGAAGGAGATCATCGTCACCGCGGGCGGCAAGAACGTCGCCCCGGCGGTGATCGAGGACCGGATCCGGGCGCACGCCCTGATCGGCGAGGTCATGGTGGTCGGCGACCGCAAGCCGTTCGTCGCCTGTCTGGTCACCGTGGACGAGGACTTCTTCCCCAAGTGGAAGGAGCTGAACGGCAAGCCGGCCACCGCCACGCTGGCCGAACTGAGCGAGGACCCGGACCTGCTGGCCGCCGTCCAGGCCGCCGTGGACGACGGCAACGCGGCCGTCTCGCACGCCGAGGCGGTCAAGAAGTTCCGGCTGCTGGACACCGTGTTCTCCGAGGAGAGCGGGCACCTCACGCCCTCGCTCAAGCTGAAGCGCACCCTCGTGCTGAAGGACTTCGCGGCCGACATCGAGGCGCTCTACCAGCGTTGACCTCCCGCTGTCTCCGGGCCCCCGCCCCGGCGGGGGCCCGCGCGCGCCGTCAGCCCGCCAGCAGCGCGGTCAGCCGCCCGGCCAGCAGGTCCCAGCGCCAGGAGCGGTCCACCCAGCGCCGTCCGGCCTCGCCGAGGCGGCGGCGCAGCTCCTCGTCGTTCAGCAGCCGGACGATCCGCTCGGCCGCGGCCTGCGCCGATCCGCCGGGCACCACGTAGCCGGTCTCACCCTCCAGCACGGCGTCCGGCGCGCCGCCGGAGTCCCCCGCCACCACCGGCAGGCCGGTCGCCGAGGCCTCCAGGTAGACGATGCCCAGGCCCTCCACGTCCAGCCCGCCCCGCCTGGTCCGGCAGGGCATCGCGAAGACGTCCCCGGCGCCGTAGTGCGCGGGCAGCTCCGACCACGGCACCGCGCCGGTGAAGCGCACCGCGGCCCGCACCCCCCGGGCGTCGGCGAGCTTCTCCAGGTCCGCCTGGTACGGGCCGCCGCCGACGATCAGCAGCACGGTGTCCGGCACGTCGGCGAGGATCTGCGGCATCGCCTCGATCAGGGTGTCCTGGCCCTTGCGCGGCACCAGCCGGGAGACGCAGACCACCACCGGACGGTTCGCCAGACCCAGCCGCCGGCGCAGCTCGGCGCCGCCGGAGTCGGGGTGGAAGGTCCGCTCGTCGACGCCCGGCGGCAGCTGGACCATCCGCGCGGCCGCCTCGGGCCCGACCGCGTCGGCGATCCGGGAGCGGGTGTACTCGCCGAGGTAGGTGAGGGTGTCGGTGCCCGCGCCGATCCGGCGCAGCAGCTGCCGGGCCACCGGCAGCTGGGCCCAGGCGGCCTCGTGCCCGTGGGTCATGCCGAGCAGCCGGCCGGCCCCGGCGCGGCGCAGCGCCGGCGCCATCAGCCCGAGCGGCGCGGCGGCGCCGAACCAGACCGAGTCGCACTTCTCGGCCTTCAGGATCTCGGCCGCCCGCCGGGTGACCCGGGGTGTGGGAACCATCACCTTCGTCCGGTCGCGGATCACCGGGAACGGCTGCTCGGCGTCGAAGCGGGCCACCTCGGTGCCGTCGCGCCAGGTCGAGGCGTACACCACGATGCTCCCGGCGGGCTGACGCACAGCCATGTTGTGCACAAAGGCCTGGATGCCGCCGGGGCGCGGCGGGAAGTCATTGGTGACGATCAAGGTTCTGTGCATCAGGCCACGGCTCGCTCGGTCGGGGGGTGCTCGGTGTACCGCTGGGTGATCCGTACGATAGGTCAACACCATGGCCCACCGGGAACGGATTCGCGCACGGCAACCGTTTCACCCCAGGGCCTGTCCTAGTACCTAGGCAGCCGGTGGGGCCCGGCCGAACGCGCCGTGCCCACCACCGACGGCCCGGGCGTCCGTCGCGAGACGCCTCCGGTAGGACGTCCGAGACGAACGAGGGAGCGCAGTGGAGTTGGCCCCGGCCACCGAGTCCGGTACACCCAGCGGCGCCGAAGGCCCCGGCACGGCGCTGGCCGTCCGCCAGGAGCCCCCGCAGGCACCCGCGCGCCCCTCCGGGCGCGCCGGGGCGCTCTGCGCGCTCGGCGCGAGCTGGCTGGCCACCCGGGCGCTGCTGGTGCTGCTGATGACCGGCGTCCTGAAGATGGCCGGCGGGGACATCACCACCGACGTCTGGCTGATCTACCACGGCTGGTACGGCGTGCTGCAGACCGGCACCTTCCCGCTGGACGACGTGACCTGGCAGTACCCGCCCGGCGCCGCCCTGGTCATCCTGCTGCCCGGGCTGCTGCCCTGGTCCTACCTGGTCTCGTTCTGGGTGATCTGCGGGGTCGCCGACGCGGTCGCGATGGCGCTGCTGGTGCGGACCGGTCTGCGCAAGGGTCGGGCGCTGACCGGCGCCTGGGTCTGGGTGGCCGGCGTGCCGCTGCTCGGCCCGATGATCTACAACCGGTACGACGTGGTGGTGACCGCGATCGCGGTGGCCGGCCTGCTGGCGCTGATCCGCCGCCCGGCGATCGGCGGACTGCTGCTGGGCCTGGGCGGGATCATCAAGATCTGGCCGCTGCTCGCCCTGATCGGCACACCGTCCGGCCGGCGCACCCGGCGGGCCTGGACGACCGCGGCGGCCACCGCCGTCGCGGTGGGCTTCCTGCTCGCGGCCGGGATGAACGGCGCGTTCGAGTTCCTGACGTTCCAGAAGGACCGCGGCGTCGAGGTCGAGTCGGTCGGCGCGCTGCCGCTGCACTTCGCCCGGATCGCGGGGGCCTGGGACGGCCGGGTGATGATGAACTACGGCTCGGTCGAGATGCTCGGGCCGTGGGTGGACGTGGTCGGCAAGGTCATGATGGCCGGTACCGTGCTGGGCTTCGCCTGGCTGCTGCTCTGGCGTTTCACCGCCAAGCGCCGCAACGCGGCCACCATGTACGACGCCGCGCTGACCGCGCTGCTGATCTTCACCGTGACCAGCCGGGTGATCAGCCCGCAGTACCTGGTCTGGCTGGTCGGCGTGGCGGCGGTCTGCCTGACCGTGCGCGGCAGCAGCCAGCGGCCGGTGGTGCTGCTGGTCCTGGCCGCCACTCCGCTGACCCTGCTGGAGTTCCCGCTGATGTTCACCGAGGTGGTCGGCAGCGACCCGCTGGCGGTCACCGTCCTGACCCTGCGCAACCTGCTGCTGCTGGTCGCCACGGTGCTCTCCTGCGTCCGGCTCTGGCGCTCCACCCGCGGTCCGGCGCAGCTGCCGCCCACCGTCGTGCTGGCCTCCTCGGTGCCCCTTCCGACGACCGCCTCCTACCCGGTACGGCCCGGCATCGCGTACGAGCAGGACCTGCTGGACGGCATCGACCGGCCCGGCGCACGGGCCGAACGGCGCTAGCGGGGCTCGGGACGCCCCGAGCGCTAGGGCTCCAGCAGCCGGACCGTCTCGGCCGTCCAGAGCCCGGTGAACTCGGCCAGGCCGAGGCCCAGTTGATCCCGGAGCACCCGGTCCAGCCGCTGGTCCCGGTCGGCGCCCGGGCCCGCCGCGCCGACCGCCCGGTAGAACGCGACCAGCCGCTCGGGCCCGTACCGGCGGGCGATCAGGTCACAGGCCAGCCAGGACTGTTCGTAGGCCTGGGCGATGCCGGTGGCGCCGGCGGTGAAGTCCCTGTCGGCGGGCAGCGCGGCCGGCACCTTCCCGGCGGCGACGTCACGGGCCAGCTCGGGGGCGATCTGCCGCGGGAGGCGCCCGGAGCCCTGGTAGCCGGTCCAGTCGGCGACGCCCTCGGAGAGCCAGAGCGGCGTCCAGGCCCGGGTTTCCGCCCGGGTCGCGACATGCGTCGCCTCATGGGTGGTGACCACCTGGCGGCCGAAGTCGCTGAGCCGCTGGTACGCCCCGGGGTTGACCAGCACCCGGTCCGCCGGGGTGTGCCAGGGCGCCCCGGGCGCCGCGGTGGTGACGGCCGCCATCCCCGTCCAGTCGGCCGGCTCGCCCTCCAGCAGCCGGACGAACTGGGCCTCGGTGGCGGGCAGTTCCAGTAGCAGGCGGCCCGCCCACCCGGTGCCCCAGACCGCGCTGACCGCCGGTACGGCCCGGTCCGCCACGGCCGCGAGCTCCGCCGGATCGGGGCCGTCGGCCAGACCGAGCACCAGGCAGTGGTCGCCCCGTACGGCCCGGAGGGTGCCGAGGTCCCACAGCGGCGGCGGGCCGCCGGCGCTCTCCTCCCGCTCGACCTGCCAGCCGGCCGCGGTCCGCAGCAGGGTGAGCCGGCGCGGGTACACCACCGGCTGGTCGTCGTAGCCGGCCACCCGGACGGCCAGTTCGGCCCCGGCGGTGAGCCGGCCCGGCCCGGCACCGGCGCCGAGCACCAGGTTCCGGTAGCCCGGGTCGACCAGCGACAGGCCCGTCGACCCCGCCAGCGCCTGGGCCCGCTCGGTCAGCAGGGCCGCCACCGCGGCCCCGTCATCCGCCACCCGGCCCGCGACCGGCGCCGCCGGGGCGGCCCTGGGCAGCGAGAGCTGGGCCAGTCCGCCCACCGCGAGCAGCAGCGCACCGCGCCGGGACAGCACGCCACAGCGGGCTCCGGCGTCGGTGGCAGAGGTCCGGCCGGTCCGCCTCAGAGCCGGACCACCCCCGCGACGGGCATCGCGCTGACGCTCTCGAAGCGGACCTTGGCACCCGGGTAGGGGGCGTGCACGATCACCCCGCCGCCGGCGTACATGCCGACGTGGTGCATGTCCCGGTAGAAGATCACCAGGTCTCCCGGTCGCGCGTCTGAGAGGCTGACCCGCCGGCCGGCGAACGCCTGGGCCTGCGAGGTCCGCGGCAGGGTCACTCCGGCCTGCTGCCAGCTCCAGTACATCAGACCGGAGCAGTCGAACGCTCGCGGTCCGGCGGATCCGTACACATAGGGCGAGCCGATCATCTTCACGGCGGCGGCCAGCGCGGCGGCACCGCGCTCCGAGGCGGGCGGGACGCTCCCGAGGTCGAGCCGGTCGGTACCGCGGGTGGCACGCTGCTCGGCCTCCCGGGCGTCCTGGGCCGCCATCCTGGCCCGCTCGGTGGCGCTCAGACCGTTGAGCAGCTTCTGCGCCCCGGCCAGCCGCTGCTGGATCTGTTGCTTGCTGTCGGCGAGGGCACGGCGGATCTGCTCCAGTTCGGAGAGCTTGGCGGAGGTCTCGGCCCGGCGCTGGTCGAGCCGGCGCTGGCGCGACACCACCTCGTGCAGCGTGTCGTTCTGCCGCTCGGCGGCCTGGTCGAGGGAGCGCGCCCGGGACAGATAGCCCTCGGGGTCGGTGGAGAGCATCAGCTGGACGGTCTGCGCCAGGCCGCCGGCCCGGTACTCGGCGCCGGCGACGGTGGCGAGGTCGCCGCGCAGCCGGTTGAGCTCGTCCTGGCCGACGGCGATCTGCTGCTGGAGCGTGCCGGCCTCGCTCTGCAGCCGCTGCTGCGCGTCCAGCGCCGCGTTGTACTTCTCCGACGCCTGTTCGGCCTCGTCGTACAGCTGGTCGATCCGCACCTTGACGTCCTTGCGGTTCTGCGGCCCGTCCGGTGAGCCCGGGGCGGCATGGGCGCTGCCGCCCACGGCCACGCCCAGGACGGTGGTGGCCGCCGCGGTCAGCACCAGCGCGCGGGCGAGGGTGTGCGCACCCGACTGTGGGGAACGGCGGTGCACGGCCATCCGACTGCGGCTCCAATTCTGCGTCCCGGCCTGTGGCCGCTCCGGTGCGGGCGGCTCTGGAAGCGGGTGTCCGGTGGCAGACGTTAGCGAGTCCGGGCGAGCGAGTCCAAACCCCTACCAACCCGAATATTTGACCCTGAATCGGACAGGCGTCCGGCCGGCCGGAAAAGCCGCAGGCCCGGCCTCCCGCGAGGGAGACCGGGCCTGCGAAAGCCTGACTCGGGGTCAGAGCCGCACGATGGTGGAGACCGGCATGTTGGAGGCCGACTCGTAGCGGACCGAGGCGCCGGGCTTGGGCGCGTGGATGACCTGGCCGCCACCGACGTAGATGCCCACGTGGTGGTTGTCGCCGTAGAAGATCACCAGGTCGCCGGGCTGGGCGTTGGCGATGTTCGAGCCGATCCGGGTGCCGGCGTTGGCCTGGGCCTGCGAGGTGCGCGGCAGCGACACGTTCGCCTGGGCGTACGCCCAGCTGGTGAGGCCGGAGCAGTCGAAGGAGTTCGGGCCGGTGGCGCCGTAGACGTACGGCGCGCCGAGCTTGCTCTCGGCGGCCGCGATCGCGGCGGCGGCCCGCGAGCCGTTGGCGGCCGGGGCGCTGGGCGCGGACGACGTGGACGGCGTGGACGACGCCGACGGCTTGGTGACGGGCGAGGATGACGGGGTGCCCAGGTCGCCGCGGCCGTTGTCGCGGGATGCCCGGTCGGCCTCGGCCTTCGCGGTCGCCTTGGCGGCGTCCGCCTTGGCCTTGGCCTCGGCGGCGGCCTTCTCCTCGGCCGCGCGCAGCGCCTCGCGCTCCTGCTCGGTCAGCGTGTTGAGCAGTTCCTGGGCCTTGGCCAGCTTGCCCTGGATCTCCTCCTTGGACGCCTTCAGCTGCTGGGTGGTGGCCTCCAGCTCGCCGAGCTTGTTCTGGGCCTCGGTGCGGTCCTGGTCGAGCCTGCGCTGCTGCTCCTGGAGCTCCTTCAGCTGGCCCGACTGCGAGCTGCCGGCCTGCGTCAGGGTGCCGGCCTGGGTGAGGAAGTTGTCCGGGCTGGAGGAGAGCATCAGCTGAACGGTCGGCGATATGCCGCCGTTGCGGTACTGCTCGCCGGCGATCTCGGCGAGGCCGCCCTGCAGATCGGTCACCTGCGACTGCTGGCGGGCCACCTTGTCCTGGAGCTCGCCGACCTGCTTCTGCAGCTCCTGCTGCTTGGCCTGGGCGCCGTTGTACTGCTCGGTGGCGACCTCGGCCTGCTCGTTGAGCTTGTCGACCTGCTCCTTGACCTGATCCTTGGTCGGCGTCGGGTCGGCGTGCGCGCCCGACTGCGCGGAGAGGGCCACGGCCGCTGCGGCGGCTGCGGTCAGGATGGAGACGCGGGCACGGCCGGCGGGCTTGGGACGACGATGGGACGCCACGAAGGCGGACTCCTTCTTCCTACGTCCGCCTACCGGGTGAGCTGACGGGTTCGGGCCGGAAGCGTGCCCTACGGCGCCTCACCGACCGTTCCACCGGTCGACCTGGCGCCGATTCACCCCGGAGGAACTTGGTTCCCCGGCTCCGCTCCACAGCGTCCCCGACTGCTGGACTCCCCGTCGGGCAGTCACCTGCCCCGCTGCTTCACGAACTCGACGGTAACCCCCGCCGTCACCCGGGATGGGTGATCGACTGCACGGTGGTTCGAGGCATGACCCTAGTAACAGAACCGTGATCCGTTCAAATCCTTGTCAGAAAAAAGACGGAAGAATACCCAAGTTCATTTGTGAATATGACCGAATGTGATCACAACCGCACGCGGGGCTGATCATTACTCACAATGCGGGTCGAGAGCGCCCGACCGGGGCGTGTCCCACATCACAGCAGCGGGCCGGCCCGGCCGGGCGTGTCGACCTATCAGGGAATGTCCGGATCGGGGGCTTCTGCCCCCAATCGACGAACCGTCAGACCCGGCGGATGGCGTTGATCTTCATCGCGTCGGCCTTCATCACCTTCACCACGTCACCGGTGTGCGGCGCGTGCACCACCATGCCGTTGCCGATGTACATCGCGACATGGCTGCGGTCGTCGCGGTAGATGATCAGGTCACCGGGCTGCGCCTGGTCCAGCGAGGGGACCCGGGTGCCGACGCCGGCCTGCGCCTGCGAGGTGCGCGGCAACGAGACATTGGCCTGCTTGTACGCCCAGACCATCAGACCGGAGCAGTCGAAGGTGCTCGGCCCGATGGCACCCCAGACGTACGGCGAGCCCTGCTTGCTCATCGCCTTGGCGACGGCCACCCCGGCGTACCCGCCGGCCTGCGGCAGGCTGCTCAGGTCGGTGCGCTCGCTGCCGCGCGAGGCCCGGTCGTCCTGCTGCTGCTGCGCCTTCAGGGCGGCCCGGTCGGCCGCGCTGAGCGAGTTCAGCAGCGTCTGGGCCTCCTTGAGCTTCTGGTTGACGTCCGCCTTGGCCTGGTTCAGATCCTTGGTGGTGCTGTCCAGGGAGGCGAGGACGGCGGCCGCCTCGGCCTTCTGCTGGTCCAGGCGGCGCTGCTGGTCCTGCAGGCCCTTGAGCGCCTCGGACTGGCTGGAGCTGGCCTGCTGGACGCTGGAGGCCTTGTCCAGGTAACCCGACGGGTCGGAGGAGAGCATCAGCTGCACGGACGGGTCGATGCCGCCGGTGCGGTACTGCTCGCCCGCCACCTCGGCCAGCCCGGCCTGAAGCTGCGTCATCTGGTCCTGGCCGCGGGCCACCTGGTCCTGGAGCTGGTCCGCCTGCTTGCGCAGCTGGTCGGCCCGCTCCTTGGCGCCGTTGTACTTCTCGGCCGCCTGCTCCTGCTCCTCGTTCAGCTGGTCGATCTGCGCCTTCACGTCCTCCTTCTTGGGGGAGGGCGCGGCGTGGGCGCCGACCTGGGCGGAGAGGGCGACCGCGGTCGCAGCGGCAGCGGTGAGCACGGAGACCCGCGCGCGGCTCGGCTGCTTGGGACGGCGGTGGGAGGCCAAAGTGATCGGTTCCTTCTTCCAACGGACTCACCCGTTTGAGTGAGGATCCGGAAAATAGGTTTGACGCCAGACCCTAGTGAAGATCCACGCTTTCCGCCACTCCCCCGATGGCGTGAACCTCCACCGGCGGCCTGACTTCACGGGATCCACACACTGCCGCAAACCGGGCGCTGACCAGCGGTCACTCCGGTCCCTCCGGCATCAGGGCCGGGCCAGCCGGTTCAGCAGCAGGACGGAGGCGACGGGGCGCGCGCCCGCCTTGCGCACGCCCTCCGCGACCTCCCGGTCGGTGGAGACCACCACCACCGGCCGGCCCTGCGGCTCGGCCCGCACCAGACGGCGGATCAGCTCGTCCGCCGTCTCCCCGGTCCGGCTGAAGCGCACCCGCACCCCGCGCGGCGGCGCCATGATCACCGGCACGTCCAGGTCCTGCCCGTCGAACACACAGGTGACCTCCGCCTGGGTGCGCTGGGCCAGCATCGCCAGCCCACCCAGCAACCGGATCCGCTGCTGCTCCAGCGGCAGCGCCGGATAACCGGTCTTGGTCACGTTGTAGCCGTCCACCACCAGATGCACCTGCGGGATCGCCAGCAGCTGGTCCAGCAGCGCCGGATCGTCCTCCGCCAGCCCGCGCCGGGCCACGTCGTGCGGCGAGGCCGAGCCCGGCACCACCGCCTCCACCAGGTCCGCCGGGCGGATCTGGGAGACCGGCAGCGCCAGCTCCCGCTGCAGGCCCTGCGCCGACTGCAGCACGGTGTCCAGCAGCAGCCGCAGCCGCATGTCCTCGACGCTGCGCCCCTCGCGGGCCGAACGGCGGCCCTGCTCGGCGGCGGTCTCCAGTTCGGAGATCCGGTGCCGCAGCCGCCGGGCCTCACTCTCACCCGCGCTGCGCTCGGCGGCCGCCTGCGTCCTCAGCGCCTCCAGCTCGGCGGTGACCCGGCGGGTCTCCGCCTGCGCCCGGCGGGTGTCGCTCTCCAGCGACCGCACCTTCTTGCGCAGCGACTCGGCCTCCTTGCGGACGTCCTCCGACTCGGCCCGCTGCCGGTCCAGGTCCGCCCGGGCGGAGGCCCGTACCTCCGCCAGCTCCGCCTGCAGCTTCTCCGCCAGCCGGGCCGCCTCGGCGGCGGCGCCCTCGGCGCCGGCCCGCTCGGCCTGCTCCCCCGCCTCGGCGACCAGCCGGCTCCAGCCCGCCGACCGCACCAGATAGGCGGCGGCCGCCACGTCCATCGGGTCGGCGGCGCCGGGCACATGGCCCGCCTCCAGCGCCTTCACCAGGTCCGGCTGGCCCAGCCGCAGCCGCTCCGCTATCCGGAGCCGGAAGGCCGGCTCCGACTCCAGTGCGGCGGCCAGCGCGGTGGCCGCGTACTTGGCCCGCCGGGCCGGCGTGAACTTGGCGTACTGCCGCAGGCTCTGCGGCAGTTCGGCGGGCGGCAGCCCCCCGAGCGCGTCGGCGGCGAGGCCCACCACCCGGCGGCGCACACCCTCGGGCAGCGGCCGGTCGAGCGTCTCGACGGCCCGGTCTGCCGCCGGCTCGTCACCGCCCGACTCCTCGGCGGGGGCCCCGGTACCGGACGGGGCGGCCTCGGCCGCGTCCGGCGCCTGCCCGTCCACAGCGGGCTGCCGCCCCTGCGGCCCGGCGGGCTCCTTCGCTGCGTCCACCACGTCCTCGGCTCCGATCCTCGTCCAGCGGGGTACGGCCCGCGGCCGTCGCCCTCGTCGTCACGCTCCGTGCGTTCTGTCTGTATTGTCCCCGTGCGGTGAACGGCCGCGCACCGTCCACCCCACGGACCGGGCGTCAGCCCTGCTCAGCGGCGGCCTCTCCGGCCTCGGCCCCGGGACGGGCCACCAGTTCGACCTGGTCCACCGCGTTGCACCAGCGGCAGCGCACCGACTCGATGGTCTCGCTGAGCACCTCGGTCTCCTCCACCTTGGACTCGCCGGCCAGGTCGAAGTGCAGGTACTCGGTCACCCGGGCGGAGCGGGTCACGTCGAAGCGGGTCAGGTTGCCGCACAGGGTGCAGCGCCAGCGCGTCTCAGCGGTCAGGGCGGGGACGGTCATCGGGGGTCCTCTCGGGTGGTCCCTGGGTGGGCTCAGGCGCTCCCCCCGGAGCCCCGGCGTCGGCGGCGGGAGGCGGGAATGCCCGCCCCAAGCCTATTGCCTGAGGCAACCGTCCCGACCACCGGTCGCGGCGATCGGGACGGTAGCCCACCTGCCGTACAGCGCGGTGTCGCCCGCGCCGGGCGGAGGGATGCTTGGCCGCATGGCGATCACGGTCCTCGACCACACCGGCGCACGCGGCGGGCCCCCGGCCGCGCCCGCCCCGGCCGTCACCTACGCCCTGATCGCGCTCAACACGGTGGTCTTCCTGCTCGGCCCGGCCGCCGGGCTCAACCCGCTCTACGGCCGCGGCCAGGCCAGGGTCTGCGCGGAGCAGCGGTACGAGCAGCGCTGGGGCGCGGTACCGGCCGAGCTGCTGGCCGGCCGCCCGCTGACCGCCGGACAGCTGGCCGAGGCCCCCGACCCGGCGCCCGGCTGCCCGGCCGCCCCGACCCCGGGCAAGCACCCGGCCCTGTCCGTGCTCAGCGCGCTCTTCCTGCACGCCGGCTGGCTTCACCTGCTGGGCAACCTGCTCTTCCTCTACGTCTTCGGCCCCACCGTGGAGAAGCGGATGGGCCGGGCCCGCTTCGCCGTCTTCTATCTGGCGGCCGGCAGCCTGGCCACCTACGGCTTCGCACTGGCCCAGGCGCACTCGCCCGGCTCGACCACGGTGCTGATCGGCGCCTCGGGGGCGATCTCGGCGGCGCTGGGCTGCTATCTGCGGCTCCACCCGCGGGCCCGGGTGACCACGCTCGTCCCGCTGCTGCTCTTCCTGCCGCTGCGGTTCCCGGCCTGGCTGGTGCTCGGGCTCTGGTTCGCCCTGCAGTGGTGGTCGGTCCACTCGGCCGGCCCCGGCGTCGCCTACCTGGTCCATGTCATCGGGTTCTCGGCCGGCTTCCTGTACGCCTGCACACCGGCCGGCCGCCCCCCGCGACGGCCCGTCTGACGCCCGATACCCTGGCGGCACCCCACAAAGGAGCCCGAACAGTGATCACCGCCATCGTCCTGATCAAGACCAGCGTCGACCGCATCCCGGAGATCGCCGAGGCGATCGCGGCCATCGAAGGCGTCAGCGAGGTCTACTCGGTCACCGGCGGCTACGACCTGGTGGCGATGGTGCGGGTGCGGCGGCACGACGACCTGGCCGAGGTCATCCCCGGCCGGCTGAACAAGGTCCCGGGGGTGGCCCACACCGAGACCCAGATCGCCTTCCGCACCTACTCCCAGCACGACCTGGAAGCCGCCTTCGCCCTCGGCCTGGACGAATAGCGGGACGATCAGCCCGCGCGGCGCGTGTCCGCGACGCAGCGGCCGCCCTCGTTGCGGTAGTTCCAGGCCGCCCCGTCCGTGACCAGCTCGCGGACGGCGGTCAGAAAGCGGTCGATGTGCTCGTCCGGGGTGCCGGCGCCGAAGCTGACCCGGATCGCGTTGAGGCTTCGCTCGCCCGGCAGCGACGGCTCGGGCGCACCGCACTCGGACGGCGCGACGTCCTCGTCGCCGAGCAGGGTGCGGACCAGCGGGTGCGCGCAGAACAGGCCGTCCCGCACGCCGATGCCGTACTCGGCGGAGAGCGCGGCCGAGAAGTGCGAGCTGTTCCAGCCCTGGACCACGAAGGAGAGCACGCCCACCCGGGCCGAGTCGGCGCCGAACAGGTTCAGCACCTTCACCTGCGGGACGTCCGCCAGGCCCGCCTTCAGCCGGGCGATCAGCTGCTGCTCCCGGGCCTCCAGCGCGTCGAAACCGGCCTCGGTCAGCGCCCGGCAGGCCGAGGCGATGGAGTAGACACCGATCACGTTCGGCGAACCGGCCTCGTGGCGGGCCGGGCCGGTGTGCCACTGGACGGCCACCGAGCCGTCGGCCTCCCGGGCCACGGTCCGGGTGGCACCGCCGCCGGCCAGGTACGGCTCTGCCGCGTCCAGCCAGTCGGCTCGGCCGGCCAGCACCCCGGCGCCGAACGGCGCGTACAGCTTGTGGCCGGAGAAGGCGATCCAGTCCACGCCCAGCTCGCGCACCGAGACCCGGTGGTGCGGGGCGAGCTGGGCGGCGTCCAGCACCACCCGGGCGCCGTGCCGGTGGGCGGTCGCGGTGAGCTCGGCGACCGGCCACAGCTCACCGGTGACGTTGGAGGCGCCGGTGACACAGAGCAGCTTGGGGCCCTCGGGCGCCTCGGCCAGCGCGGCGTCCAGGGCGGCGACCGCCTCGGCGTGCGAGCGCGGGGCGCGCAGGTAGCTGACCGCCAGGCCGGCGTGGCGCCAGGGCAGCAGCGAGGCGTGGTGCTCGGTCTCGAAGGCGAACACCCGGGTGCCGGCCGGGACGGCCCCGGCGAGCAGGTTGAGCGAGTCGGTGGTGGCCCGGGTGAAGACCACCTGGTCACCCTCGCGCAGGTCGAGGAACTCGCCGACGGTGCGGCGGCTCTGCTCGAACAGGTCGGTGGAGAGCTGGGAGAGGTAGCCGGCGCCGCGGTGCACGCTGCCGTAGTAGGGGGCGTAGGCGGCGACGTCGTCCCAGACCCGCTGGAGCGCCGGGGAGCTGGCCGCGTAGTCGAGCGCCGCGTAGGTGACCTTCTCGCCACTGACCAGCGGGACCTGAACGTCCTGACCGAGGACGGCGAGCGGGGCGCAGATTTCGGTGGAGAGGGACATGGGAATGCACTCCTTCTGGGTCCAGGACCCCGGGAGTGCGTGTCGTCCGGGTGTCCGCGCTTGCCACCCGGACGGTTTGCCGCGTGACCCGGTCCTCACCCAGGGCACCCCGCCACGGACGGAGGGTTGCCGGACAGCCAGCTGGGGCTTTGCGCTGTCACTCATGACCTGGCGAAGACTCTAGGTCGCGCCCGCCGGGCGGTCAAACACGGTTTCACCATCCGGACACCCCGCGAAGACGCCGAAGGGCCGGTGGCGACCCGCCGCCACCGGCCCCAACTGCCTTCTCACGCCCGGGCGGTGGCCTCCGACCAGCGCTTCAGGACGTCCTGCGCCGCGCCCGAGTCGATGGCCTCGGCGGCCCGCTCGATCCCGGCCGCCAGCTGCTCGGCGAGCGGGGCACCGGTCAGCTCCAGCGCCACCAGCGCGGCCGCCGTGTTGAGCAGGACGGCGTCCCGCACCGGCCCGTGCTCCCCCGCCAGCAGCCGACGGGCGACCTCCGCGTTGTACGCCGCGTCCGCCCCGCGCAGCGCCTCGATGCCGACCAGTTCGATGCCGACCTGGCGCGGGTCGAAGGACTCCTCGGTGACGACACCGTCGCGCACGATCCAGACCTGCGAGGTGGTGGAGATGGTCAGCTCGTCCAGACCGTCGTCGCCCCGGAAGACCAGGGCGTTCGAGCCGCGCTGTGCCAGCACCCCGGCGATCAGCCCGGCCAGCCGGGTGTCGAAGCAGCCGATCGCGTGCGAGGTCACCCTGGCCGGGTTGGTCAGCGGGCCGAGGATGTTGAACGCCGTCGGCACCCCGAGGTCGCGCCGCGCCGGGGCGGCGTGCCGCATCGCCGGGTGGAACTTGGCGGCGAAACAGAAGGTGAGCCCGACCTCCTCCGCCACCTCGGCGACCCGGCGCGCGGAGAGGTCGAGGCCGATGCCGAGCTTCTCCAGCACGTCGGAGGAGCCGCTGGCCGAGGAGGAGGCCCGGTTGCCGTGCTTCACCACCTTGGCGCCGGCCGCGGCCGCGACGATCGCCGACATGGTGGAGATGTTGACGGTCTTGGCGCGGTCGCCGCCGGTGCCGACGATGTCGACGGCCGGGCCGGGGATGTCCAGCGGCTCGGCGTGCGCGTACATCGAGTCCACCAGGCCGGAGATCTCGTCGACCGTCTCGCCCTTGGCCCGCAGCGCCACCATGAAGCCGGCCACCTGGACCGGGGAGGCCTCGCCGCTCATGATCCGGTCCATCGCCCAGGCGGTGGCCGACCGGCTCAGGTGCTCGCCCCTCAGCAGCGCCGACAGGATGTCCGGCCAGGTGCGGACCACCTGCGCGGGGTCGTTGCCGCCGTTCGCAGGGTGCACGTTCACCATGGCTGACTCCAGCTCTTGTCGGTTCCCCGGGGTCGGGGACATCCGTAGGAATGGAATCAGCCTATCGAGCGGCGAGGTCCCCCGGTCCGCCCCGGCACCCGCCTTCTCTAGGAGTGAGACGGCACCGCTCAGCGGGCGACCGGCGCCCGCTTCTCCAGCCGGGCGCGGAGCAGGGTGGCGGCGGACTCGGCCAGCGCCACCGGGTCCACCGGGCGGGAGATCGCCGCGTCCGCCCGGCTCCAGGCGGCGAGCCAGGAGTCCTGCGGCCGTCCGATCAGCACCAGCACCGGCGGGCAGCCGTAGATCTCGTCCTTCAGCTGCCGCCCGAGGCCGAGGCCGCCGGCCGGCACCGCCTCGCCGTCCAGGACGCAGAGGTCCACCCCGCCCTTCTCCAGCGCCTTGAGCACGGCAGGGGTCGTCGCGCACTCCAGGTAGGACAGCTCCGGCAGATCCTCGGCGGGCCGACGGCCGAGCGCCGTCAGCACCTGCTCGCGGGTGTTGCGGTCGTGGCTGTAGACGAGAACGGTGAGCGTCTCGTCGGTCTTGTACGCCATGGGCCCTGCTCCCTCAAGTGTGATCCGGACCACGTTCGCCTGATCCGGATGCTACTCCCGATCACCTGCCGCCGGTCCCTCCCGCGCGATCCCTTCTCAAGCCGCCGCGCCCACGACTCACCCAGTCGGAGGACGGCCCGTCACCCCAGACCTCGCAGTCACCCGTACGGTCGACACGGCGGCCCCTCCTTTACTCCCCACCCACCCCCGAACCATGCAGCGACACGCAGGGCAACAGGGTCGAAGGGGCCTTCGAAGAACCGTCAGAAAAGGGACACGCCGCTGCTCAGCCGCCATCCGGACGCCCCGTCGGCCCCCGGGGGGGCATACCGCACGCACCGGACACTCCGAGGGACACCCCCCGGCGTGAAGACGGAATAAGGGACCGACATAATGTCCGTCGTGGCGACAGCAACAGCAGTAGAAACCGGGCACGCGCACGGATCGGTCAACCGGCCGAACATGGTCAGCGTCGGAACGATCGTCTGGCTCAGTTCCGAGTTGATGTTCTTCGCGGCCCTCTTCGCGATGTACTTCACGCTCCGCTCCGTCAAGGGAGCCGAGTTCTGGAGCGAGAAGGCGCACGCCCTCAACGTGCCCTTCTCCTCGGTCAACACCACGATCCTGGTGCTCTCCTCGCTGACCTGCCAGCTCGGCGTGTTCGCCGCCGAGCGCGGGGACGTGAAGAAGCTCCGCTCGTGGTTCGTCATCACCTTCGTGATGGGCGCGATCTTCATCGGCGGCCAGATCTTCGAGTACACCGAGCTGGTCAAGAAGGACGGCCTCTCGCTGTCCTCGGACCCGTACGGCACGGTGTTCTACCTGACCACCGGCTTCCACGGTCTGCACGTGACGGGTGGTCTGATCGCCTTCCTGCTGGTCCTGGGACGGACGTACGCAGCCAAGCGCTTCACGCACGAGCAGGCCACCGCAGCCATCGTGGTGTCGTACTACTGGCACTTCGTCGATGTCGTGTGGATCGGCCTGTTCGCGACCATCTACCTGATCAAGTAACCAGCTGATCAGGTCACTGGCCACCGGCTCCGGTCCCCGCCCTCACCGGCGACGGGCCTCTTTGCCGGTGCCGACGCTCCCACCGACCGACCGCGCGCGCAGCCCTAGAACAGGCAGCCTCGTGCCGGCCAGACCGGCCGCCGGGTGCACCCACCAGTCGACCAGATCCTGACACCGGGGTTATTCCGTGAAAAAGCTCTCCGCACGACGGCGCCACCCATTGGCGGCGCTGGTCGTCCTACTTCTCGCCCTGGCGGCAACCGGGGGGCTGTACGCCGCGTTCGCGCCCGCCGACAAGGCGCAGGCCGACGTCGCCGCGCAGTCGCTCGCGATCGATGAGGGCAAGAAGCTCTTCGCCGTGGGCTGCTCCTCCTGCCACGGCCTGAACGGTCAGGGCAGCAGCGACGGTCCCAGCCTGGTCGGCGTCGGCTCCGCCGCGGTCGACTTCCAGGTCGGCACCGGCCGCATGCCGGCCCAGCAGCCCGGCGCCCAGGTGCCGCGCAAGAAGAACATCTACTCGCAGTCGGAGATCGACCAGCTGGCCGCCTTCGTGGCCTCGCTCGGCCCCGGCCCGGTGCGGCCGGACCCGGAGCAGTACACCTCGACCAACCCGGACGACGTGTCCAAGGGTGGCGAGCTGTTCCGCACCAACTGCGCCCAGTGCCACAACTTCGCCGGTCAGGGCGGTGCCCTGACCCAGGGCAAGTACGCCCCGTCGCTGGAGGGCGTGGACGCCAAGCACATCTACGAGGCCATGCAGACCGGCCCGCAGAACATGCCGTCGTTCCCGGACACCACCATGCCCGAGGAGCAGAAGAAGCAGATCGTGGCCTTCGTTCGCCACGCCACCAACGATGAGCCCAACCCCGGCGGTCTCACGCTCGGCAGCCTCGGTCCGGTGACCGAGGGCCTGTTCGGCTGGATCTTCGGTCTCGGCGCGCTCATCGCGGTCGCGATCTGGGTCGCCGCCCACACCACCAAGGCCAAGAAGTCATGAGCCACGACATGTCAGAAGAGAAGCTGCCGGAGCCGCACGGCTCCGCCGGGCACCACGAGGTGGCCGCCCACGGCGACCCGTTCGCCGACCCGGGCCTGCCGGCCCACGAACCCCGCCGGACCGACATCGACGAGCGGGCCGCCAAGCGGGCCGAGCGCCAGGTCTCGCTGATGTTCGTGGTCTCGATGCTCGCCACCGTGGGCTTCATCGCCTCCTACGTGGCCATCGACCCGGACAAGATCGTCTACGTCTTCCCGCTGGGTCACATCAGCGCGCTGAACTTCGCGCTGGGCCTGACCCTGGGTGTGGCGCTGTTCTGCATCGGCGCGGGCGCGGTCCACTGGGCCCGCACCCTGATGTCCGACCACGAGGTGCCGGCCGAGCGTCACCCGATCGAGGCTGACGACGAGGTCCGCGCGGACGTCATCGACCAGTTCAAGACCGGTGCCGCCGAGTCCGGCTTCGGCCGCCGCAAGATGATCCGCAACACCCTCATCGGTTCGATGGCGCTGGTCCCGCTCTCCGGCGTGGTCCTGCTCCGCGACCTGGGCCCGCTGCCCGAGGACAAGCTGGCGCACACCGGCTGGCGCGAGGCCACCGAGGCCAAGCCGCTGCAGCTCATCAACATGAACACCAACACGCCGATGAAGGCCGAGGACATCATCGTCGGCTCGCTGACCTTCGCCATGCCGGAGGGTCTGCACGTCCACGACGAGGACTTCCAGCAGCAGATCGCCAAGGACGCCCTGATGCTGGTGCGCATCGCGCCGGAGGACATCAAGGACGACCGCTCCCGGGAGCAGGGCTTCGAGGGCATCCTCGCCTACTCGAAGATCTGCACCCACGTCGGCTGCCCGATCAGCCTCTACGAGCAGCAGACCCACCACGCGCTCTGCCCCTGCCACCAGTCGACCTTCGACCTGGCGGACGGCGCACGCGTCATCTTCGGCCCGGCCGGCCACCCGCTGCCGCAGCTGAAGATCACCACTGACGAGAAGGGCTTCCTGGTCGCCACCGGCGACTTCGACGAGCCCGTCGGCCCGAGCTACTGGGAGCGTGCTCGATGAGTAGCGCGAGCAGCACCACGTCCGGTGCCGCCAAGCCCGCCAGTACGCGCGCCAAGCCCGCCAACAAGTGGGAGCAGGCCGCTGACTGGACGGACGGCCGGCTGGGGATCTACTCCCTGGCCAGGGCCAACCTCCGCAAGATCTTCCCGGACCACTGGTCCTTCATGCTGGGCGAGAT
>NZ_JBFBIL010000012.1:0-159771 GCF_040685575.1 Kitasatospora sp. NPDC088351 | reverse complement strand
GCCGACCAGGGCTGGTGCCAGACCGCGGCCACGGGCGGCCAGCCGGTCGGCGCTCCAGCCCCCGCCGGGGGCGGCCGGCCTGCCGGTCCGCGCGCTCCCCGCGCCCCGTTCGCGGCCGCCGGCCCGCGCGGGGTCTCCCGCGCCGGCCGTCCGCCGGCCCCGTACCAGTCCCGGAGGGAAAGCCCCATGACCGCGCCCGTGTTCGTCGTCGAGACCGAGCGGATCGCCGCCGCCGTGCCCGGTGCGGTGGTCCGGCTGGACGGTCCCGAGGGGCGGCACGCCGCCGCCGTGAAGCGGCTGGAGCCGGGGGAGGCGGTGACGCTCGCGGACGGGCTGGGGCTCGGCGTGGACGGCACCGTCGCGGCGGTGCACGGCAAGGACGCCATCGAGGTGACCGTGGCCGCCGTCCGCCGGGAGCCCGAGCCGGCGCCGCGGATCGTCGTCGTCCAGGCGCTGCCCAAGGGCGACCGCGGCGAGCTGGCGGTGGAGACCATGACCGAGGTCGGTGTCGACGTGGTGATCCCGTGGGCCGCCTCCCGCTGCATCACCCAGTGGAAGGGCGACCGCGGCGCCAAGGCGCTCGCCAAGTGGCGGGCCACCGCCCGGGAGGCCGGCAAGCAGTCCCGCCGGCTGCGCTTCCCCGAGGTCCGCGACCCGATGACCACCCGGCAGCTGGCCCCCGTCCTGGCCGGCGCCGCGCTCGCCGCCGTGCTGCACGAGGAGGGCGCCCAGCCGCTGGCCGCGGCCGCGCTGCCCGCCGCCGGGGACATCGTGCTGGTGGTCGGCCCCGAGGGCGGCGTCTCGCCGGAGGAGCTGGCCGCCTTCGCCGAGGCCGGGGCCGCGCCCTACCGGCTCGGCCCGTCGGTGCTGCGCACCTCCACCGCCGGGGTCGCCGCCGGGGCCCTGCTGCTCGGCCGCAGCGGCCGCTGGGGCTGACCGGCGGGATCCGCCGGGCGGGTCGCGGAGGGTCGTGGCGGACCCGGTGGGTCGCGGCGGGTCGTGGTCCGTAAAAACCGGGGCGCGATGCCAGGGTCGGTGCCTAGGCTGACCGCGTGAGCGAACCTCGGAGCACCCCAGCGGGCGCGTACCTGCGCCACCCTCATCTGCACGGTGACCTGATCACCTTCGTCGCCGAGAACGACGTCTGGCTGGCCCCGCTGGACGGCGGCCGGGCCTGGCGGCTGACGGCCGATCACGTTCCGGTCCGCCGGCCGCGGTTCTCCCCGGACGGGCGGCACATCGCCTTCACCTCCACCCGGGACGGCGCGCCCGAGGTGCACGTCGCGCCGGTGGACGGCGGCCCGTCGCGCCGGCTGACGTACTGGGGCAGCGGCCAGACCCAGGTCCAGGGCTGGACGGCCGACGGCCGCCCGGTCGCCACCACCACCGCCGGGCAGGCCACCCTGCGCCGCACCTGGGCGCACGCGGTGCCGCTGGACGGCGGCGAGCCGGTCCGGCTGCCGTACGGGCCGATCGGCGGCCTGGCCCAGGAGCCGGGCGGGGAGCGGACGCTGCTGGTCTCGGCGTTCGGCGCGGAGCCCGCCTGGTGGAAGCGGTACCGGGGCGGCCGGGTCGGCAAGCTCTGGATCGGCCGGGACGAGTTCGCCCGGGTGCACGAGGCCCTGGACGGGCACATCGAGTCCCCGCTCTGGGTCGGCGGGCCGGACGGCTCCCGGATCGCCTTCCTCTCCGACCACGAGGGCGTCGGAGCGCTGTACTCCAGCCTTCCGGACGGCGGCGACCTGCGCCGCCACACCACCTCCCCGGACGGCTTCTACGCGCGCGGCGCCGCCACCGACGGCAGCCGGGTGGTCTGGCACAGCGCGGGCGACCTCTGGCTGCTGGACGACCTCGAAGGCGCCGAGCCGCGCCGCCTGGACATCCGGCTGGCCGGGCCGCGGGCCGGCCGCCGCCCCCGCCCGGTGGCGGCCGCGCACTGGCTGGAGAGCGCCGCCCCGGACCGCACCGGCCGGGCCGGCGCCGTGGTGGTGCGCGGCAGCGTGCACTGGCTGACCCACCGCGAGGGCCCGGCCCGGGTGCTGGCCGAGACGCCCGGGGTCCGCGGCCGGCTGGCCCGGGTGGTGCCGGGCGAGGACGGCGGGCAGGGCGTGCTCTGGGTGACGGACGCCGAGGGCGAGGACGCCCTCGAGTACGCCCCGGCGGTACTGGGCACCGAGCGCCGCAGGCTGGCCGCCGGGCGGCTGGGCCGGGTGCTCGGGCTGGAGGTCTCGCCGGACGGCAAGCAGGCGGCGGTCGCCGCGCACGACGGCCGGGTGCTGCTGGTCACGCTCGCCGACGGCACCGTGCACGAGCTGGCCCACAGCCGGGACGGCGAGGTCAGCGGGCTGGTGTTCAGCCCGGACTCGGCCTGGCTGGCCTGGTCCCGGCCGGTCCCCGGCCTGGGGTCGTGGTCGCTGCGGCAGATCGCGCTGGCCAACCTGGCCACCCGGACGGTCGGCGAGGTCACCCAGCAGCGGTTCGTCGACACCTCGCCGGCCTTCACCGCCGACGGGAAGCACCTGGCGTTCCTCTCGGTGCGCAGCTTCGACCCGGTCTACGACTCGCACGCCTTCGACCTGTCCTTCCCGAACGGCTGCCGCCCGTACCTGGTCACGCTGGCCGCCGACACACCGTCGCCGTTCGGGCCGCAGCGGGCCGGCCGCCCGGTCGGAGGCGAGGAGGAGGAGCCCAAGGGAAAGAAGGCGGACGGCGAGGAGGGCGCCGCCGACGCACCGCCCGCCACCCGGGTCGACCTGGACGGCATCGCCGACCGGATCGTGCCCTTCCCGGTCGAGGGCGGCCGGTTCGGCGACCTGAAGGCCGCCAAGGACGGCGTGCTCTGGACCAGGGTCCCGCTGATCGGTGAACTCGGCGACGAGGCGGCTTCGCTGGAGGACGAGCGGCCGCGCCCCACGCTGGAGCGGTTCGACTTCCGCAAGCGCCGCGCCGAGCAGCTGGTGGACGGCCTCGACTCCTTCGAGGTCAGCGGCGACGGCACCCGGCTGGCCGTCCTGGACGAGGGCGAGCTGCGGATCCTGCCCGCCGACCACAAGGCGTCCGGCGAGGACGACGAGATCGGCGTCGACCTCGCCCGGCTGCGGGTGACCGTCGATCCGGCGGCCGAGTGGCGGCAGATGTACGAGGAGAACGGCCGCCTGATGCGGGACAACTTCTGGCGTCCGGACCTCGGCGGGGTCGACTGGGCCGGCGTGCTGGAGCGCTACCGGCCGCTGCTGGACCGGCTCGGTTCGCACGACGACCTGGTGGACCTGCTCTGGGAGGTGCACGGCGAACTGGGCACCTCGCACGCCTACGTCCTGCCGCGCGGCATCCACGCCGAAGCCGCCCGCTGGCAGGGGCAGCTGGGCGCCGACCTGGTCAAGGACGGGGACGTCTGGCGGATCGCCCGCATCCTGCCCGGCGAGTCCTCCGACCCGCGGGCCCGCTCGCCGCTGGCCGCGCCGGGCGCCGCCGTCCGCCCGGGGGACGCCGTCCTGGCCGTCAACGGCCGCCCGGTGGACGCGGTCACCGGGCCCGCACCGCTGCTGGCCGGCACCGCCGGGCAGCCGGTCGAGCTCACCGTGGCGGGCAAGGACGGCACCGACCAGCGCCACCCGGTGATCGTCCCGCTCACCGACGAGGAGCCGCTGCGCTACCACGACTGGGTGGCCGGGCGGCGGGCCGCGGTGCGCGAGCTGTCCGGCGGGCGGCTCGGCTATCTGCACATCCCCGACATGCAGAGCGCCGGCTGGGCCCAGATCCACCGCGATCTGCGGTCGGAGATGGCCAAGGAGGGCGTGATCGTCGACATCCGGGAGAACCGCGGCGGCCACACCTCGCAGCTGGTGATCGAGAAGCTGGCCCGCCGGATCGTCGGCTGGGACGTCGCCCGGGACATCGCCAGCCCGGTGCCGTACCCGGGCGACGCCCCGCGCGGACCGATCGTGGCGCTGGCCAACGAGTTCTCCGGTTCGGACGGCGATGTCGTCAACGCCGCCATCCAGGCGCTCGGGCTCGGTCCGGTGGTCGGCACCCGGACCTGGGGCGGTGTGATCGGCATCGACAGCCAGTACAGCCTGGTCGACGGCACCCTGGTGACCCAGCCCAAGTACGCGTTCTGGACGGAGGGTTACGGCTGGGGCGTGGAGAACCACGGGGTCGACCCGGACGTCGAGGTGCCGATCGCCCCGCACCAGTGGGCGGCGGGGGAGGACCCGCAGCTGGCCGAGGGCGTGCGGATCGCCCTGGCCGCGCTGGCCGAGACCCCGGCGAGGACCGCGCCGCCGCTGCCCTGGGAGTGACCGCCGGGCGGCTCCGGCGGGGGACCGGCCCGGTCGGTCCCCCGCCGGGGGCGGTGCGGCCGCAGGACTACCAGCAGGCGACCGGGCGGCTCGGCTAGCATGCGGCCGTACGCCCGGACGGCGAACGCCCCGACGGCGCACCCGCCGGCGGCGGACGCCCCGACACCGCAAGCCCCGACACCGCAAGCCCCGACCTGCGAACACGAGGAGACCCCGATGGCCGGCGAGCCGCAGCCCGACTGCCTGTTCTGCAAGATCGTGGCGGGCGAGATCCCGGCCACCGTGGTGCGCAAGACCGAGCGCACCCTCGCCTTCCGGGACATCAGCCCGAAGGCCCCGACCCACGTCCTGGTCATCCCGCACGTCCACTACCCGAACGCCGCCGCCCTGGCCGCCGCCGAGCCGGAGATCGCCGGTGAACTGCTCGCCGAGGCCGGCGAGGTGGCCAGGGAGGAGGGCATCGAGGACTACCGGCTGATCTTCAACACCGGTGCGGGCGCGGGCCAGACCGTCTTCCACGCCCACGTCCACGTGCTCGGCGGCAAGCCGATGACCGAGCGCATGGTCTGACGACGTGTCGCAGCGCGAACTCGTCGTCCTCGGCACCGCTAGCCAGGTGCCCACCCGGCACCGCAACCACAACGGCTACCTGCTGCGCTGGGACGGCGAGGGCCTGCTGTTCGACCCCGGCGAGGGCACCCAGCGCCAGATGCTGCACGCCGGGGTCTCCGCCACCCAGCTCACCCGGATCGCCGTCACGCACTTCCACGGCGACCACAGCCTGGGCCTCGCCGGGGTCATCCAGCGGATCAACCTGGACCGCGTCCCGCACCCGGTGGACGTCTACTTCCCGGCCTCCGGCGAGGTCTACTTCGAGCGGCTGCGGTACTCCACCGCCTTCCACGAGACGGCCGTGCTGCGCCCCCGCCCGATCGAGGAGTCCGGCCCGCTGCCCGCGCCCGGTGCCCGCTTCGCGCTGGACGCCGTCCGGCTCTCGCACCCCGTCGAGTCCTTCGGCTACCGGCTCACCGAGCCCGACGGCCGCCGGCTCGTCCCCGAGCGGCTCGCCGCCTTCGGCATCGCCGGCCCGGACGTCGGCCGGCTCCAGCACCACGGCGTGATCGAGGCGGACGGCCGGCGGATCACCCTGGACCAGGTCAGCGAACCCCGGCCCGGGCAGCGGTTCGCCTTCGTGATGGACACCCGGCTCTGCGAGGGCGTCCACGAACTCGCCGAGGGCGCCGACCTGCTGGTCATCGAGTCGACCTTCACCGACGCCGACACCCGGCTCGCCGAGGACCACGGCCATCTCACCGCGGGCCAGGCCGCCAAGGTCGCCGCCGAGGCCGGGGTCCAGACCCTCGTCCTGACCCACTTCTCGCAGCGCTACCCCGACCTCGGACAGCATCTCGCCGACGCCCGCAAGCACTTCGACGGCACCGTGGTGCTCGCCGAGGACCTCACCCGGGTACCCGTACCGGCCAGACGCCGGCCGTGACCGGACGCGAGCGGGCCCGGGCCCGGCCGGAAAACCGCTCGCGCCGTCCCCCGATCTGCCGCAGCATCGACGCGTGCGGCCCCGCCGCCCGCCGCAGCGATCACGCTCGCGGCGTACCCTGGTGCCCCGGAGAGACCGAGCGGCACCACGAGACACGGATGGGATGAGGCAGGCCCCAGCGCCGACCTATGAGTGACACATCGCAGACCCGTACGAACGGACTGTCGCGCCCCGAACCGGCCGACGACGACCGCACCAGCGCCCGGATCGTCATCCCCGAGAAGCATCCGATGGTCACCCTGCTCGGCACCGCGGACTCGCTGCTGCGCGTGATCGAGCGGGGCTTCCCCGCCGCCGACATCCACGTCCGCGGCAACGAGGTGACCGCCACCGGGGAGCGCGCCGAGGTCGCCCTCGTCCAGCAGCTCTTCAGCGAGATGATGCTGGTGCTGCGCACCGGCCAGCCCCTGACGGAGGACTCGGTGGAGCGTTCCATCGCCATGCTCCGGAGCGCCGTGGACAATCCGGACAGCCCGGCGCCGTCCCAGGTGTTCACCGCGAACATCCTGTCCAACCGCGGCCGCACCATCCGCCCCAAGACCCTCAACCAGCAGCGTTACGTCGAGGCGATCGACCGGCACACCATCGTCTTCGGCCTCGGCCCGGCCGGTACCGGCAAGACCTACCTCGCGATGGCCAAGGCCGTCCAGGCCCTCCAGGCCAAGGAGGTCAACCGGATCATCCTGACCCGCCCGGCCGTCGAGGCGGGGGAGCGGCTGGGCTTCCTGCCCGGCACCCTCTTCGAGAAGATCGACCCGTACCTGCGCCCGCTCTACGACGCGCTGCACGACATGATGGACCCGGACTCCATCCCCCGCCTGATGGCCGCCGGGACGATCGAGGTCGCCCCGCTCGCCTACATGCGCGGCCGTACCCTCAACGACGCCTTCATCATCCTGGACGAGGCCCAGAACACCTCGCCCGAGCAGATGAAGATGTTCCTCACCCGCCTCGGGTTCAACTCCCGGGTGGTGGTCACCGGCGACACCAGCCAGATCGACCTCCCGGGCGGCACCCGCAGCGGCCTCAAGGTCGTCCAGGAGATCCTGGCCGACGTGCCCGACATCCACTTCTCCGTCCTCACCAGCACCGACGTGGTCCGCCACAAGCTGGTCGGCCGGATCGTGGACGCGTACGAGCGCTGGGACGCCCGGCAGGAGACCGACGAGAACGTTCCGTCGGCCCCCCGCAAGCCCACCCAGCGGCGCGGCTCACGCGCACCCCGACAGTCCCATCGCACCGAAAGCTGAGTAACCAGCCCGTCATGTCGATCGACATCGCCAACGAGTCCGGTTGGGACGCTGACGAGGAAGCCATCCTCGACGTCGCCCGCTACGCACTGGACAAGATGCGGATCCACCCGCAGTCCGAACTGTCCGTGATCCTGGTGGACGGTGCGGCGATGGAGGAGCTGCACATCCAGTGGATGGATCTCCCGGGCCCCACCGATGTGATGTCCTTCCCCATGGACGAGCTGCGCCCCGGCAAGGAGGGCGAGGAGCTGCCGCAGGGCCTGCTCGGCGACATCGTGCTCTGCCCCGAGGTCGCCGAGCAGCAGGGCAAGGCGGCCCCGTCCAAGCACTCGATGGACGAGGAGCTGCAGCTGCTCACCGTCCACGGGGTGCTGCACGTCCTCGGTTACGACCACGAGGAGCCCGAGGAGGAGGAGGAGATGTTCGCCCTCCAGAAGCGGATCCTGGACGACTGGCGGGCGGGCCGCGGCCTCGGCGGCATCTCGCCGGCCCCCACCACCCACTGAGCGGGGAGCCCGAACCCCTGTGAGTGGTGAGAGTACGAGCTTCATCATCGGTGCCGTGCTGCTCGTCGTCCTCGGCTGGCTGGCCGCGTGCGCCGAGGCGGGCATCTCCCGGGTCTCCCGGTTCCGGGCCGAGGAGGCCGTCCGGGCCGGGCGGCGCGGCTCGGCCCGGCTGCTGACCCTGGCCTCCGACCCGATCCGCTACCTCAACCTGGCCACCCTGATCCGGGTGGCCAGCGAGATGGCCGCGGCCGTCCTGGTCACCGTGGTCTGCGTGCGCAACCTGGAGACCACCTGGCAGGCCGTGCTGCTGGCGTTCGGTGTGATGGTGCTGGTGTCCTTCGTGGCGGTCGGCGTCTCGCCGCGCACGATCGGGCGCCAGCACCCGCTGACCACCGCCACCGCGGCCTCCTTCGTGCTGCTGCCGCTGGCCGGCGTCCTCGGCCCGATCCCGCGGCTGCTGATCCTGCTCGGCAACGCGCTCACCCCGGGCAAGGGGTACCGGGAGGGGCCGTTCGCCTCCGAGGCGGAGCTGCGGGCGCTGGTGGACCTCGCCGAGAAGAACGACGTGATCGAGGACGAGGAGCGCCGGATGGTGCACTCCGTCTTCGAGCTCGGTGACACCATCGTGCGCGAGGTGATGGTGCCGCGCACCGACCTGGTGATGATCGAGCGGCACAAGACCGTCCGGCAGGCGCTCACCCTGGCGCTGCGCTCCGGCTTCTCGCGCATCCCGGTGGTCGGCGACAACGAGGACGACGTGGTCGGCATCGTCTACCTCAAGGACCTCGTGCGGCGCACCCACATCAACCGGGACGCCGAGTCCGAGGAGGTCGGCGACGCGATGCGGCCGGCCGTCTTCGTCCCGGACTCCAAGCCGGCCGCCGACCTGCTGCGCGAGATGCAGCAGCGGCGCTCGCACGTGGCGATCGTGATCGACGAGTACGGCGGCACGGCCGGGCTGGTCACCATCGAGGACATCCTGGAGGAGATCGTCGGCGAGATCACCGACGAGTACGACCGGGAGATCGCGCCGGTCGAGGACCTCGGGGACGGCTCGTACCGGATCACCGCCCGCCTGCTGGTCGAGGACCTCGGCGAGCTGTTCGGCATCGAGCTGGAGGACGAGGACGTCGAGACCGTCGGCGGCCTGCTGGCCAAGCACCTCGGCCGGGTGCCGATCCCGGGCTCGTCCTGCGAGATCCCGCTGCCCGAGGACGCGGCCACCGGCCTCACCGCGATCAGGCTCACCGCCGAGAGCTCGGCCGGGCGCCGCAACCGCATCGGCTCCATGGTCGCCATCCCGGTCCGCGGGGCGGGCGAGGGCACCCCGGAGGCCGGCGAGTAGCGGGGGTGCCGCAGCGGGGCGACGATGGCGTCATGACTCATCTACTGCGTGCGGAGTACGGCCCGCAGGGGCGGTCGGCCGGGGCGAGGTCCTGGCACGTCGTCCGGGCCGCCGAACCCGCGACGGCCCTCTGCGGCCGCACGATGGACACCGACGCCGAGACGCGGCCGGAGGAGGAGTGGGGTACCGGCCTGCGGTGCTGCCAGCAGTGCGGCTCGCTGTACATGCACGAGGTGCCGCACATGCAGGGGGAAAACCCGTACAGCTAGGCCCGCCGTGCGCGGCTCCGGGAGCGGAGTAGCGTGGAGTGCGGCCGTCTGACGTCCCATGGTGGAGGTCACCATGAAGCTGCAAGACGAACTGCCCGTCGACCACCGGCTCGCCGTGGTCTGGCGGATCGGCGCGGGGCTCGGCGGGATCTTCCTGATCGTGTTCGGGATCCTGGGGCTGCTGAACCATCCGGGCTTCCTGTCCACCCACGGCAACGAGGTGGCCGGGCTGTCGACCAACGGGGCGCTGAGCATCCTCTCCATCGTGATGGGCGGTGTCCTGCTCGCCGGTGCGATGATCGGCGGGAACTTCGCCTCCAACCTGAACATGGCGGTCGGCGGGCTCTTCGTGCTCTCCGGCTTCTACGGTCTGACGGTGCTCGGCCGGCCGGAGGCCAACATCCTCAACTTCCGCATGTCCAACGTGCTGTTCGCGTTCATCTTCGGGCTGGTCGTGCTGAGCTTCGGCATGTACGGCAGGGTCAGCAGTCATCTGCCGCACGACAACCCGTACTGGCGCCGGCGCAGTGACGAGGAGGAGCCGATGCCGTCCGGGCCGAAGACCTTCGTCAAGGTCATGAAGCCGGGGCCGTCCAACCCGATCGGCCACTGACGGCCGGGAGCGGCGGGTTTCCGCCGGGGGCCACGCCCTATGCTCGGCGGCATGAGTGACATCGTCGAGCTCGACCCCGAAGACAAGAAGATCATCACCCTGGCCCGCTCCGCCCGCGCCCGCAACGGCGTCCCGGAGGGGGCCGCGGTGCGCGACGAGACCGGCCGCACCTATGTGGCCGGGACGGTGGCGCTGGAGTCGCTGCGGCTCAGCGCGCTCCAGACGGCGGTGGCGATGGCGGTGGCCAGCGGCGCGAAGTCGCTGGAGGCGGCGGCCGTGGTGAGCGCGGCGGAGCAGCCCGCCGAGGCCGACCTGGCCGCCGTGCGGGACCTCGGCGGCGCCGGGACGCCGGTGCTGCTGGCCGGGCTGGACGGGGCGCTGAAGGTGGCGGCCGAGGCCCGCTGAGCGGCGTTGCCGAAAGGCGCCCGGGTGGGGACCCGGGCGCCTTTCGCATGAGCGGTGGCACCGGCCGAAGGCCCACCAAATTCGGCGGATAATCTCACCGGGGACGGGGTCGGGGTGAGGGTCGTGCCGAGGGGGCTGGGGAGATGGGGCCGTTCGCGTTCTTCGCGGGGCTGCTGCTGGGCGTGATGGGGATGGGCAAGTGGCAGGAGACCGGCTCGCCGTACTGGCTCTGGGGCTCGGTCGCGTTCCTGTCGCTCGTGCTGATCATGGGATTGGCCTCGCTGCGCGGCGGCAGGAAGGGCTGACCGCGGGCCCGGCGGGGCGGCCGGTCCGTTCCGGTCCCGGTGATCAGGGAGAATGGAGCGCATGAGTGCCCCTTCCTCCTCGTACCGCTCCGGCTTCGCGTGCTTCGTCGGCCGGCCCAACGCGGGCAAGTCGACCCTGACCAACGCCCTGGTGGGGACGAAGGTCGCGATCACCTCCGACCGCCCGCAGACCACCCGGCACACCGTTCGCGGCATCGTGCACCGCCCGGACGCCCAGCTGATCCTGGTCGACACGCCCGGCCTGCACAAGCCCCGCACCCTGCTCGGCGAGCGGCTCAACGACCTCGTCCGCAGCACCTGGGCCGAGGTCGACGTGATCGGCTTCTGCCTCCCCGCCGACCAGAAGCTCGGCCCCGGCGACAAGTTCATCGCCAAGGAACTCGCCGAGATCAAGAAGACCCCCAAGGTGGCCATCGTCACCAAGACCGACCTGGTCGACTCCAAGCGCCTGGCCGAGCAGCTGATCGCCGTCCACCAGCTCGGCGAGGAGCTGGGCATCGAGTGGGCCGAGATCATCCCGGTCTCGGCAGTCGGCGGCAAGCAGGTGGAGCTGGTCGCCGACCTGCTCACCAAGCTGCTCCCGGAGGGCATGCCGCTCTACCCGGACGGCGACCTCACCGACGAGCCCGAGCAGATCATGGTCGCCGAGCTGATCCGGGAGGCCGCGCTGGAGGGCGTCCGGGACGAACTGCCGCACTCGCTGGCCGTGGTGGTCGAGGAGATGCTCCCGCGCGAGGACCGCCCGGCGGACCGCCCGCTGCTGGACATCCACGCCAACGTCTACGTCGAGCGGCAGAGCCAGAAGGCGATCGTGATCGGCGCCAAGGGCTCGCGACTCAAGCACGTCGGCACCACCGCCCGCAAGCACATCGAGGCGCTGCTCGGCACGCCCGTCTACCTGGACCTGCACGTCAAGGTGGCCAAGGACTGGCAGCGCGACCCGAAGCAGCTGCGCAAGCTGGGCTTCTGAGCCACCGGCCGTGAGGGCCCGTCCGGACACCGTCCGGGCGGGCCCTTCGCATGGCGGAACGATGGTCGCCGCGCCGGTGCTACGCGCCCTCGCGCAGCACCAGCGAGACCAGCTCGCGTTGCGACTCGGTGAGTTTCGGGTCGGCGCAGTGCACCGTCCGGCCGTCGACGGTGATCTCGTAGTGGAAGCCGTCCGGCACCCCGTACGAGGGCGACCGCAGCCCGCCCGCGACGGCCTCGCGGGCGAGCGCGTGGACGTGCGGGGCGTCCGTACGCTCGGTGGTGTCGAGCTCCGCGCGGCGGACGTGTCCCGCGAAGCCGCCGGTCCGGGTCACCTGGATACGCATGGTGTCCATGGTGCTACGCAGGGATGGCGTTTGCCGGGCTTTTCCCGGACCGTGACCTTAGGGAGAACCTAAGCGCGGCTCAACCCGTGCTGATGCCGACCTGCGCCCAGGCCGCCGTCACGGTGTCGGCCACCGAGTGGTCGGGATAACGGCTCGCGGCGGCCGCGACGGTGGCCCGGGCGAAGGTGGCGAAGTCGGCGTCGGCGGGCAGGTGCCCGCCGGTCAGCGTGTCGTACCAGATCCGCCCGGCGCGCTCCCAGGCCGGGCCGCCGAGGGCGGTGGCGAGCAGGTAGAAGGCGTGGTTGGGGATGCCGGAGTTGATGTGCACGCCGCCGTTGTCCCCGGCGGTGTGGACGTAGTCGCGGAAGTGGGCCGGCTGCGGGTCCTTGCCGAGCCGGGGGTCGTCGTACGCGGTGCCGGGCGCCCTCATCGAGCGCAGCGCCACGCCCTGGACACCGGGCGCGAGCAGCCCGGCGCCGATCAGCCAGTCCGCGGCGGCCGCGTCCTGGTGCAGCGCGTACTGCTTGACCAGCGAGCCGAACACGTCGGAGACGGACTCGTTGAGCGCGCCGGGCTGGTCCTGGTAGTCCAGGCCGGCGGTGAACTGGGTGACACCGTGGGTGAGTTCGTGGCCGATCACGTCGACGCAGGCGGTGAAGTCGCCGAAGATCACGTTGTCGCCGTCGCCGAACACCATCCGGTGCCCGTCCCAGAAGGCGTTGTCGTAGTCCCTGCCGTAGTGCACGGTGGCGTCCAGGCGCAGGCCCTGGTCGTCGATCGAGCGGCGGCCGTAGACGTCGGCGTACAGCGCGAAGGTGGCGCCGAGGCCGTCGTAGGCGTGGTTGACGGACTGGTCGGAGACGGGGCTCTGGCCCTCCCGGCGGACGGTGCGGCCGGGCAGTCGCTCGGCGTGCCCGGCGTCCGCGATCACCCGCTCCAGGCGGGCCGGGCCGGGTTGCGCCGGAAGGGCGGTGAGGCGGGCCGTGCGGTGCACGGCGTCCAGGGCGAGTGAGCGGGCGGCGGGGGCGTGACCGTCCTCGGCGAGGCGGTCCAGGACGTACGGCGGCACGATCGCGCAGAGCGGCGCTATACCTGTCATGTGACCAAGGGTGAGGCAACAGTGACGTGTTGTCACCGGTGTGGACGAAAATACCCGCCGTCTCAAGGGGTGGAAAGGTGGGTGGGCTCGCTTCGGGGGCGCGCGGCCCTGGGTTACGCTGGGGAACATCATGCGCAACGGGCTGCTCCTTCTTAGCTGCCGCGTCGAGGGCCTGTAGTCCACTGGGGCCGGCTCCCTCGCCGCGGGGATGTGCTGCGCGTTGAATCGGTCGGCCCGACGAGGGGCCGCGAGCGGCAGCAGGCCGGCCAGTCGGGTGTTCATCCACCCCGACCAGCCCCGCACCACAGGAAGCCGAGAGTCACCTCCATGACCGAGCAGAACTCCACCGCGTCCGTCCCCGCCGCCCGCGCCTTCGCCGGCCGCCCGACCCCGATCACCGCCGCCACCGCGCGCCAGCGGCCGTCGGGCATGCGCCACGGCCGCTACCTGCCGTTCGGCACCGTCGACCTGCCGGACCGCACCTGGCCGTCGAAGGTGATCACCAAGGCGCCGCGCTGGCTCTCCACCGACCTGCGGGACGGCAACCAGGCGCTGATCGACCCGATGTCCCCGGCCCGCAAGCGCAAGATGTTCGACCTGCTGGTCGCGATGGGCTACAAGGAGATCGAGGTCGGCTTCCCGTCCTCCGGCGCCACCGACCACGCCTTCGTCCGCTCGCTGATCGAGGAGGGGGCGATCCCCGAGGACGTCACCATCTCGGTGCTGACGCAGGCCCGCGAGGAACTGATCGAGAAGACCGTCGAGTCGCTGGTCGGCGCCCCCCGGGCGACCGTCCACCTGTACAACGCGACCGCGCCGCTCTTCCGCCGGGTGGTGTTCCGCAACGACAAGGCGGCCACCAGGGCGATCGCCACCGACGGCACCCGGCTGGTGATGGAGTACGCGGAGAAGCTGCTGGGCGACGACACCGTCTTCGGCTACCAGTACTCGCCGGAGATCTTCGTCGACACCGAGCTGGACTTCGCGCTGGAGGTCTGTGAGGCGGTCATGGACGTCTGGCAGCCCGGCGAGGGCCGCGAGATCATCCTGAACCTGCCGGCCACCATCGAGCGGGCCACCCCGAACGTCCAGGCCGACCAGTTCGAGTGGATGTCGCGCAACCTGTCGCGCCGCGAGCACGTCTGCCTGTCGGTGCACCCGCACAACGACCGCGGCACCGCCGTCGCCTCCGCCGAACTGGCCTACATGGCGGGCGCCGACCGCATCGAGGGCTGCCTGTTCGGCCAGGGCGAGCGCACCGGCAACGTCGACCTGGTCACCCTGGGCATGAACCTGTTCTCCCAGGGCGTCGACCCGCAGATCGACTTCTCCGACATCGACGAGGTGCGCCGCACCGCCGAGTACTGCAACCAGATGGAGGTGCACCCGCGCCACCCGTACGCCGGCGACCTGGTGTACACCTCCTTCTCCGGCTCGCACCAGGACGCCATCAAGAAGGGCTTCGACACCCTGGAGGCGGACGCCAGGGCGGCCGGCGTGCCGGTGGAGGAGCACACCTGGGGCGTGCCGTACCTGCCGATCGACCCGAAGGACGTCGGCCGCACCTACGAGGCGGTCATCCGGGTCAACAGCCAGTCCGGCAAGGGCGGGGTGGCGTACGTCCTGAAGAACGACCACAAGCTGGACCTGCCGCGCCGGATGCAGATCGAGTTCTCCCGGATCATCCAGGCCAAGACCGACGCCGAGGGCGGCGAGGTCACCCCGGCCGCGATCTGGGCGGTCTTCCAGGACGAGTACCTGCCGACCACCGACAACCCGTGGGGCCGGATCGCGCTGAGCGGCTCGCGCAGCCTGACCACCGAGGACGGCCGGGACGCGCTGAGCGCCGAGGCCCAGGTGGACGGTGCGCCCGTCACCCTGACCGGTACCGGCAACGGCCCGGTCTCCGCCTTCGCCGACGCGCTGGCCCAGATCGGCGTGGACGTACGGGTGCTGGACTACGCCGAGCACGCGCTGAGCGAGGGCGGCGACGCCCAGGCCGCCGCGTACGTCGAGTGCGCCGTGGACGGCAAGGTGCTGTGGGGCGTGGGCATCGACGGCAACACCGTGCTGGCCTCGCTGAAGGCGATGATCAGCGCCGTCAACCGGGCGCAGCGCGGGTAGTTCGTACGAGTGGTAGTCGACGGGCCGTCCTCCGGGGCGGCCCGTCGCCGTCGAGGTCCGGGCTCCGGCGGGCGGTTGTGTCCTGCACCACATTTTTTCGTGACGGAAGCCGTTCGGGGTACTGACACGTGCCGGTAACCATGGCAGCATCGATCCACCGGAAAACCGGGTCGGTGGGACGGCCTCGGTGTCCGGTCGCGTGACCTGCCCATTGTTGAGCAGGCCGCCTGCCATGTCTGGGGAGTGGCGCCGTGACAGGGTTGTGGGGAGTCCGCCCGCGGTGGCGGACCGACGTTCTCGGTGACTTCTTCTGTCCAGGCTGCGGCGGGGACCGCAACTACCGCCGGCAGCACGGCCGGCGGTGGCTGCGGCTGCTGGGTACACCGGTGCTCCCGCTCGGCCCGGTCGTCGGCAGTGTGCAGTGCACCTCCTGCCGTGGCCGGTACGGGGTGGAGAGCCTCGAACAGCCCACCTGCGTCCGGCTCGGCGGGATGCTGCGGGACGCCCAGTACACGATCGCGCTCGCCCTGCTGGCGGCCGGCGGCACCGCGCACCGGGCGGCCCGCGAGGCGGCCTGTGCGGCCGTCCGGGAGGCCGGCTTCGAGGACTGCGGCGAGGCCCAGGTGCTGGCCGCGCTCGCCGCGCTCTCCGGCCTCGGCGGCGAACTCTCCGAGGCCCACGACCTGGGGGCACCGCCCGGCCGGGGGCTGGGGGAGGTCGGCGGCCTGGCCGCGGAACTGCACGCGGTGCTCGAACCGCTCGCCCCGTACCTGGCCCACCAGGGCCGGGAACGGCTGCTGCTGCAGGGCGCGGCGATCGCCCTGGCCGACGGGCGCTACCTGCCGCACGAGCGCGACGCGCTGGCCGCGGTCGGGCGCTGCCTCGACCTGCCGCAGGCGCGCGTCGGGGCGCTGCTGGAGGCGGCCACCCGCGCTCCGTACTAGGGCCCGGCGCCGCCCCGGCGCCGCCGCACGTGCGGCACCCCGAAGACGAGACCCTCGGCACCAGTCACCCTCAGACCCCCACAAACCGGGCCCACCCCCCCTCCGGGCCCGCCGTGTCCCGCACCGACCGGTCACCCCCCCCACGACCGCGGTGCGGGCACACGGCTGCCGTCGTTCCTGGGGGACAATGGGGGGATGTCCACACTGTTCGACGGCCGCGGCGAGGCCGTGGCATGAGCCTGTTCCGGGACGACGGCGTGGTGTTGCGGGCCCAGAAGCTCGGCGAGGCCGACCGGATCATCACCCTGCTCACCCGCCAGCACGGCAAGGTGCGCGCGGTGGCGCGCGGGGTGCGCAGGACCAAGTCCAAGTTCGGCGCCCGGCTGGAGCCGTTCTCGCACGTGGACGTCCAGTTCTTCAGCCGG
Source organism: Kitasatospora sp. NPDC088351 (assembly GCF_040685575.1). Classification (NCBI taxonomy): domain Bacteria; kingdom Bacillati; phylum Actinomycetota; class Actinomycetes; order Kitasatosporales; family Streptomycetaceae; genus Kitasatospora; species Kitasatospora sp. NPDC088351. Next base: position 143,287 of record NZ_JBFBIL010000012.1, on the reverse strand, counting down.
GGGAGTGAGCTGATCGGCCGCGGGTTGCCGCTCTGCACCCAGGTGGAGACGATCGCCCCGTACGGCGGCTCGATCGTCACCGACTACGGCCGCTACACGGCCGGGACGGCCATGCTGGAGACGGCGGAACGGTTCGCCGAGAACGAGGGCGAACCGGCCGTCCAGCAGTATCTGCTGCTGGTCGGGGGGCTGCGGACGCTCGCCGCCGGGCTGCACGAGTCGCACCTGGTGCTGGACGCCTTCCTGCTGCGCTCGCTGGCCGTCAACGGCTACGGCGCGAGCTTCACCGACTGTGCCAAGTGCGGCCTGGACGGCCCGAACCGGTTCTTCTCGCTCCAGGCGGGCGGCGTGCTCTGCGGGGACTGCCGGGTCCCCGGATGTGCCGTACCCTCCCCTGAGACACTGGTACTGCTCGGGGCGCTGTTGTCAGGGGACTGGCAGACGGCCGACACCTGCGAGCCGAGGTACTGGCGGGAGGGCAGCGGCCTGGTCGCGGCCTATCTGCAGTGGCACCTGGAGCGGGGCATCCGCTCGATGAGATACGTGGAGAAGTGAGCACATGGCAGCGCGACGGCTCTTCGGCGGCGGCAAGCAGAGGGACTACCTCCCCCCGACCCCGCATCCCAGTGGAGCCCAGCCCCCCAAGATCCCCGGTGAGCTGGTCCCGGGCCACGTCGCCATCGTGATGGACGGCAACGGCCGCTGGGCCAAGGAGCGCGGGCTGCCGCGCACCGAGGGCCACAAGGTCGGCGAGTCCGTGGTGCTGGACGTGCTCAAGGGCGCGATCGAGCTGGGCGTGAAGAACATCTCGCTGTACGCGTTCTCCACCGAGAACTGGAAGCGCTCGCCCGACGAGGTGAAGTTCCTGATGAACTTCAACCGGGACGTCATCCACCGCCGCCGCGACGAGATGGACGCGATGGGCGTCCGGGTCCGCTGGGCCGGCCGGATGCCCAAGCTGTGGAAGAGCGTCGTCCAGGAGCTCCAGGTCGCCGAGGAGCAGACCAAGGACAACGACGCCGTGACGCTCTACATGTGCGTCAACTACGGCGGCCGGGCCGAGATCGCGGATGCCGCGGCGGCCATCGCGGCCGATGTCGCGGCCGGGAAGCTGGACCCGAAGAAGGTCAACGAGAAGACCCTCGCCAAGTACATGTACCACTCGGACATGCCGGACGTGGACCTCTTCCTGCGCCCCAGCGGCGAGCAGCGCACCTCCAACTTCCTGCTCTGGCAGTCCGCGTACGCCGAGTTCGTGTTCCAGGACGTGCTCTGGCCGGACTTCGACCGCCGCGACCTCTGGCGGGCCTGCGAGCAGTACGCGATGCGCGACCGCCGCTTCGGCGGCGCGCAGCCCAACGAGCTCCCGGCCGACGGAACGGCCGACGAGACGGCCGACGAGACGGCCGCCGGGCTGCCCGCCCAGCGCTGACGCGGTACGCCGAAGGGCCCGTGGGACGTGTCCCACGGGCCCTTCGGCGTGGTGCGGATCAGATCTTCTTGGCGCACTCCGAGCAGGTGCCGAAGATCTCCAGGGTGTGCGCGATGTCGCTGAAACCGTGCTCCGCGGCGACCGAGTTGGCCCAGCGCTCCACGGCCGGCCCCTCGACCTCGACGGTCGCGCCGCACTGCCGGCAGACCAGGTGGTGGTGGTGCCCGCTGCTGCACCGCCGGTAGACCGCCTCGCCGTCCGCGGTGCGCAGCACGTCCACCTCGCCCGCGTCGGCGAGCGACTGGAGGGTGCGGTAGACCGTGGTCAGACCGACCGAGTCACCGCGGTGCTTCAGCATGTCGTGGAGCTCCTGCGCGCTGCGGAAATCCTCGATCTCGTCCAGGGCCGCCGAGACGGCGGCACGCTGCCGGGTCGATCGGGCGCGCGGCGACGGGCCTGCGGTGGTCACCGTGGGTCCTCCTGGGGGTGTGGGCGTCGAACACCTCATTGTGCCAGCCCCGCCCCCCGGTCAGGACTGGTCGCGTCGGACGTACCGGGCCCGGGCAGTTGGACGTCGCAGACCTCCGGTCCGCGGTCGGCGGCGGTCCGGTGCCGGCGGCGGGCGAGCGGGGCGGCGATCACGCTGAACACCGCGAACACCGCGATGGCGAGCAGCACGATGGCCGGACCCGAGGGGACGTCCAGCTGGTAGGAGCCGGTGACGCCGGCCAGGGCGACCACCACGCCGAGCCCGATCGAGGCGGCCTGGGTGGCGGCGAACGAGCGGGTGAGCTGCTGGGCGGCCACCACCGGCACCACCATCAGGGCGCTGACCAGCAGCAGCCCGACCACGCGCATGGCGACGGTGACGGTGACCGCGGCCATCACCGCGAGCAGCAGGTTGAGGAAGCGCACCGGGAGGCCGGTCACCCGCGCGAAGTCCTCGTCCTGGCAGATCGCGAAGAGCTGGCGGCGCAGGCCCACGGTGACGGCGATGACCACGGCGCCGAGCGCCGCGATGGTGGCGAGGTCGGCGGGGGCGACGGTCAGGATGGAGCCCCAGAGGTAGCTCTCCAGGCTGCCGGCGCCGGCCTGGGCGGACATCGAGACCAGCAGCTTGCCGCAGGCCATGCCGCCGTAGAAGAGCATCGCCAGGGCGATGTCGCCGCGCTGGTTGCCGCGCGAGCGGACCAGCTCCATGGTGACGGCGCCGAGCACGCAGACCAGCACGGCCATCCAGACCGGGCTGGTCTGGAAGATGAAGCCGAGGCCGACACCGGTCATCGCGACGTGGCCCATGCCGTCACCCATCAGCGCCTGCCGCCGCTGCACCAGGTAGATGCCGACGGCGGGCGCGGTGACACCGACCAGGACGGCGGCGAGCAGGGCGCGCTGCATGAAGTCGTAGGAGAGCATCTCGGTCATGCGAGCAGCCTCGGCGGGGTGTGGTCGGCGTGCGGGTGGACGTGGTCGTGGCCGGGCAGGGCGTGCAGCCCGGTGTTCGGGACCGGCGGGCCGTCGTGTGCGACGCAGCCGTCGCGCAGCACCACCGCGCGGTCGATAAGCGGCTCCAGCGGCCCGAGTTCGTGCAGGACCAGCAGGACGGCGGCGCCGCGGCCGACCTCGGCGCGCAGCGTCTCGGCGAGCACCTGCTGGCTGGCGGCGTCCACCCCGGCCATCGGCTCGTCCATGATCAGCAGGTCGGGGGTGCCGACCAGGGCGCGGGCGATCAGCACCCGCTGCTGCTGGCCGCCGGAGAGGTCGGCGACGCCGTCGCCGGCCCGGTCCAGCATGCCGACGGCGGTGAGCGCGCGGTCCACCGCCTCGCGGTCCCGGCGGCGGAACGGCAGCAGCCGGTGCTGCGGCAGCCGTCCGGTGGAGACCACCTCGCGCACGGTGGCGGGGACGCCGGAGGCGGCGGTGGTGCGCTGCGGCACGTAGCCGATCCGGTGCCAGGCGCGGAACCTGGCGAACGGGGTGCCGAACAGCTCCAGGTCGCCGCGCTCCAGCGGGACGGAGCCGATCACGGTCTTGACGGTGGTGGACTTGCCGGAGCCGTTGGCGCCGAGCAGGGCGACCACCTCGCCGGGCCGCACCGTGAGGTCGATGCCGCGCAGTACGGGCCGGCCGCCGCGCGAGGCGACGGCGTCGCGGAGGCGGACGGCCGGGGGTATCGGGTCGTTCATGGCGTGCTGTCGTCCCGTCAGCCGGTGGTGGTGCCGAGCGCGGCCCGCAGGTTGGCGAGGTTCTGCCGCATCACCGTCAGGTAGTCGTCCTTCGAGGGGTCCTTGACGCCCTCCAGCGGGTCCAGGACGGCGGTCTTGAGTCCGAGGTCCTTCGCCACCGTCTCGGCGAGCTTGGGGCTGACCAGGGTCTCGAAGAAGATCGTGGTGACGCCGTTCTCCCCGGCGGCCTTCTGCACCTCGGCCAGCCGGGCCGGGGTGGGCTCGGACTCCGGGTCCACGCCGTTGATGGCGACCTGGGTGAGGCCGTAGTGCTCGGCGAGGTAGCCGAAGGCGGCGTGGCTGGTGACGAAGGTCCTGGTCTTCGCGTCCTTCAGGCCGTCCCGGAACTCCTGGTCCAGGGTGGTCAGCCTGCCGACCAGCTCGTCGGTGTTCTTCTGGTAGTCGGCCGCGTGCGCCGGGTCGGCCTTGGCGAACTCGGCGCCGACGCTCTTGGCGACCGCCGCGTAGCGGGTCGGGTCGAGCCAGATGTGCGGATCCCCGGCCGGGCCCTCGTGGTGGTGGCCGTCGGCCTCCTCGGTGTCCTCGTCGAGGTGGTGGTCGACCAGCGGGGCGGCGGCGGTGGCGTCGACCACGTGCTTGGCCTTGGACTGGTCGACGGCCTGGTCCACGGTGGGCTGGAGGCCCTTGAGGTAGACGATCGCGTCGGCCTTCTGGACGGCGCCGACCTGCTTGGCGGTGAGCTCCAGGTCGTGCGGCTCGACGCCGGCCGCGGTCAGATCGGTGACCTTGACGTGCTCGCCGCCGATCTGCGCGGCGAGGAACTCCATCGGGTAGAAGGAGGCGACGACATCCAGCTTGCCGTCCGTCCCCTTGGCGCTGCTGCTTCCGCCACAGGCCGTGAGCAGGAGGGTGGCGGAGAGGGCGGTGGCGGTCAGGGCTATGGAGCCGCGGGCATGTCGTCGGATCATCATGACAACCATTCTCATCTTCAGTGGAAATGATTGTCAACTCACTCGGGCGGCGTAGCGCCCGGGCCGCCGGACGCGGCGCGCCGCTGGTCGGGACGGCGATACCGAGTTGAACCCGGTACCCGTTCGGCCGGTAACCTGAGGTATTCGGGTACGCGCAACCAGCCGTGCCCTGACCGTGCCGTCGTACTGAAGAGAGCACTGTGGCCGCCGACAAGATCGAGACGATCGTCAGCCTGAGCAAGCGCCGTGGCTTCGTCTACCCCTGCAGCGAGATCTATGGCGGCACGCGTGCCGCCTGGGACTACGGACCGCTGGGTGTCGAGCTGAAGGAGAACATCAAGCGCCAGTGGTGGCGCGCGATGGTCCAGGCTCGGGAGGACGTCGTCGGACTCGACTCCTCGGTGATCCTCGCCCGTGAGGTCTGGGAGGCATCCGGCCACGTCGCCACCTTCAACGACCCGCTGACCGAGTGCCTCTCCTGCCACAAGCGCCACCGGGCCGACCACCTGGAGGAGAAGTACGAGGCCAAGCACGGCCACCTGCCGGCCAACGGCCTCAAGGACATCAACTGCCCCGACTGCGGCACCAAGGGCTCCTTCACCGAGCCCAAGGAGTTCTCGGGCATGCTGAAGACCCACCTCGGCGTCACCGAGGAGGCCGGCAGCCTGGCGTACCTGCGCCCGGAGACGGCCCAGGGCATCTTCACCAACTTCAAGGCCGTCCAGACCACCTCGCGCAAGAAGCCGCCGTTCGGCATCGCCCAGACCGGCAAGAGCTTCCGCAACGAGATCACCCCCGGCAACTTCATCTTCCGCACCCGCGAGTTCGAGCAGATGGAGATGGAGTTCTTCGTCAAGCCGGGCGAGGACGAGCAGTGGCACGAGTACTGGCTCCAGCAGCGCTGGGACTGGTACGTCGACCTCGGCCTGCGGACCGAGAACATGCGCTTCTTCGAGCACCCGAAGGAGAAGCTCTCCCACTACGCCAAGCGCACGGTGGACATCGAGTACCGCTTCAACTTCGGCGGCCAGGAGTTCTCCGAGCTGGAGGGCCTCGCCAACCGCACCGACTACGACCTGCGGGTGCACAGCGAGGCCTCCGGCCAGGACCTGAAGTACTTCGACCAGGAGTCCGGCGAGCGGTACTTCCCGTACGTCATCGAGCCGGCGGCGGGCCTCAACCGCGCCATGCTGGCCTTCCTGCTCGACGCCTACTTCGAGGACGAGGCGCCGAACGCCAAGGGCGTCCTGGAGAAGCGCGTCGGCATGCGGCTCGACCCGCGGCTGGCCCCGGTCAAGGTGGCCGTGCTGCCGCTGTCGCGCAACGCCGACCTCTCGCCGAAGGCCCGCGGCCTGGCCGCCGACCTGCGCACCGCGTGGAACGTCGAGTTCGACGACGCGGGCGCGATCGGCAAGCGCTACCGCCGCCAGGACGAGATCGGCACGCCGTTCTGCGTCACCGTCGACTTCGACACCCTTGAGGACAACGCGGTGACCGTGCGCGAGCGCGACACCATGTCGCAGGAGCGCGTCTCGCTCGACCAGGTGAAGTCCTACCTGGCCGCCCGCCTGATCGGCTGCTGACGACCGTCGGCTCCGGGAGCCCCCGTTCGCCCTCGGGCGGACGGGGGCTTCCTCGTGCGGCGGCCTGGCCCCGCGGGCTCAGCCGTGGCGGCGGCCCCAGCGGAAGCGCCGCGGTTCGGCGGGGGTGGTGGGCAGACCGGCCGTGCGGAGCGCGGCGAGGGTGGTCCGGTGGCGGTCCACATCGGCGGTCAGGGCGGCCAGCAGCTCGCCGTACAGCTCCGGGCGGCCGTCCAGCGCGGCCGCGAGCCGGACCAGTTCGCCCGGCGGGCGCGCCGCCGCGAGCTCGCGCAGCAGGACGGCGGGCAGGGGGCCGGCCAGCGAGACCGCCAGCGCGGCGAGGTCGGCGGTGGGCCGGCCGGCGGCCTGGCGGAGCAGGGTGCGGGCGTCGGCGGACCGGCCGGACCCCTGCAGCGCGGCGGCCAGCGCGGCGACCTCGGCGGTGGGAGCGGAGCCCCACTCCCAGAGCAGGGTGGCGCCGTCGGCGAGCTGCCCGGCGCGCTCCAGCGCGGCCAGCAGGGCGGGCAGGGCGTCGGCCGGGTAGGACCAGAGGGCGTGGAACAGCTCGGCCGCCTCCTCGGCCAGCCCGGCCCGGCGCAGCTCGGCGAGGGTGCCGACGGCCTGCTCCGGGGTGCCCCGGGCGGCGCCGCGGGCCAGCCGGACGGAGGCGCCGGGCGGGCCGCCCCGGGCGAGCAGCCCGGCCAGCCGGGTGGTGTCGGGCGGGGGCAGCAGGACGGCGGCCTGGGCGACCAGGTCGGCCGACTCCTCGGTGGCGCCCCGGCGGTGCAGGGCGGTGATCCGCTCGGCGAGGGCGGTGAGTTCGGCGGGGGAGCGGCGGCGGGGCGGCTCGGGCGGGGGTGGCGGTGTCGGCGGGATCGGTGCCGATGGTGGCGCTGGTGGTGTGGCGGGAGCGTGCGCGTCGTCGAAGCGCGCCCCCATGGGCTGCCGAGGCATGGGCTGCCGGGGCATGGAGTGCCGGGGGCCGGGGTGCTGCTCCGGTCGCTGCGGGTCTGGTCGCTGCGGGCCGGGCAGCGGGGTGTCGGATTGCCCGGGAACGGATTGCCCGGGAACGGATTGCCGGGGAACGGACTGGCCGGGGGCGGGTTGCCTGGGGGCGGGTTGCCGCAGCCGGTCCTCCAGCGCCTGGAGCTGCTCGCTCAGTTCCAGGCACCGCGCGCCGAGCCCCTCGCGCAACGTCCGGGCCTGGGCGAGCTGCCGCAGCAGCTCCGGGTCCGGGTACTGCCGCTCCGGGACGGCCCGGACCGCCTCGGTCAGCCGCCGTTCGCGCTGACCGGCGTACTGTCTCGCCCGTAGCAACTCGTCCAGTTCGGAGCGGAGTTCGATCGCCTGTTGCTCGTCCTCCCCGTCCTGGGCCGCAGCCGTGGGTTCTGTCGTCCGCCGAATCCGCATGGTCGCCCCGCCTTGTCATCTGGACCCTGACTGGGGGTCATCCTGGCGTCGGTATGCGGCCGCCGCGTTACGGCAGTGCGTCCACTGGTTTGCGACTGGCGTCCAGGAGCGCACAGACGGCGATCGTGACGAGGAGCGCGGCGGTCGCGCCCCGGAGGAGGGCCGCCTCGTAGTAGGGGTCGACCGCCCACCGGACGGCGAGGCCGCCGGCCACCGCCCCGGCCGCGGCGGCGGGCACCAGCCGGAGCAGGACGCGCGGGCCGTGCCGCCGCAGGAGACCGGCCGCCGCACCCAGGAGGACCACGCCCCCGGCGGCCGCGGCGAGTTCCGGGGTGCCGAAGCTCCCGGCGTACCGGATCGCGAGCGCGGGGACGAGGAACAGCGTGAGCCCGTCGCGCAGTGCGTCGCCGACCGCCGTCACAGCCGGTCCGGCCGGGCCCCCGGGCGAACGCCCCGCCGCGTACCCCGTGGCGACCAGCACGGCCAGGGCGAACGCCGCCCCCGGCAGCCGCTCGCCCAGCCGCGCCAGGTTGTAGAGCAGCGCGGTGTCGTACAGGACCAGCATCAGGTGGCCGATGGCCCACAGCTCGACCGTGAAGACGAGCAACCCGCGTGCGGTGACCGGCCGTTCCTCCGCCTTCCCGTCGCGCGCCGCGATCCCGGCGAGGGCGATCGGGGTGACGACCGCCGAGACCGCCCTGAGCGCGATGTCGTCCACCGTGTACGGGTTGCGCAAGTCCCATTCGACCGCGCAGAACGCCACCGTGTACGACGCGGCCGCCAGCGCCGGGAGGGGCGAGCGGGCCACCCTGCGGTACAGCCCCCGGTCCAGTCGGCGCAGCACGGTGAGGAACGCCAGCAGCACCAACGGAAGTTCGAGGAAGGCCTGCACCCGCAGCACGGACGGCGCGAGCAGTTCCGACGCGGGCGTGTGCGCCGCCAGCCAGTCGATCACCGGGTTGCCGCGCGGTACGGCGAACCACCCCGGCGGCAGATGGCGGGCGACGAACGAGGTGTCCCCGCCGTGCGCCCGCTGGACGTACACGGCGAACAGCACCTGGTTGAGGTAGATCAGGGCGACCACGACGGCCAGCGCCGCCTCCGGCCCGAAGCCCCCACGCCCGGGCCGCCCCTTTCGCCTCAACACCCTTGGTGCGGCGGCCAGTCCCGCGCCGACCGAGACCAGGACCGTGCCGTCCAGCACGGGTGCGATCCCGCTCATCGCGCCAGTCGGGCCCGGGCCTCCATCAGGGCGAAGCCGAGCAGGTTCTCCCCGCGCCACTCCGCCGGCCGCTGCGCCCGCTCGTCGTCCGCCGCGAGCCCGATGCCCCAGACCCGGTCCACCGGGCTGGCCTCCACCAGGACCCGCTTCCGGGTGCTGAGGAGATACGCGCAGAGCGCCTCGTCCTGCCCGAACTTGGCGACGTTGCCCGCCACCACCAGCTCGAACCGCCCGGCCACCCAGGCGGCTTCGTCGAACCCCTTGACCAGCCGCCCCAGCTTCTTCGCCTCGGCGGGCGTGCGGGCGGCCAGGATCCTCGGCACGATCGCCTCGTCCTCGAACATCCGGGCCTTCCCCGCCATCATCCAGTGCTCGGCGGTCGGGTAGGTCACCCCGTCCACGGTGAACCCGCCCGGCCACCACTGACTCAGCGCGCCCGCCCCGACGGACCCGTCCCGTTGTGCCCGATGCCCCCAGAACAGCAGCCACTTCGGCTCGGCGCCGGCCGCGACCAGCGCCGCCAGCTCGGCCCGGCTGCGTGTCCCGGAGGGGTCCCCCATCTCGGTCTTCGTCATATCGTCATCCTGACATGAAGGGTTCTGGAGGCACCAGCGGTTTACCCGGGGCCGTCGGACGCGACGGTCGGGCGGCCGCTGTGGTCGAGGGCGGTATCCCTCACGACCGGTGGCTGACGGCGATTTGATCGATGCCGGCGATCCGACGTCCGCTCATGCACGGTAGGGCGCCGGGCTTGTCCGACCCTGCGCACCTGGTGATCTCGTCGGGCTGCGCCTCGACGGCGTGGCAGCCACCGGGTAGCCGACCGGTCGGACCGGCCGGGCGCCCAAAGCAGGGTGCCCCGGCCGAACGGCCGGGGCACCAGGTCGTGCTGGGAGCGGAGCAGGCGTCGCCGTCAGCTCTCGGCGGAGCGACGACGGCGGGAGGCGGCGACCAGGGCCGCACCCGCGGCGACGGCCGCGGCGGCGCCGCCGGCCTCCCAGCCGAGCCCGTCGTCCACGCCGGTGGCGGCGAGCTGGCCGGACGTCGCGGCCGTGGTGCCGGTGGTGGTGACCGGAGCCGACACCGAGCCCGTGGTGCTCACGACGTTGGCGGCCTGGACGGCCTGGCCGGTCGACTGGTCCTGCCCGGTACCGGTGTTCTGGGTCTGGGCCGGCGGGGTGGGCTTGGCGGCGGCCGCCGCGTTGGCCTCGTCCTCGGCGCGGGCCGTGTACTGGCCCTCCTTGAGGAACTTGAGGATGTCGGCGTAGGTGCCGTCGAGTGCGGCGTTGGCGGCCTTCTTGACGGCGGGGCCGCCGGAGCTCATGAGCTTGCTGACCTCCACGCGGTCGTCGTCCTCGCGCTGCTTCGCCAGTTCGACCTCCAGGAAGTGGCGGAGGTCGGCGGCGGTGCCGTCGAGTGCCTTCTGGGCGGCTTCGCGAACGCCGGGTCCGGACGCCTTGTCGGCGAGGATCCGCTGCACCTCGGCGCGGTCGTCCTCGGCGCGGGCCGTGTACTGGCCCTCCTTGAGGAACTTGAGGATGTCCTCGTAGGTGCCGTTGAGTGCGGCGCGAGCTGCCTTCTGGACGGCGGGGCCGCCGGTGCTGAGGATCTGGGCGACCTTCACCCGGTTGTCGATCTGGCGCTGCTCCGCCAGTTCGACCTCCAGGAAGTGGCGGAGGTCGGCGGCGGTGCCGTCGAGTGCCTTCTGGGCGGCTTCGCGAACGCCGCGTCCCGACTCCTTGTCGGCCAGGATCCGCTGCACCTCGGCGCGGTCGTCGTCCTCGGCGCGGGCGGTGTACTGGCCCTCCTTGAGGAACTTGAGGATGTCCTCGTGGGTGCCGCCGAACGCGGCGTTGGCGGCCTTCTGGACGGCGGGGCCGCCGGCGCTGAGGATCTGGGCGACCTTCACCCGGTCGTCGTGCTCGCGCCGATTCGGCAGTTCGACCTCCAGGAAGTGGCGGAGGTCGGCGGCGGTGCCGTCGAGTGCCTTCTGGGCGGCTTCGCGAACGCCGGGCCCCGACTCCTTGTCGGCCAGGATCCGCTGCACCTCGGCGCGGTCCTGCGCCTCCTGGGCCGAGTCGTGGTCCGCCGCGGCGTCGGACGCCGTGTCCGGACCGGAGACACCGGTGGGCTTCGGCTGCTCGGCAGCGGAGGCCATCGACGGGAACAGGACGGTGGGCGCCAGCGCAGCCGCAGCGAGGACTGCGGACACCTTGGGCAACTTCATCAAGCAAACCTGCTTCTCAAGCGGAGATCACGGAGAGAGTTCGTGAACCCGGTCAGCATAGATCGTTTTGCATGATTGGCATATCGACTTTCTTTGCCTGGAGAGCGCCGCCGGACCGGCCAACTCGACGCCCCGCCGTCGTTCTGTTTCCAGGAGTGAGAGGCCACCGGTCAGGCCGCCTTCTGCCGGGCCACCTCGCCGGTGCGCTGGTGGAGCTGGCGCACCGTCCGGTTGCCCAGGTGGGCGGGGAGAGCGGCGTCGAGGGCGCGGAAGTGCTCGTCGCCGCGGACCGAGCTGATCGTCACGTAGTCGTCCAGGAAGGTGTCCCAGGTCGCGCAGGCGGCCTCGATGTGGCCGAGCTCCATCTGGCGCCGCGCGAGCAGCCCGTTGGCGTGGACCCGGCCCTGTTTCCCGTTGGCGGGCCGGGCCCGGTTGGAGAACTGGAGTTCTCTGATGGCCCCGGGGAGGTCGCCGAGTTCGTACAGGACGTGTGCGACGTGGAAGTGGTAGGAGGACTGGTCGTAGCCGCCGACGGCGTCGTTGCGGCCGTCGGCCCTGGAGAGCGCCGTCTCGGTCTCCGCCAGCCGGGCGAAGGCCTGTCTGCGGTCCTTCACCATGGCCGCGCCGTGTGCCTGCTGACCGGTCAGGAAGGCCCGCAGGCGCGGGCCCGCGACGGGGGCCGCCTGGGCGGCCGAGTCGGCGAACTCCAGGGCCTTCGAGCCGTAGCCGAGGTTGGCGGCCTGGAGGGCCATGCCGCGCAGGGTGCGGCAGTAGGTCACATGGTCCTGGGCCTCGCGGGCGAGCCTGAGGGCCTGGACGTAGTACTGCTGGCCGAGCCCGTGCGCGGTCTCGTACATCGCCATCCACCCGGTGAGATAGGTGAGATCGGCCGCGGCCGCGAGCAGGTCGGCCTTCACCCGGTCACTGCCGGACGCCTGGAGCCAGGGCCCGACCGAGTTGACCAGGAACGCCGCCGCCATCGGCCGGGCGTGGGCCGCGCCGAGCTCGTCGAGGATGCCGGCGATCCGTTCGGTCACCGCCCGGACGGTCTCGACCTCGCCCTGGCCGATGCGGACGGTGCGGCCCGCCGCCGCGCGGTCGACCGGTTCGGCCGCGCCGTCGAAGCCCGGCAGCGTCAACGCGACCGAGTACAGCCCGGCGGCGAGGACGCCCCGGCGGGACGGGTCCATGTCGGCCCGGCCGATCGACATCAGCTCGGACAGGACGCCCTTCCTGCCGCTGGGCTGGGCGGCGTCACCGAGGCCGGTCTCCTCGGGCGTCACCGGGCGGCCGAGCCTGCGCGACAGCGTCTCCCGGATCACCTCCTGGACCTCGGCACGCGGCCGGGCTCCCGAAAGCCAGTGTGAGACGGACGACTTGTCGTAGGTCAGATGGAGGCCCGCCTCGTTCCCGACGCGGTTCACCGCCCGCGCGAGCTGGTCGTTCCCCCAGGTCGCCTCGTGCATGAGCGAGGCGAGTTCGGTGTTCGGTGTGCGCGGTCGTTGCGCCATCGCGACCCCCGTTCTTCGTTCAACCGGTTCAACGCGGGCACCAGCATCGCCGGTTCTCTCAGGCTCTGTACCCGCGTTGAATCAATGTCAGGCTCCCGGGTGACGCGGCTGTGTTCGCACGATCGTGGTGGGCGGGGGCCGGGTGCTGACGCGGCAGACGAGTCCCGGGCCTCGGCCGGCGGACACAGGCTCACCATCGGATGGAGAAGCAGTGATCACGCGCAGTCCACTCAACACCGCGAGGTTCCCGGTGCCGTACGCCTGGGAGGTCGCGCCGGACGCGGCCGCGGTGCCGTCGGCGCGGAGGCGGGTGGTGGAGGTCGTCCGGGCCTGGGACGCCCCCCTCTCGGACGAGGCGCTACGGGAGGTGGAGCTGTGCGCGGACGAGGTGATCGCCAACGCCGTGGAGCACACCGGCGGCCGCTGCACGGTGACCCTCCGGTGGAGCGACGGCCGGCTCCGGGTGGAGGTCGCCGACCTGTGTTCGGAGCTTCGCGACCGCCAGGACGAGACGGATCCGACCGGCGGTCGCGGTCTGCTGCTGGTGGCGGGGCTGGCGCACGGCTGGGGCTGGCACCCGTCCGGTGCGGGCAAGGTGGTCTGGTTCGAGTACGCGGCCGATCGCGAGCCGGACGGCTCCCCGCGCCCCGCACACGGGTGGGGTGCGGGGGAGGACCTCCGGCCCCTGTGGCAGGTGGCGTGATGGGGGCACCTCCCGCCCGCGCGCGCACCGTCCTCGTCGGACTTCTCCGGAAGGGACGTCCCGATGAGCGGCGGGAAGCTGCCGACCAGGGCTGAACTGGGCTGCACCGCCCTGACCTTCACGCTCTCCGGGGGCGTCGCGTTCGCGGCCGCGAGCCTGATCGACGCCGACCAGCCGGAGGTCGGCCGCCTGGTCTGGTGGATGTTCTTCGCCGCCGCCCTGATAACCGGGACGAACTGGTCCGCCGCCTGGCTCCAACGCCGCGACGCCGACCGGCACCGCGACCACTGACCCCTGACGAAGGCCCCTGCGAGGAGGAGGACCAGCGATCCTCCTCCTCGTACCATGCGTGGAGGACTTCCGTCGACGTGCGGCTACCTGGCCGCCCCGTGCGGCCAGAGCACCTGAACCGGCACTCCGCGCCGTTCCGCGTATGCCACCACGTCGGCCGTCCCGCCGTAGCCCCGGGCCGGCAGGCCGTCCCAGACAGCGAGGAGTCGCTCCGCCAGGCCGACCACCAGCTCACTCCCGGCCATGTGGGCGGCCTCGTCGGACGGCACCATGCCGGTGCGGTGGACGGCCGAGGCGCCGCGCAGCAGCCGGTCGTAGACCGGGTGGTGCCACACGGGCAGGCTGTTCCGGTACTCCTCGGCCGGGATCACGACCTCGAGCCGTCCGCCGCGCTCGAGGACGGTCCCGGCGAGCCAGCTGTCCGGCCCGTCGGCGATACACGACACGACGGTCAGCCCGGCCGGGTCCTGGTCCCGGACGGCGTTCTCCAGCAGCCGTCGGACCTGCTGCTCGATCTCGGCCGTCAGCCCCCGGTGCCCGGTGATCCCGATACGCATCGCGTCCCCTCCCTGGAGATCCCTACAGATACACGCCGTGCAGATGCTCGTCGAAGTCCCTCACGACCTTGGGCGGTGAGGAGGTGGTGAGCGAACGTCGCAGAGCGCGGGCTCGTTCGACGATTCGCCCCGAACGGTAGTGGAGCCCGGTGTCCATGGCCCGTGAAGCGAGCGCAAAGGCCGCTTCAATCCTTCCCGCCGCAAGGTGCCCCGCGGCGATGTCCAGGACCAGCAGCGCGCGCTGCTTCGCATGGCCGGTGGCGAGAGCGGCCGCATCAGCGGTGACGGCCCATTCCGGAAGACCGAGCTTGGCGCCACAGGTCACCCTGAACGAGGCGACCTTGGCTTCGTCGAACGCGAACACCCAGGGCCAGGGCGGCGGTTCATCGCGGGTGTGGGTCTCCGCCGCAGCCCGGCTCCGTGTCAGTGCGCGGTCGGCGCTGCGCTGGTCGCCCCTGGCGGCGTGCCCAAGAGCCTCGACCGAAGACAACCACGCATCGGCGATCGCAGGACGAGTCGGCCCCAGGAACCGGCGCGCCGCGGCTGCGAGGCCGAGTGCTTGTGCGGCATTGCCCGCGTGGGCTTCGAACTGCGCAAGGCTGCCGGCCTGGTAGGCGGCCAGGAGGGGATCCCCTGCCGATCGGGCAGCCTTGACGGCGGACCCGTAGAACGAGCGCGCCGATCCGTTGTCGCCCATGTCCCAGGCCAGCCATGCGGCAAGGCCGGCTGCCTCGCTGGCGACGGCGGCGAGCTTCGTCCGATGGCCGGGGGTCGGGGCTGAACCCACCAGCCCCTGAATCAGCCGCATATGGGAGTGCACCGCACCGGACAGTTCCCGCGAGGGGGTCGATCCGTCCAGGCGGCGGTACGAGGTCGTGCCGAGCCGGAGTGCCGCAGCCTGTTGCCCGGACTCGTCGGGCAGCTCTGGTATGGCTGCGAGTACAGGGGTCGCAGCCATCGCTGCGACCCCTCCGAGGAATTGCCGTCGTTCCACGTGTTCAGTCCCGTTTCCGGCCCGCACGCCCGTGTCGGCGAGGCCGAGCAAGGCCGCTGGGATTCCGAGGTGCGCCGATACGCGGATGAGCACATCCATGGTGTACGGACTGCTGCCGCGCTTTTCCAGGCGGGAGATTGCCGACTGGGAGAGCCCGCACGCCTCGCCCAGCTGGAGCTGTGTCATGCGATGGTGCGTCCTGGCCAGCTCGATGATCTTGCCGTGGTTCCGCGCCCGGGACGCGTCCCGGAGCGCTGTCGAATTCCAGTTCAACAGCCCACTCCACACTACGAGTTTCGACCGGCCCAACCATGCATTCGAATGCGCCTCACGCATATCCGTATGCGAGCACCGCATGCCCGATGGTCCCACGAGCGTGATCGGGCATTCACTGAATGTCATCAAGGGTTTGTTGTCGGACTCGGTGAAGGTGGCCGGGGCGGCAGTGCCGCGGTTCCTGAGGGCGGCCGGGCAGCCCGGCTCCGACGAAGGGTGTTCGTAGTGATCAGTCCGCTCAATACCGCGCGGTTCCCGGTCCTTTCGGAGTGGGGTGTCGCTCCGGATGCGGCTGCCGTGTCGTCGGCGCGCAGGCTGGTGGTGGAGGTGGCCAGGGTGTGGGGAGTCCCGTTCTCGGACGAGGCGCTGCGGGAGGTGGAGCTGTGTGCGGACGAGGTGATCGCCAACGCCGTGGAGCACACGGGGGAACGCTGCACGGTGACCCTCCGGTGGAGCGACGGCCGGCTCCGGGTGGAGGTCGCCGACCTGTGTTCGGAGCTCCGCGACCGGCAGGACGAGACGGATCCGACCGGCGGTCGCGGTCTGCTGCTTGTGGCGGGGCTGGCGCACGGCTGGGGCTGGCACCCGTCAGGTGCGGGCAAGGTGGTCTGGTTCGAGTACGCGGCCGACGCCCTGCTCCCCACGCATGGATGGGGAGCAGGGCGCGACCTCAGACCCCAGGGCCAGATGGCGTGACGGATTCGCCCTCCGCCCGAGTGACCGTTGGGTATTGGCGTGCCGCCGACCAGGGCTGAACTGGGCTGCACCGCCCTGACCTTCACGCTGTCCGCGGGCGCGGCTAGCGTGAGCGCGCGTGGGCCGCCGCGCCGACACCAGGGGGAACGATGGAGAGCCTGCCGGACCATGGCCGGACGGTGCGGAACGGCTCTCTGGCGATGATCGCCCTGGGGGTCCTGCTGTTCGTCCTCGGCGTCGTCTACCTGATACCGCACGACATGGGCGTGACGTCGGTCCTGCGGAGCCGCGGCGTCCACACCCGGGCGGTCGTCACCGAATGCACCGCGGTGAGCGGGCCGGAGGACAACCCCGCAGGAAACTCCGACTGCCGGGTGCGGTTCACGGCGTCCGACGGGACGTCCGTCGAGACCCGACTGGCCTATGTCACCGGGACCGCCCGAGTACGTGACACCGTGGCCGTGGTGTACGACCCCCGGCACACCGGCACCGCCGCCCTCGAGTCGAGCATCGGCGTCCGGGACTCGCTGGTCCGGAACGCGCTCGACGTGGTCGCGCTGATCGCGTCGGTCGTCATGACGCTGCTGGGCCTCGCGGTCCACCTCGCCTACCGCTGGGTCACCCGGGCACGTTCACGGCCGGGGCCGTCCGGAACCTGAGGCCCGGCGGCCGGTCAGCCGATGGAGCGGGGCAGGCGGGTGGTGAGGTAGAGGATGGTGAAGGAGCCGAGCAGCTGGATGCCGAGGACCAGGGCGAGGGCGCGGTCCATGCCCAGGGCCGGGGAGAGCGCCAGGTAGAGGGTGCCGAGGGTGGCGACGCCGAGGGCGAGGCTGGACTGCTGGCTGGTGGCGAGGACACCGCTGCCGACGCCGGCGCGGTCGGCGGGGACCTTGGAGAGAACGACGCGGAACAGCGGGGTGCCGATCAGACCCTGGCCGATGCCGGCGAGCGCGACGCCGGGGGCCATCCGCAGCGGCGAGAAGTGCTGCCAGTCGGCCAGGACGGTGAGGGCCAGCGTGGCCAGGCCGACGGCCTGGACGACGGCGCCCGCGGTGAGCACCCGGCTGCCGAAGCGGCCGATCAGGCGGGGGCCGGCGAGCGAGGCCCCGAAGTAGCCGACGGCCATCGGGACGAGCGCCCAGCCGGCCGCCACCGGGCCGAGGTGCAGGCCCTGCTGGAGGGCGACCGCCACCACGAACATGAAGCCGCCGAAGCCGGCGAAGTAGGGGAGCGCGATACCGAGCCCGCGTCGCATCTCGGGGATCCGCAGCAGGGACGGCGGCACCAGCGGGGTGCCGCCGCGCAGTTCGGTGCGGCGCTCGACGACCGCGAAGGCGGCGGTGAACACCGGGAAGAGCGCGAGCAGCAGCCAGGACCAGAGCGGCCAGCCGGCCGCGCGCCCCTCCATCAGCGGGACCAGCAGCGAGACCAGCGCGGCGGCGAGCAGGACGGTGCCGGGGACGTCCACCCGGGCGGCCCTCGGGGCGCGGCTCTCCGGGACGTAGCGGACCGCGAGGACGACGGCGAGCAGCGCGAACGGGACGTTCAGCAGGAAGACCGAGCGC
This sequence comes from Kitasatospora sp. NPDC088351, assembly GCF_040685575.1. Classification (NCBI taxonomy): domain Bacteria; kingdom Bacillati; phylum Actinomycetota; class Actinomycetes; order Kitasatosporales; family Streptomycetaceae; genus Kitasatospora; species Kitasatospora sp. NPDC088351. The sequence goes on along the minus strand of NZ_JBFBIL010000012.1, from coordinate 125,666 downwards.
CAGCCGGTGCCGAACAGGTCGGCGGCGACCAGCATGCCGCCGAGCACCTGCCCGATCACCACCGAGATGCCGGCCACCGCGCCGTAGACGCTGAGCGCGCGGCCGCGCCGGGCGCCGTGGGTGGCGGCGGTGATGGTGCCGAGCACCTGGGGGATCAGCAGGGCCGCCGAGGCGCCCTGCGCGGCGCGGGCGGCGACCAGGCTCCACGCGCCGGGGGCGAGTCCGCAGGCGAGCGAGGTCAGGGCGAAGGCGACGGCGCCGACGACGAACAGCCGGCGGCGGCCGAAGATGTCGCCGAGCCGGCCGCCGAGCACCAGCAGGACGGCGAAGGCGACGCCGTACCCGGCGGCGACCAGTTCCAGGACGGCGGGCCCGGCGGCCAGGTCGTGGTCGATGGTGGGCAGGGCGACGTTGACGATGAAGAAGTCCAGCATCGGCAGGAACGCCCCGAGCAGGACGGTGACCAGCCCGGCGGTGCCGAGCGCGGCGGTACCGCCGGAAGCGGTGCCGGGGGTGGTGGCGGCCGCTCCGGCGGGTCGGGGTGGAACGGTGACGGTGGTCTTGGCGACGGCGAGTTGTTGGGTCACGGGTCCTACCATCCAGGCCACCACACCCTGGTACCAGAGTGTGCTTATCCGGGTATAAGAAGTACCTGGCAACAGGCTCCCGGGTGGCGCATGCTGGGGTGATGAGCCTGACCACCGCCGCCACCGCTCCCGTCGCGAGCGCCGCCCACACCCCCCTCGCGCCCGCCGAGGCCCGGCGGCACGAGCTGGCCGCCTTCCTGCGCAGCCGCCGCGAGCGGATCGCGCCCGACCAGGTGGGCCTGCCGATGACCGGCCGGCGCCGGACGCCGGGGCTGCGCCGCGAGGAGGTGGCGCAGCTCGCCGCGGTCGGGGTCACCTGGTACACGTGGCTTGAGCAGGGGCGTGACATCCAGGTCTCCACCCAGGTGCTGGACGCGGTGGCCCGCGCGCTGCTGCTCGACCCGAGCGAGCGCGCCCACCTGTTCACCCTCGCCGCGGCGGAGGACCCGGCACCGGTGGTGGAGTGCCCGACGATCACCCCGAGCGTCCGGCTGGTGCTGGACCGGATGGCGCCGTACCCGGCGGGGGTCGTCAACTCCCGCTACGACGTGCTGGCGTACAACCCGCAGTACACCGGGATCGTCGGCGACCTCGACGCACTGCCGTACGAGGACCGCAACCTGCTCTGGCTGGCGTTCACGCCCTCGCGCTTCCGCGAGGTCCTCGTGGACCACGAGAGCGAACGCGAGCTGATGGTGGCCCGGTTCCGCTCGGCGATGGCCGACCACAGTGCCGAACCGGCCTGGAAGGCGCTGCTCTGCCGGCTGCGCAAGGCCTCGCCGGACTTCGAGGCGGCCTGGCAGCGGCACGACGTCCAGCGGCCGGGCAACGGGCTCAAGCGCTTTCACGTCCCGGGCGTCGGTCTGCTGCGCTGCGACTACACCAGCTTCTGGCTGGGCCCGCGTCAGGGACCGCGGCTGATCGCCTACACCCCCAGGGACGAGGAGACCCGTGAGCTGATGAACCGGCTGCCGACTCGGCTCTGAGCGGCGCGACCGGCGGTGGAGCAACCGGCGGCGCGCGCGGCGGCGGCGCGGCCGAGCACCAGGCAGAGGGCGGCCAGCGGCAGTTCGACGCAGCAGGCCATCACCAGGGCGGCGAGCAGCGGCAGACCCGATTCGGCGGTGCCGATGTCGGCGAGGGCGTCGGCGGCGAGCAGCAGCGCCACCGCGACGGCGGGCCGGAGCGCGGCCGGGCTGCGGCGGCGCAGCAGCGCGTCCAGCCGGAGCAGGGCGGACAGCTCCAGCAGATCGAGGACGACCCAGGCGGTCTCGTGACAGACGGCCAGCACCGCCAGCCAGGGCAGCAGCGCCAGCGCGGCCAGGGCGGGCACCTTCTCCGCGCGGGCCGGCAGCGCGGCGGGGCGGGCGGTCAGAACGGCGGTGCTCATGCGGCACCACCGGTCACGCCGCCGTTCACACCGTCGGTCACGTCATCGGCCGTGCCGGTGTCGGCGGTCGTGCCGGTACCGACGCGGGTGGCGTGGCGGCGGATCCGCTTCAGCGGCCGCCGCTCGCGCACGCCCTCGCCCGAATGCTCCACCAGGACGCCGTCGAACGAGCCCTCAGCCCAGGCCAGCCAGAACTCCCCGGCCACCGCGACGACATGTCCGGCCGCGGTGATCCGGGCCGGGCGGCCCAGCCACCGCAGCCGTCCGGCGGTGAACCCCACGGTGGGCGCCGTGCCGTCCTGCGGCAGCCGGCCCCAGGCGATGCCATGGGCCCGCCGCCCGTTCCCGCCCGAGCCCGGGTCCGCGTCGTCGGCCACGCAGCGCCGGGCCGCGCACAACAGCTGCGAGGTGAGCCGCGCGGCGACCAGGACATCCACCAACTCGCCGTGCTCGTACACCTCCAGGGCGGCCCGGCCCCGTCCGGCCCGGACGGTGCGCACCGACCACGGGCCGCGCGGCCCGACGGGCAGCCGCCCGTCGCCGTCCCCAGCCGCCCAGGAGGCCGCCCAGGAGGTCGCGGCGGAGCCGGCGCCGGACGCCGCCGGGCCGGGCACCGAGGCCCGGCCGTGTGCCGTCCCGTCTGCCGTCCCGTCTGCCGGTCCGGGCCGCCCGGGCGGCGGGGCGGCGGAGTGCGATGCGGTGCTCGTCATGCCGTCAAGCCTTCCGCGCACCACGCCCGGTGTCGGTAGTGCGCCGCTCCCGACCGGGGGTGTACCCAGCTGCACCCCCGGCCTGTACACCCCTTCATGGCAGCGGCCGATGATCACGCTCTACGCTGTCGGCCATGCCCTCCACCACGCTGCGCCGAGCGCTCGCCAGGGGCGCCGGTCGGCCTCCGTGGTCGGCGGACGTCTGGCGCGACACCCGTTTCACCGCCGCGGGCATCCCGATGGCACTGCCGGTCTGGATGGCCTTCACCCAGTCCAAGCTGTTCGTGCCGGTGGTCCTCCTGCTCCTGGCCTGTCTCCGCCCGCTGACGGCCGTTCAGCGCGGTCGCCTGCGCACCCTGCGCGGGGTCGAGGTGCCCCTGCTGCTGCGGCCGGCCGACGCCCCGTCCGGCCTGCTGCTCCGGCTGCGGACCGGCGTGAACTGGCGTCAGGTCGGCTACCACCTCCTCGTCGGCCCGGTGCTCGCGATCGGCGCGGTGGCGCTGCTGTACGCGTGGGGCGCCGGTCTGGTGATGGCCACCGTCTACGGCTGGGCCTGGCTCATGCCGCACTCCAGCCCGGTGCGGACGGAGTGGCTCACCCTGAACATCCCGGTCACCTTCGGCGGCGTGGCGCTGCTGGCCGTGCTGCCCGGGGCGACGGCCCTGCTGGCGTGGCTGGAGGAGCGCACGGCCCGCCGGCTGCTCGGGCCGGGCCTGGCGGAGACCCTGGAGCGCCGGGTCGAGGAGATCGCCGAGAGCCGGGCCGGTGTGGTGGACGCCGCGGACGCCGAGCGCCGCCGGATCGAGCGTGACCTGCACGACGGCGCCCAGCAGCGGCTCACCTCGCTCGCGATGAACCTGGGGCTGGCCCGGCGGACCCTCAAGGACGTCCCGCCCGAGGCCATGCAGGTGATCATCGACGCGCACGAGGAGGCCCAGGCGGCCATCGACGAGCTGCGCGACCTGGTCCGCGGCCTGCACCCGGCCGTCCTGGAGGACCGCGGTCTGGACGCGGCGCTGTCCGGTATCGCGGCCCGGGCCCCGCTGCCGGTGCGGCTCGACGTCGACCTCGCCGAGCGGATCGCCCCGACCGTCGAGGCGGTCGCCTACTTCACCGTCTCCGAGGCGCTGGCCAATGTGGCCAAGCACGCCCGCGCGTCCCGGGTCGACCTCTCGGTCCGGACGGTCGGCGGCCGGCTGCGGCTGGTCATCAGGGACGACGGTGTGGGCGGTGCGGACCCTTCGCGCGGTACCGGGCTGACCGGTCTGCGCAAGCGCACCGCCTCGGTCGACGGCACGCTGTCCGTTCTCAGCCCCCTCGGGGGCCCCACCACCATCACCGTGGAGTTGCCGTGCGCGCTGTGATCGCCGAGGACTCGGTCCTGCTGAGGGTCGGCCTGGTCAAGGTCCTGGAGGCGGTGGGCTTCGAGGTCGCCGCCGCGGTGGGGGACGCCGAGGCGCTGCTCGCCGCGGTCGAGGAGCACCGGCCCCGGGTGGTGGTGGCGGACGTCCGGATGCCGCCCGGTTTCACCGACGAGGGCGTCCGGGCCGCGCTGATGATCCGCCGGCAGTGGCCCGAGGTGGCGGTCCTGCTGCTCTCCCAGTTCGTCGAGGAGCGCTACGCCGCCGATCTGCTGGCCACCAACACCAGCGGGGTCGGCTATCTGCTCAAGCAGCGGGTGGCCAATGTGGACGATTTCGTGGACGCCCTGCAGCGGGTCGCCGAGGGCGGGACCGCGCTGGACCCGGAGGTGGTCGCCCAGCTGCTGCTGCGCCGCCACCGCGACCCGCTGGAGCGGCTGACCCCGCGCGAGCGGGACGTGCTCGGGCTGATGGCGGAGGGCCGGTCGAACGCCGCGATCGCCGCCGCCCTGGTGGTCAGCGACAGCGCGGTGGCCAAGCACATCAACTCGATCTTCACCAAGCTGGACCTGCCGCCGGCCGACGACAGCCACCGCCGGGTGCTCGCGGTGCTGCGCTTCCTGGAGGTCGGGTAGCCGTGCGGGAACGTCGTGGCTGGCAGGTCACCGGAACGCTGGCGCTGGCGCTCGTCATGGCGTTCGGCGTCGTGCAGACCTGGGCGATGGTGGTGCAGCAGCGGACGGTGTCGGAGCGCTCGTACGACGTCGCGGTGACGAAGGTGCAGCTGGACACCGGCAGCGCGGCGGTCCGGATCAGGCCCGGTCCCGAGGGCCGGGTGGTGGTGCACCAGAACCTGGACTGGATGGTGCGCGCGCCGGTCGTCTCGACCAGTTTCGAGGGCACCGTGCTCACCGTCCGGATGCGCTGCAACCAGGTGCTGCCGATGGCGGACCTCGGCTGCGGCGCGATGATCGACCTGGAGGTGCCGGCCGCGGCCTCGGTGGCCGGCGAGGGGACCTCGGGCAGCGTGGAGATCGCGGACCTCCGCGGGGACGTCCGGCTGAGCCTGACCTCCGGCGCGATACACCTGACCGGGCTCTCCGGCCAGGTGTACGCGAGCACCACCTCCGGGATGGTCCAGGCGAAGGGGCTGAGCTCCGCGCGGGCGGAGGTGAGTGTCGCCTCGGGGTCGGTCGAGCTGGAGTTCTCCGCGGCGCCGCGGTCGGTGGACGTGAGCACCAGGTCCGGTTCGCTGGAGCTGACCCTGCCGCGTGACGCGCACTACAACTTCACCGGGGACATCGGCTCGGGCAGCCGCCACATCGACCCGACCCTGGCCGACTCCTCCAGCCCCAACAGCGTCCGGGTCTCGGTGGGCTCCGGTGTGGTGAGCATCGACGCCGCCGGGAACTGAGCGGCGGACGGCCCGGCCACGGGCCCGGGAGGGCGCCCGCCCGGGTGGGGGACAATGAAGAGTCCCGACCCCCCCGTCCCCGAGGTCAGCCGCGCATGACAGTCCCGTCCGCACCCACCGCGACCACCGCCGAGTTCGCGCCGCTGACCATCGGCCCGATGCAGGTGTGGCCGCCCGTCGTGCTGGCACCGATGGCCGGCATCACCAACGCCCCCTTCCGCACCCTCTGCCGCGAGCAGAGCGGCGGGAAGGGGCTGTACGTCTCCGAGATGATCACCACCCGGGCCCTGGTCGAGCGCAACGCCAAGACCATGCAGCTGATCAAGTTCGACCCGACCGAGAAGCCGCGCTCGATCCAGCTGTACGGCGTGGACCCGGTGACCGTGGGCAAGGCCGCCCGGATGATCGCCGAGGAGGACCTGGCCGACCACATCGACCTCAACTTCGGCTGCCCCGTCCCGAAGGTCACCCGCAAGGGCGGCGGCTCGGCGCTGCCGTACAAGCGCAACCTGCTGCGCGGGATCCTGCGCGAGGCGGTGGCCAACGCGGGGGACCTCCCGGTCACCATGAAGATGCGCAAGGGCATCGACGACGACCACCTCACCTTCCTGGACGCCGGCCGGATCGGCGCCGAGGAGGGCGTGGCCGCGATCGCCCTGCACGGGCGCACCGCCGCCCAGCACTACGGCGGCACCGCCGACTGGTCGGCGATCGCCCGGCTGCGAGAGTCCGTCCCGGCGCACATCCCGGTGCTCGGCAACGGGGACATCTGGTCGGCGCCCGACGCGGTGCGGATGATGCGCGAGACCGGCTGCGACGGCGTGGTGGTCGGGCGCGGCTGCCTGGGCCGGCCGTGGCTGTTCAAGGACCTGGTCTCGATCTTCGAGGGCGAGGTGGACTACGCCCGCCCGGCCTTCGCCGACGTGGCGCGGGCGATGGTGCGGCACGCGCAGCTGCTCGGTGAGTGGCTGGGCGACGAGACCCGCGGCGTGATCGACTTCCGCAAGCACGTCGCCTGGTACACCAAGGGCTTCTCGGTCGGCTCCGAGCTGCGGGTGAGGCTCGCCAACTCCTCCTCGCTGGCCGAGTTGGCCGAAACCCTCTCCCTGGTGGAGCAGTCCCAGCTCTGGCCGGCCGGTGCGGACGGCCCGCGCGGGCGGACCAGTGGCAACAACCGGGTGGTCCTGCCGGAGGGCTGGTTGGACGATCCGTATGACTGCGCCCTCCCCAGTGCGGACGCCGAATCGGACACCTCCGGCGGATGACCTGTCCGATGTGGCGAAAATTCCCCTCGGGGGGTGCTGGCCGCTACGTCGGAGCCCTCTTGGCCCATCTGGCCAAGAGGGCTCCCTTTTGGCGCATCGATGTCACGGAACGAGCACGATTCTGGACGCAGTGCGACGATTGGCGGAGGCCGACTACGTTCGGCCGGTGAGGCGCGCTCGTGACGCTTGCCACACGCGGTGGCGACTGGCGGCCGGTCAGGTGACGAAATGGACAGGTCGGCGGTGAATCGCTTCCCGAAGGGGGCGGCGGGCGATCGGCCGCTCCGGGTGCAGGAAATCAAGCCGGGGCGGCGCGGTGGGCCGTCGGCCGCTACCGTCCGTCTCGCTCGTATGATCTTCAGGTTTCCATGTCTTCAAGAGTTGAAGGCTGGCTAGCGTCAGCCGGACGATTTCACCAACAGAGGTGAACGCCTTTATGCGCATTCGATCTGTTGGGTTACCGGTCGGTACTGGCCTCGTACGGCCTATTGGCGGCGCGGAAGTGCCTTTGAAATGGGTATGTTCTCCGGCGTCAGGGCAACCGTGTGCGAGGAGACAGACCCGTGTCGTCCCAGCAGAAGTTTGTTTACTCCTTCACCGAAGGAAACAAGGACCTCAAGGATCTTCTTGGCGGCAAGGGCGCGAACCTGGCCGAGATGACCAACCTGGGTCTCCCCGTCCCTCCGGGGTTCACCATCACGACCGAGGCCTGCAAGGTCTTCCTGGAGACCGGCAGCGAGCCGGCCTCGCTGCACAAGGAGATCAGCTCCCACCTGGACGCCCTCGAGCGGGAGATGGGCAAGCAGCTCGGCCAGGCGGACAACCCGCTGCTGGTCTCGGTCCGTTCCGGTGCCAAGTTCTCCATGCCCGGCATGATGGACACCGTCCTGAACATCGGCCTCTCCGACGCCTCGGTGACCGGCCTGGTCGCGCAGTCCGGCAACGAGCGCTTCGCCTGGGACTCCTACCGCCGCCTGGTCCAGATGTTCGGCAAGACCGTGCTGGGCGTGGACGGCGAGCTGTTCGAGGAGGCCCTGGACGAGGCCAAGCACGCCAAGGGCACCACCAACGACCTGGACCTGGACGCCGCCGACCTCCGCGAGCTGGTCGAGGTGTTCAAGGGCATCGTCCAGCGTGAGACCGGCCGGGCCTTCCCGCAGGACCCGCGCGAGCAGATGGACCTCGCCATCCACGCCGTCTTCCACTCCTGGAACGGCGACCGGGCCCGCCTCTACCGCCGCCAGGAGCGCATCCCCAACGACCTGGGCACCGCGGTCAACGTCTGCAGCATGGTCTTCGGCAACCTCGGCGAGGACTCCGGCACCGGCGTCGCCTTCACCCGTGACCCCTCCACGGGCGCCCAGGGCGTCTACGGCGACTACCTCTCCAACGCCCAGGGCGAGGACGTCGTCGCCGGCATCCGCAACACCCTGCCGCTGGCCGACCTGGAGCAGCTCGACAAGAAGTCGTACGACCAGCTGATGGCGATCATGCGGACGCTGGAGAACCACTACCGCGACCTCTGCGACATCGAGTTCACCATCGAGCGAGGCAAGCTCTGGATGCTCCAGACCCGGGTCGGCAAGCGCACCGCCGCCGCGGCCTTCCGGATCGCCGTCCAGCTGGTGGACCAGGGCCTGATCGACCTGGACGAGGCCCTGATGCGGGTCACCGGCGGCCAGCTCTCCCAGCTGATGTTCCCGCGCTTCGCCCCCGACGCCACCTCCCGGCAGGTCGCCTGGGGCCTCGCCGCCTCGCCCGGCGCCGCGATCGGCAAGGTGGTCTTCGACTCCTACACCGCCGTCAAGTGGTCCCGCTCCGGTGAGAAGGTCATCCTGGTCCGCCGGGAGACCAACCCGGACGACCTGGACGGCATGATCGCCGCCGAGGGCATCCTCACCTCGCGCGGCGGCAAGACCTCGCACGCGGCCGTGGTCGCCCGCGGCATGGGCAAGACCTGTGTCTGCGGCGCCGAGGAGCTGGAGGTCGACACCAAGCGCCGCCGCTTCACCACCCCCGACGGGCAGGTGGTCGAGGAGGGCGACATCGTCTCCATCGACGGCGCGACGGGCAAGGTCTACCTCGGTGAGGTACCGGTCCTGCCGTCCCCGGTGGTGGAGTACTTCGAGGGCACCCTGCACGCCGGTGCCGACGTCCAGGGCGGGCTCGTCCAGGCCGTCCACCGGCTGATGTCGCACGCCGACGTCCGCCGCCGGCTCGCCGTCCGGGCGAACGCCGACAACGCCGAGGACGGCGGCCGCGCCCGCCGGTACGGCGCCCAGGGCATCGGCCTGTGCCGCACCGAGCACATGTTCCTCGGCGAGGAGCGCCGCAAGGAGGTCGAGCACCTGATCCTGGCGGACAACGACAAGGACCGGGAGCTGGCCCTCTCCACCCTGCTGCCGCTGCAGAAGGCCGACTTCCTGGAGCTGTTCCAGGCGATGGACGGCCTGCCGGTCACGGTCCGCCTGCTCGACCCGCCGCTGCACGAGTTCCTGCCCGACATCACCGAGCTGTCGGTGCGCGTCGCCCTCGCCGAGGCCCGCAAGGACCCGAACGAGAACGACCTGCGCCTGCTCCAGGCCGTGCACAAGCTGCACGAGCAGAACCCGATGCTCGGCCTGCGCGGCGTCCGCCTCGGCCTGGTCATCCCCGGTCTGTTCGGCATGCAGGTCCGCGCCATCGCCGAGGCCGCCGCCGAGCGGAGGCTGGCCGGCGGGGACCCGCGTCCCGAGGTGATGATCCCGCTGGTCGGGACCGTCCAGGAGCTGGAGCTGGTCCGCGACGAGTGCGAGCGGGTGCTGGCCGAGGTCGCCGTCTCGACCGGCGTCCGGCTGGACATCAAGCTCGGCACCATGATCGAGCTGCCGCGCGCGGCCCTGACGGCCGGCCAGATCGCCGAGGCCGCCGAGTTCTTCTCGTTCGGCACCAACGACCTCACCCAGACCGTCTGGGGCTTCTCCCGGGACGACGTGGAGGCCTCGTTCTTCACCGCGTACCTGGAGAAGGGCATCTTCGGGGTCTCCCCGTTCGAGACCATCGACCGCGACGGCGTCGGCGCGCTGGTCAAGCACGCCGTCGAGGCCGGCCGGGCCACCCGCCCCGACCTCAAGCTCGGCGTCTGCGGCGAGCACGGCGGCGACCCGGACTCGGTGCACTTCTTCCACGAGGCGGGGCTGGACTACGTCTCCTGCTCCCCCTTCCGGATCCCGGTGGCGCGTCTGGAGGCCGGCCGCGCCGCCATCGAGACGGCGGGCAGCGACTCGCGCTGAGGAGGCATCCCTCGGCGCGGCTCGGCTGACCGCTCCCCCTCCCGTCGGGAGGGCGTACACCGGAGCTCGGCGCAGGAGACCCGGCGTACGTAGCGCGGCCGGGGCAGGAACGGACAATGGCGTCCGTCCCCGCCCCGGCCGCACGCGTGTGTCCGCGACCACAGCGGCGGCTGCCCGGCCGGGGTCCGGCCGCCTGCCAAGCTGGAGCGCATGACCAGCAGAAACCGCCTGTCCGTCCTCGTGGCCGTCCTGATCTGCGTGCTCGCCGCCGCGGCCGGGTACGTCCTCTCGGGCACCGACGGCGGCCACCCCAGGGCCGTCTCCTCCTCGTCCGCCACGGCGACCGCGGCCTCCTCGACGGCCTCCTCCGCGGCCGCCCAGACGGCCTCCACAGCGCCGAAGCCGTCCGCCCCCAAGCCGTCCCCGCCGGCCGGCACCACTCCCGCCCCGGCCGGTACCTGGGTGCCCGCCGACCCGGCGCTGGCCGACGTCTGCCGGACCAAGCTGCCCGACCAGGCCGTCGACACCCTCGGCCTGATCGCCAAGGGCGGCCCGTACCCCTACCGCTCGGACGGCATCGTCTTCGAGAACCGCGAGAACCGCCTCCCGCGCAAGGCGAGCGGCTACTACCACGAGTTCACCGTGGTCACCCCCGGCTCCGGCGACCGGGGCGCCCGACGGGTCGTCACCGGCGACTCGGGCGAGCAGTACTGGACGGCCGACCACTACGCCTCCTTCCAGGAGATCGACCCGCGCTGCTGAAAGTACTTTCCAAGTCGGAAAGTAGATGCCATAGTGGAATCTCCGAGAGCGCGAACACTCCAGGGGATCCCATGAGCAGCTCCGAACCCGTCCACCTGCCCGCCGCCGAGGCCCTGCGCCTCGTCGAACGGGCCAAGGCCGCCGCGCAGGGGCCGGGCCGACTGCCCTCGTGGTACGGCCCGGCCTTCGCGGTGGCCTTCGCCGTCTACGGAACGGCGCTCGGCCAGGCCATCGGGGCGGGCGTGCCGTGGCTGAGCGGCGTGTTCGGCGTGGCCTTCGCGGTGCTGACCGGCAGCCTGGCCGCGGTTGCCAGCCGCAGCGGCGGCATCGTGCGGCGGATGTCACCGGGCCTCGGCCGCCCGGTGGTGCTGGCCGTCCTCCAGGTCCTCGCGGCGGCCCTGGCCGGCCTGCTGCTGGCCTGGGCGGCCGGCGGCGGCGCGCGCTGGATGGGCGCCGCCGCCGGGGTCGCGGCGGGCGCGGCGTTCTGGGTCGCCTCCCGGTGGCTGAACACCCACGTCCGCCGGTTGCTGGAGGAGCGCTGATGCCCGCGCTCGACCCGCTGCTCCAGCATCCGACCAGGCTGACCGTGCTGGCCTTCCTGAGCGCCTGCACCGAGGCCGAGTTCGCCGCCGTCCGGGATCACTGCGAGGTCTCCGACTCGGTGCTCAGCAAGGCCGCGACCGCCCTGGAGGAGGCCGGCTACCTGGTCGTCAGAAAGGGCTACGTCGGCAAGCGCCCCCGCACCTGGCTCGCCGCCACCCGGGCCGGCCACCGGGCGCTGGCCGCCCACCTCGCCGAACTCCAGCGCCTGGTCGCCGCCGCCGAGGCCGCCGGCGCCCTGCGCGCGAGGCTGTCGGCCGACCCGGTGTCCGGTGAGGCTCCGGCCGCCAAGTAGCCTGCGAGCCTGAGTGGTTCGGTCGACAGCGGACGGGTTGCGGGGGCGGGGTCGATGGGTGTGCGCAGAAGGCTCCACGGGGTGGTCGCGGCCACCGTCCTGGCGGCCCTCGCGGTGGGTTGCGGCGGCGCGGAGAAGCCGGGCGGAGCGGACCGGGAGGCCGTCGCCGAGCCGCCGATCGCCCGGACCGCCGCGGCGCCCGCCGACGGCGCCCCGGTCGCCCTGCCGCTCGACGGCTACTCCGTCGGTGCCGACGAGTCCGCGCTGATCTTCCGTGCGATGGGGCAGGCCACCCGGAGCTGCATGGCGGCGAAGGGGTTCGACTACGACCCGGGCGAGGTGCCCGCCGCGCCCCCGGCGACCCCCGTCGACCCGGGCACCCTCGGGCTGCTCTCCGCGACGGCGGCGCGGCAGACCGGCTACCACCGCCCGCCGCGCCCGGCCGGCGGCGTCAGCGGGACGTCCGGGAACGGACCGGCGCGGAGCGCGGAGTTCCAGCGGGCGCTCCAGGGCGAGGCCGACCGGAAGGCCGGCCTGGCGGATTCCGGGGCCGATCGCGGCTGCATGGGGGAGTTCGAGCGGCAGTTGCAGGCGGCCGGCGTGAAGAGCACCGCGTCGGACCTGGTCGGGACGCTGCGGACGAAGGCGTACGACCGCACGTCGTCGGACAGCAGGGTGACGGCCGCCCTGTCCGCGTGGCACTCCTGCATGGCCGCGCTCGGCTACGGCTACGCGAATCCGGTGCAGGCCAGTTCGGCGGCCTGGCCCGACCCGGTCTCCCAGCAGGAGAAGGACACCGCGACCGCCGACATGGACTGCAAGGCGCGGACGGGGCTGCTGGAGACCTGGTACGCGGTGCAGACCGCGTACCAGCAGCAGTACATCGCCGGGAACGAAGCCGCGCTGGAGGCGGTCAGGGAGACGTCCGGGCGGCGCGTCGCCGCGGCGAAGAAGGCGCTCGGCCGGCTCTGAGAGCGGCGTCGCCGATGCCCGGTCCGGCCAGCTCCCGCAGCACCGGGGCCGGGTCGCGACGGAGCTGGACGGGGGTGGTGCGGACGACCGGGAGGCCGGCGGCGGTGAGGCGGTTGGCCCGGGCCAGGCCCCGCTCGTGGTCGGCCGGGCGCAGGTGCCAGGCGCGGGAGTCGATCTCCAGGGCCACACAGGCCTGCGGCCAGTAGGCGTCCGGCACGGCGAGGAAGCGGCCGTCCAGGAACAGTACGGCGTTCCAGAGCGGCTCGGGCAGACCGGCCTCCCGCAGCAGCGCGCGGGCCTCGCCCTCGACCACCGAGCGCACCCCGGCCGTCAGGTCCTCCACCACCTGCGCGACCTGCGGCAGCCCGAGCGCGCCCGGCCGGGCGAGCAGTTGGTCCAGCAGCTCGCCGAGCGCGCAGTGGCGCCGCTGCACCGCCTCCGCGCAGAGCGCCCGGAACCGCCGCTGCCCGGTCTCCCGGGGCGCGAGGTCGGCCAGCGCCCGGGCGACCGTGGTGCTCCAGAGCCCGTCGTCCCGTTCGAAGCCGCCCGGCATCGACCCGGCCGCCCGGTGGATCCGGACGAACCCCCGGTCCGCGACCCGGCGCGCGCCCGGGATCAGCACATCGACCTCCGCCAGGTCGGCCGGGTGCCCGGCGCTCGGCAGCCCGGCGTCGGCGAGCACCGCCACCCCGGTCAGCAGCACCTCCCCGGCCAGCGGCGCGCGGCCCTTCGGGCCCGCGTACGCCAGCGCCGCGCGCAGCCGCTGATGCGGGCTCAGCCGCCCGGTCTGCAGGCAGATCACCCGGGGCAGCACCTGCTGCCAGGGGCCGCCCGGCCGCAGCCGGTGGGCGATGGTGCCGGGCGGCACACCGAGCCGCCGCAGCTGGGCCCGGGTGGCGATGTGCTGCTGGTCGGCGCCCAGCAGCAGCAGTGGGTCGATCTGGTCCGCACAGGTCATGCCCCGGGTCCTTCCCGCCCGGATAGGGTGTATGCGAAACATCGCCCGCCCGGGGAGCCGCGGTAAAGATGTTGACGGAGCGTCGGCCGGGCCGCCGAGCTTGGCCGTGATGACCACTTTCCCGAGCAGCCCCGCACTCGACGTGCTGCACGCGCTCAACGGCCTGTCCGTCGGCGACGCCCTCGGCGCCCAGTTCTTCGTACCCGCCACCGCCGCGGCCCACTTCGCCGCCCGCACCGCCCCGCCCGGCCCCTGGCCGTGGACCGACGACACCGAGATGGCCTGCTCGGTGTCGGCGGCGCAGATCGAGCGCGGGCACATCGACACCTTCGACCTCACCCACGCCTTCGCCCGCCGCCACGACTTCGACCGCGGCTACGGCCCGGCCGCCAACCGCCTGCTCCGGCTGGTCCGGGAGGGCGGTGACGCCCGGCGACTGGCCGCCGAACTCTTCGACGGCCAGGGTTCGTACGGCAACGGCGCCGCGATGCGGGTCGCCCCGCTGGGCGCCGCCCACGCCGCCGACCCGGCCGCCGCGGTGCGGCCCGCCGCCGACACCGCCGTGATCACCCACACCCATCCGCAGGCCGTGGACGGCGCGATCGCGGTCGCCGTGGCCGCCGCCTGGGCGGTGCGGGCGCGGACCGAGCCCATGACGCCGGAGGGCTTCCTGACGGCCGTCGTCCGGCTCACCCCGCGGGGGGCCGTCCGGGACGGCCTGACCGAGGCGGTCGGGCTGCTGGCCGAGCCGGACCTCACGGTGGCCGCCCGGCTGCTCGGCAACGGCAGCCGGGTGAGCGCCGCCGACACCGTCCCGTACGCCCTCTGGTGCGCGGCCCGCCGGCTCGGCGACTACCCGGCGGCGGTCTGGGAGGCGGTGGGCGCGGGCGGGGACATGGACACCGTGGCCGCCATCACGGGCGGCGTGGTCGCCGCGCACACCGGCACCGCCGGCATCCCCGAGGCCTGGCTGGCGGCCCGGGAACCGCTGCCGGCCTGGGCCTCCCCGGCGCCGGGCGCCGTCTCCGGCGGCCCGGACGACACCGGGGCGGGGATGCGGCTCCCGCGCCCGCACCCCGTGCCGGAGGTGGTCTGGACGGACGAGCAGTGGGAGCGCATCCGGCAGGGCGGGCCGGTGGGCGCGCCGGACCACCGCTGGCACGTCCACACCCGGGAGGGCGTCGTCCGGCTCCGCCACCCCCGCGGCCACACCGTGTGGGAGGTGACGGTCGCCCCCGGCCGCGACGGCTGGCGGCCGGTCTCCGCGCTGGTGGAGGCCGGTCCGGACTGGTACGAGCCAGGCCCGGACGGCCAGGACCCCGACGGCCTCACCCGCGTCCTGCGGGCCGCCGCCACCGGCGAACGGTAGCCCTCAGGCGGTGATCAGGTGCCCGGTGCCGCCGCCGTGTCTAAGGCACTCCTGGTTGATCGCCGGATCCGGGGCGCTCGGGGAGGTGGCGGCGGCGATCCGCAGCTCGATGATGTCCCGGACGGCGGGCCACTCCGAGTCGAGGATCGAGTAGAACGCGGTCGACCGCACCACACCGTCCAGGCCGCGCGAGTGCGCCCGGCGGACGCCCTCGGACGTCGCGCCGAGGCGTTCGATCGCGGCGCGCGAGCGCAGGTTGCGGGCGTCGGCGCGCATCGAGATCCGCTGCACGCCCCACTCCTCGAAGGCGTACCGCAGCATCAGCAGCTTGGCCTCGGTGTTGATGCCGGTGCCCTGGGCGCGCGGCGAGAGCCAGGTGTTGCCGATCTCGGCGGCGTCCGGCACGGCCGTGGCCGGATCGCCGAACGGGACACCGGGGACCGGCGGCCAGACGACCGGGCCCTGCCAGTAGTCGAGTTCCAGGAACCGGGTGGAGCCGACCACCCGGCCGTCCGCGGCGTTGACCGTCGCGAACGGCAGCGACCGGCCCGCGGCCTGGTCGGCGAGCGCCCGCGCGATGTAGTCGCGGGCCGCTTCCAGACCGTGCGGGACGGGGGTGAAGGCGTAGGTCGTACGGTCCTCGGCGCCGGCCTGGGCGATGGCCTCGGCGTGATGCGCGGCGAGGGGCTCCAGCCGCACGGTGCGGCCGGTGAGGATGACAGGTACGGGCACGGAACCTTGGCCCTTCGGCGGTCGGAGGGCGCCTCCCGCACCGGGGTCGCGGCGCGGGTTGCGTGGACGGTCGCCCCGGCCCCGGAGTCCGTCCGCCGGTACCCGTGCAGGCCGGAGACCGGCGGAGCGGGGCGGGGGCGGCGGCCCGGAGGCGGGCAGCGCGGTGCCGGAACGGACACGGGTCGACGGACCGGTCCGGCGGGGATGAGCGAGGGGACAGTGTGCGTCCGCGAAATGGCCGAGGAGGAAACGAGTGCGCGAAGGGAAGCGGGCGGCCAGGTGAAGGCAAGATGCGTCGTGGGTGGCTGGCCGAGCACCGGGCCGGGACGTGATCGACGGCGTTACGGACGACGTGACGACGACGCGACGATGCGAGGCAGCGAGAGGACGATACCCGCCAGAAGGCGGTGCGTCACTTCGCGGTACACGAATGGGCGCGCGGGTCTGCCGGGCCCGCGCCGGAGAGGCGCTTTCAACGCCTGTGACCAGGGGATTCTCCACCAGGTGCGATCATGGTCGAGGCGGCCTTCCGGCGGGGCGCCGAGCGGTCGACGGAGGTGCCGCGCCGCGATGCCCGGCGGTCACGGGAATTCCGGCGGGGCCCGGCACGCTGCAGTCCAGGAGAAGCCGGTACGGGTGTGACGAGTAGAGGACGGGGTTGGGTGCGCGGTGCGTGATCCCCAGGCGCTGTACGAGCTGGATCAGCAGGGCGTGGCGGCCGTGGCCGACGCGATCACCGCGTTGGGCGACACCGGCGCCGGCCTGGTGCTGCTCCACCACTTCGAGGGCTTCATGGACGCCGGCGAGGCCGGCGGCCAGGTGGTGGCCCATCTGCTGGAGCAGGGATCGCCGCAGGTGGTCGCCCGCTTCGACCACGACCGTCTGGTGGACTACCGGGCCCGTCGCCCCGCGATGGTCTTCGACCGCGAGCACTGGTCCTCCTACGACCCGCCGGAGATTCTGCTCCAGCTCGTCCACGACGCGGCCGGCTCGCCGTTCCTGCTGCTCAGCGGGCCCGAGCCGGACGTCGAATGGGAGCGCTTCACCGCCGCCGTGCGCGAGCTGGTCGAGCGCTTCGAGGTCCGGCTGACGCTGGACTTCCACGGCATCCCGATGGGCGTGCCGCACACCCGCCCGGTGGGGCTGACGCCGCACGGCAACCGGCTGGACCTCGCGGCGGGCTACCCGCAGTGGTTCGAGCAGGCCCAGGTGCCCGGCAGCGCGCAGGCCCTGCTGGAGTACCGGCTCGCCGAGGCCGGGCACGACGTCCTGGGCTTCGCCGTGCACGTGCCGCACTACGTGGCGCGCTCGGAGTACCCGGCGGCCGCGGTGCTGGTCCTGGAGGCGGTGCAGTCGGCCACCGGCCTGGTGCTGCCGGGTACCCGGCTGCGCGAGCGGGTCGGTGAGGTCTACGCCGACATCGAGGAGCAGCTGGCCGGCGGGGACGGCGAGCTGCGCTCGGCGATCCGCGGCATGGAGGGCCAGTACGACGCCGTGGCGGGCGCGGAGAGCCGGGAGAGTCTGCTGGCCGAGCCCGCCGACCTCCCCTCGGCGGACGAGCTGGGCCGGCGCTTCGAGCAGTTCCTGGCCGAGCACGAGCGCGGGCCCGAGTAGGCCTTGAGCCCGGGCAGGTCGTGCGACGGCCGGAGGAATTCCCGTCCGGGCGGGAGCCATCCGGCGCCGTCGTTCGTTGGCCCTGAGGTGCCCGGGGGACGGGCCGCCGCACAGAGAGCGACGCCGGCTCCTACCCCCGGGGGGACTTCATGCCAACGCCCAGGAACATGCCCGCGAGCATGCCCACCAGCACGTACCGGACCGCGGCCGGCGCCCTGTCGGCCGTCCTGGCCGCGCTGGTGCTGGCCGGCTGCGCGGGCGGCGGATCGGACGGCGGCCCGGCCGCCGCGCCGGACGGTGCCCGCCCGGCGCGGGCCGGCGCGCCCCCGACACCCACCCCGACGCCCACCGGTCCGTACGTGGCGCTCGGCGACTCGTACACCGCGGGCCTGAAGGTCTCCCCGCAGGTGGGGGAGCCGAAGGGCTGCGCCCGCTCGGCGGCCAACTACCCGTCCCTGGTGGCGAAGGCGCTCGGGTTGGCGGACGGGCAGTTCCGGGACGTCAGTTGCAGCGGCGCCCGTACCGGTGACCTCACCGGCACCCAGCACACCGACAGCGGCTCGAACGCGCCGCAGCTGGACGCGCTCTCCCCGGCCACCCGGCTGGTCACGGTCGGGATCGGCGGCAACGACGCCGGGTTCATGGAGGTCGTCACCCAGTGCGCCAAGGAGAACCTGGTGGACGCGGTGAAGGGCCTGGTCGGCACCGACCGCGTCGGCGCGCCGTGCCGGGAGCACTACGCCTCCGCCGGCGGCGCCGCCGACCAGGTGCAGCGCAAGGTGGACACGGCCGGTGAACGGCTGGCCCAGGTCCTCCAGGAGATCAAGCGCCGCTCCCCGCAGGCCAGGGTGTACGTGGTCGGGTACCCGGCGCTGCTCCCGGCCGACCCGGCGAGCTGCGTACCGGTGCTCGGCAAGGCCGTCGCCGCCGCCGACCTGGCCTTCCTGACCGAGAAGCAGCAGCAGCTGAACGCGATGCTGAAGAGCCGGGCGGCCGGCGCCGGGGCGGTCTTCGTGGACGCGGCCGCCCCCTCGGCGGGCCACGACATGTGCGCGGGCGAGGCCACCCGCTGGGTGGAGCCGCCGTTCCCGGCGCCCGGTCTGGCCGCGATCCACCCCAACGCCAAGGGCGAGGAGGGTATCGCCGCCGCCGTGCTGAAGGCCGTCCGCGGCTGAGGCGCCGCGGCCCGTCACGTCCCGGCGCCCCGACCAGGGCCGCCCCGACCGGAGCCGCCCCGACCAGGGCCGCCGCGGCTCCGGGCCGCCCGGTCACCGCCCGCGGTGCCGCTCCCTGGCCCGGTGCCGGGCCGCCGCCCGCCGCTCCTCGGCCTCCTCGGCGGCCCGGCGCTTGGCCGCCGCCCGGTTGAGGTGCCCGGCATCCTGGTGGGCCCGCGCCAGCGCCTCCTCGGCGGCGGTGCTCAGCGGGCGGGCCGCCTGCTCCTTCGCGGCCTGCCGGGCGAGCCGCTTGGGGCTCACCCGGGGCTGCCGCGCCCGCCGTTCGACGGCCACCTCGGGCGCCGCCAGCGCGGCGTCCAGCAGCCGGCCGAAGTCCTGGCGGACGAACGCCAGCAGCTCCGCGTTGCCGGGCTCGCCCCCGAAGACATGACGGGCCGCGCGGACTCCGCCGGAGCCCGCGATCTCCAGCACCCCGACCCAGAACGGGTCGTCGAAGAACACGCTGAACGTGCTCGGCATGGTGCGTCCTCCCATGGTCGTGCCGTGTCCCGCGCGCGACCGCGCGACGGGAGGAACACGCCGGACACCCTGGGAGGGGAGATTACTGACCGCCGGCCGGTCCGACGGCGCCCGGACTACCGACCGGGGCTGTGTTTTCGCGCGTTCCCGCCGCCGATCGTACGAGCGGCCGTGGTACTCGCTCCAGCCGTTTTCCC
Source organism: Kitasatospora sp. NPDC088351 (assembly GCF_040685575.1). NCBI lineage: Bacteria > Bacillati > Actinomycetota > Actinomycetes > Kitasatosporales > Streptomycetaceae > Kitasatospora > Kitasatospora sp. NPDC088351. Next base: position 106,474 of record NZ_JBFBIL010000012.1, on the reverse strand, counting down.
GCGCGCCCCGGGCCCGTTCGGCCGGGCGTGCCCGGCACGTTCGCGTCCGCGAGCGTTCACCCCCCGGCCCGCGCCCCTTCACGCGCGGCACACTTCCGGTGTCGGGGCCGCGGCGTACCGTGTGGGGCATATGGACGACACCGCGTACCGCCTCACCGCCGCCCCGATCCCGTACGACCACGCCGCCGAGGCCCGTTGGGTGCCCGAACCGGACAAGCGCCCCGGCCGGACGGCGTTCCAGCGCGACCGCGCCCGGGTGCTCCACTCCGCGGCCCTGCGCCGGCTGGCCGGTACCACCCAGGTCGTCGCCCCGATGCGCAGTGACTTCCCCCGCACCCGGCTGACCCACTCGCTCGAATGCGCCCAGGTCGGGCGGGAGTTGGGCGCGGCCCTCGGCTGCGACCCGGACCTCGTGGAGACGGCCTGCCTGGCCCACGACATCGGCCACCCGCCGTTCGGCCACACCGGCGAGGAGGCGCTCGACCAGGCCGCCGAGGCCTGCGGCGGCTTCGAGGGCAACGCGCAGTCGCTGCGCATCCTCACCCGCCTCGAACCCAAGCGCTTCGCCCCGCAGGACGAACAGCCCGCCCGGCTCGCGCCCTGGCCCGGCCGCAGCGTCGGCCTCAACCTCACCCGCGCCGCGCTGGACGCCGCCACCAAGTACCCGTGGACCCGTGGCGCCCACCCCACCGACCCGGCCTCGCCGAAGTACGGGGTCTACGCCGACGACCTGCCGGTCTTCCGCTGGATGCGGGCCGGCTCCCCGGCCGGTCGCAAGTGCTTCGAGGCCACCGTCATGGACTGGGCCGACGACGTCGCCTACTCCACCCACGACGTCGAGGACGGCCTCCAGGCCGGCCACATCGACCCGGCCGTGCTGCGCGCCCCGGGCGAGCGGGCCGAGCTGTTCAAGGTGGCCGAGCGCTACGCCCGGGACGCCGGGCCCGAGGAGCTGTCCGCCGCCCTCGACCGGTTGCTCGCCCAGGAGTGGTGGCCGAACGCGTACGACGGCTCGGCCCGCGCCCGCGCCGGTCTGAAGGACCTCACCAGCCAGCTGATCGGCCGCTTCTGCCTCGCCGCCGAGCAGGCCACCCGCGCCCGCTACGGCCCCGGCCGGCTCAGCCGGTACGCGGCCGAGCTGGTGGTGCCGCGCGAGGTCCGGCTGGAGTGCGCGGTGCTCAAGGCGGTCGCCGTCCGGTTCGTGATGCAGCGCGACGAGCAGGCCCGGCTCCGGGCCCGCCAGCGGATCGTGATCGCCGAGCTGGCCGAGGTGCTGATCCGGCGCGCCCCCGAGGGACTGGATCCGGTGTTCGGCGCCCTCTACCGCGAGGCCGAGGACGACCGCGCCGCCCTCCGCGCCGTGATCGACCAGATCGCCACCCTCACCGACGCCTCCGCGCTGGCCCTGCACTCCCGCCTGGTCGACGGCGTCCGGGCGTGAGAGCCGTCGGGAACCGGCCGGGGTGGACGTAGACTTCCGGAGTGGCCGGGCGGATCAGGGACGAAGACGTACAGGCGGTGCGCAGCGCACTGCCGATCGACGTGGTGGTCGGCGACTACGTACAGCTGACCAACGGTGGCGGCGGCGAGTACAAGGGCGTCTGCCCCTTCCACGACGAGAAGTCCGCCTCCTTCTACGTCAACCCCGCCAAGGGCGTCTTCCACTGCTTCGGCTGCCAGGAGAACGGCGACACGATCGCCTTCCTGATGAAGATCGAGCACTTCACCTTCGCCGAGGCCGTCGAGCGGATGGCCGCCCAGGCGAACATCACGCTCCGCTACGAGGAGGGCGGCTACAGCCCCCGCCACCAGCAGGGCGAGCGCACCCGGCTGGTCGAGGCGCACAAGGTGGCCTCCGCCTTCTACCAGGAGCAGCTGGCCTCGCCGGAGGCGGAGATCGGCCGCCGCTTCCTCGCCGAACGCGGCTTCGACGAACAGGCCGCGCAGACCTTCGGCGTCGGCTACGCCCCGGCCGGCTGGGAGAACCTGGTGCGCTACCTGCGCGGCAAGGGCTTCAGCGACAAGGAGATCCTGCTCGGCGGCCTGGCCTCGCAGGGCCAGCGCGGCGGCCTGATCGACCGCTTCCGGGGCCGGCTGGTCTGGCCGATCCGCGACATCGCGGGTGAGACGGTCGGCTTCGGCGCCCGCCGTCTGCGCGAGGACGACAACGGGCCGAAGTACCTCAACACCCCCGAGACGCCGATCTACAAGAAGTCCCACGTGCTGTACGGGATCGACCTGGCGAAGAAGGAGATCGCCAAGTCGGGCCGGGCGGTGGTGGTCGAGGGCTACACCGATGTGATGGCCTGTCATCTCGCGGGCGTCACCACGGCGGTGGCCACCTGCGGCACCGCCTTCGCCGAGGACCACATCAAGATCATCCGCCGGCTGCTGATGGACACCTCGCAGTACCGCGGCGAGACGGTGTTCACCTTCGACGGCGACGCGGCCGGCCAGAAGGCGGCCCTGCGGGCCTTCGAGGACGACCAGAAGTTCGCCGCCAAGACCTCCATCGCGGTCAGCCCCGGTGGCATGGACCCGTGCGACCTGCGCCTGGCCAAGGGCGACGACGCGGTCCGCGAACTCATCGACAACCCGGTCCCGCTGTTCGAGTTCGCGCTGCGCTCGGCCGTCGCCCGGCACCGGGTGGAGACCCCCGAGGGCCGTTCGGCGGCGCTGGAGGAGGCCGCGCCGATCGTGGCCAAGATCAAGGACCGTTCGATCCAGCACGAGTACGCCGTCCGGCTGGCCGGCATGCTCGGCATCCTGGACGAGCCGTTCGTGATCCGCCGCGTCTCCCAGCTGGCCCGCTGGGACCGCGAGCGCCAGCAGAACCCGCGCGGCAACGGCCGGCCCCGCCGCCCCGAACCCGCGCAGCCCGTCCGCCCCGCCCGTCCGGTGTTCCGGCTCAACCCGCGCGACCCGGCCCAGTTCGTCGAGCGCGAGCTGCTCAAGCTGGCCCTCCAGCACCCGGACCTGGTCAGCCCGGCCTTCGACCACTACGCCGAGGACGAGTTCCCCACCCCGCCGTACACCGCCGTGCGCCGCGCCGTCGCCCAGGCCGGCGGCGCCGCGTACGGGGCCACCCTGGCCGACTTCACCAGTGTGGTGCGCGAGGCGGCCCCGGACGACCAGGTGCGCTCGCTGGTCACCGAGCTGACCGTGGAACCGGTGCGGTCGCGCCGCAAGGTGGACGCGGTCTACGCGGGGGAGTTCCTGGTCAAGCTGCGGATGCTGGCCGTGGACCGGCGGGTGGACGAGGTTCGCGCCCACCTCCAGCGGCTCGGTACCCGGGCCGCCGCCGAGGAGCTGCACGCGGTGCAGAGCGAGCTGTGGCAGCTCCAGCAGTACGGGCAGCAGCTCCGGAGCCGGGGCGCCGCGGCGCTGTAGGGCCGGGCGCCGCGGGCCGGGCCCGCCGCAGAAAGTCCGCGCACGAGTCTCGGCCACGGAGCGTGGCGTACCGCACACTGGAGGGCGTCCCACCTTCGTACAGCGCGGGTCCGCCAGAGTCGCGCCCGCCCCGGGGGGTGCCCGTGGAGCAAGGCCTTGCCGCCGCCGGACCGACCACCGCCGGACCGGCCACCGACCCGATCGCCCCCCACGACGACCACGGCCGGGCCGGGGCACCGCCTCCGGCCGGAGCCCGGGTGCCCGCGCAGGGCCACCCCGAGGACCCGGACCCGCCGGTGGACGCGGACCCCGGGCCCGTCCGCGGTCGTGACCTCGGCCCCGATCCCGACCGCGAGCCCGGCCGCACGCCCGCCGAGGCGACCGGCCCCGCGGCGGACCTGCTCCGCCAGTACCTGCGCGAGATCGGCCGGATCCGCCTGCTCAACGCCGAGGAGGAGGTGGAACTGGCCCGCCGGATCGAGGCCGGCCTGTTCGCCGAGGAGCGGCTGAACCGCGAGCCGCCGCCCCCCGAGCCGCTGGCCGCCGAGCTGGACACCCTGGTGCTGGCCGGACGGATCGCCAAACGCCGGCTGATCGAGGCCAATCTGCGGCTGGTGGTCTCGGTCGCCAAACGCCACGTCGGCCGCGGGCTGACCCTGCTGGACCTGGTCCAGGAGGGCAATCTGGGGCTGATCCGGGCGGTGGAGAAGTTCGACTACGCCCGGGGCTACAAGTTCTCCACCTATGCCACCTGGTGGATCCGCCAGGCGATGAGCCGGGCGCTGGCCGACCAGGCCCGGACGATCCGGGTCCCGGTGCACGTGGTCGAGCTGATCAACCGGGTGGTCCGGGTACAGCGCTCCCTGCTCCAGGAACGCGGGGCCGAGCCCGGCCCGGCCGACATCGCGGCCGTCCTGGAGCTCACCGGGGAGCGGGTGCGCGAGCTGCTCCGGCTGGCCCAGGAACCGATCTCGCTGCACACCCCGGTCGGCGAGGAGGACGATGTCGCGCTCGGCGACCTGATCGAGGACGCCGACGCCGCCTCTCCCGCCGAGTCCGCCACCTTCCTGCTGCTGCGCCAGCACCTGGACGCGGTGCTGGCCACCCTCGGCGAACGGGAGCGCCAGGTCGTCCAGCTCCGCTACGGCCTGGACGACGGCCGCCCCCGCACCCTGGAGGAGATCGGCGCGCTGTTCGGCGTGACGAGGGAACGGATCCGGCAGATCGAGTCCAAGACCCTGGTCAAGCTCCGCGACCACGCCTTCGCCGAACAGCTACGGGGCTACCTCGATTAGGACTGCCCGGCGGCGGTCACGGCGGCGCTCGGCTGCTCAGTGGCTACGGCGGCCGGCGGCGAGGCCGGGCCGATCGGGATCGGGGCGGAGGCGACCATGTGCGCCAGGTCGGAGACGGCCATCGTGCAGCCGTTGCCGGCCGGCTGGTGGCCGCAGACCTGGAAGGTGGCGACCACGTCCGCCCCGGAATCCCCCGGAGCCGTGAGGCGCCGTCAGAAGCCCCGCCGGGCACCGTCACCGGCTCAGTGGTGGAAGCCCGTCCTCGGTGGCACACCGAGCTCCCGGAGCGGGCCGGGCTGGCGCCGCAGCTCCGGCAGCAGCCGGCCGAGGTCGGCGAGCAGCAGGTCGGCCAGGTCCCTGGAGAAGCCGTTGCGGCAGACCACCCGCAGCACCGAGAGGTCCTGCAGGTTCTCCGGGAAGGTGTACGCGGGCACCTGCCAGCCGCGTTCACGCAGCCGCCGGGAGACGTCGAAGACGTCGAAGGGCACGTCCTCGGTGGTGGTGAAGGCGAAGACCGGCAGCTGGTCGCCGCGGGTCAGCAGCCGGAAGCCGCCGAGCGCCTCGATCCGCCCGGCCAGGTAGACCGCGACCTCGCGGCAGGCGCCCTGGACGGCCCGGAAGCCGTCCCGGCCGAGCCGCAGGAAGACGTAGTACTGCGCGACCACCTCGGCGCCGGGGCGGGAGAAGTTCAGGGCGAAGGTCGGCATCTCGCCGCCCAGGTAGTTGACCCGGAAGACCAGTTCCTCGGGCAGCGCCTCCTTGTCGCGCCACAGGGCCCAGCCGACGCCCGGGTAGACCAGGCCGTACTTGTGGCCGGAGGTGTTGATCGAGGCGACCCGGGGCAGCCGGAAGTCCCAGACCAGCTCGGGGTCGAGGAAGGGCGCGACCATGCCGCCGGAGGCGCCGTCCACGTGCACCGGGACGTCCAGACCGGTGCGCTGCTGGAGCTCGTCCAGGGCCGCGCAGATCTCCGCCACCGGCTCGTAGGAGCCGTCGAAGGTGGAGCCGAGCACGCCCACCACGCCGATGGTGTTCTCGTCGCAGAGCGCCACCGCCTGCTCGGGGCCGAGGTGGTAGCGCTCGCCCTCCATCGGCGCGAGGCGCGGCTCCACCTCCCAGAAGTTGCAGAACTTCTCCCAGCAGACCTGCACATTGACGCCCATGACCAGGTTGGGCCGGGCGCCGGCCGCGTAGCGCTCGGGGTTGCGGCGCATCCAGCGGCGCTTGAGGGCGAGGCCGGCCAGCATGCAGGCCTCGCTGGAGCCGGTGGTGGAGCAGCCGACCGTGCCGTCCGGGTCGGGGGCGTGCCAGAGGTCGGCGAGGATCGCCACGCAGCGCCGCTCCAGTTCGGCGGTCTGCGGGTACTCGTCCTTGTCGATCATGTTCTTGTCCAGGCACTCGGTCATCAGCCGGATGGCCTGGACCTCCATCGACGTGGTGACGAAGGTCGCCAGGTTGAGCCTGGCGTTGCCGTCGAGCAGCAGCTCGTCGTGGATCAGCTGGTAGGCCGTGTCGGCCGGCACCGGCCCGTCGCCCAGCCGGTGCAGCGGCGGTGCCAGCTCCATCGGGCCCAGCGGGTCGGCCGTGCCGACGAACGGACTGACGGTCAGCCGACGGTCGTCGCCGGCTCCCTTGTGCAGCGCCATGAGGTCGTGCCGCCCTTCACTGCGATGGCCGCGTGGCCTCCCACGCTGCCATCGGCCGGCGGGTGACGCATCTTCACCGGCCCGGCTACGCGGTCTCCGGGTGGATCTGCTCGCGGGCGGCCCGGTACTGCTGGCGCACCGCCGAGCCGACCGGGAGGTCCTGCTCGGGGTCGGGCGTGACGGTGACGGCCTCCGGCAGCTCCCAGCGCGGCGGCTGGGAGGTGCCCGCGAGCGCCCAGGCGGCCTGCCGGGCCGCGCCGCGGGCCGCGTGGGCCCCCGGCGGCGGGACCACGACGGGGATGCCGAACAGCATCGGAGCGATCCGGCGGACGGCCGGCAGCCGCCCGGCCGCGCCGAGCAGGAAGACCCGCTTCACCGCCACGCCCTGGGCGCGCAGCACGTCCAGCGCGTCCGCGATGTTGCAGAGCATGCCCTCGACGGCGGCCCGGGCCAGGTGCTGCGGGGTCATCGACTCGGTCCGCAGCCCGGTGAGCGTGCCGGCCGCGTGCGGCAGGGCGGGCGTCCGCTCGCCGTCCAGGTAGGGCAGCAGCACCACCCCGTACGCGCCGGGGGAGGACTGCAGGGCCAGCTCGCTCAGGCCCGCCAGGTCCTGGCCGAGCAGGGCGGCGGTGGAGCGGAGCACCTGGGCGGCGTTCAGGGTGGCGACCATCGGCAGGTGGCGGCCGGTGGCGTCGGCGAAGGACGAGACCAGCCCGGTGGCGTCCACCACGGCCTGCTCGTGCACCGCGAAGATCGTCCCGGAGCTGCCGAGCGAGACCACGGCGTCGCCCGGCCCGAGGCCGAGGCCGAGCGCGGCGGCCATGTTGTCCCCGGTGCCGGCCGAGATCAGCAGGCCCTCGGGGGTGTGCCCGGCGGGCTCGGCGGGGCCGAGCACATCGGGCAGCCGCAGCTCGTGACCGAGTGCCAGCTCCACCAGGTCCTGCCGGTACTCGCCGGTGATCGGAGACCAGTAGCCGGTGCCGGAGGCGTCTCCCCGGTCGGTGGTGCGCCGCTTGGGGTGGCCGAGCAGCTGCCAGACCAGCCAGTCGTGCGGCAGCAGCACCTCGGCCACCCGGCGGGCCGCGGCGGGCTCGAACTCCGCCAGCCAGCGCAGCTTGGCGATGGTGTACATGGGGCCGGGGACGGCGCCGATGGCGGCGGTCCACGCGGCCGGGCCGCCGAGCGCGTCCAGCAGGGCGGCCGCGGCGCCGCTGGAGCGCGGGTCGTTCCAGAGGATCGCGGGCCGCACCAGCACGCCGCCGGCGTCCAGGCCGATCATGCCGTGCTGCTGCGCGCTGACGCCGATCGCCCGGACGCCCTCCAGCAGGCCGCCGGCGGCCGCGTCGCCCAGCGAGTGCAGCCAGATCTGCGGGTCGGCCTCGCCGGGCCGGACGTCGGGGCCCTCCGGCACGGGGTGCGGCGCCTTGCCGGACCGCAGCACCGCGCCGGTCTCGGTGTCGCACGCGACGATCCGGGTGCGACTGGTCGAGCTGTCTATCCCCGCGACGATGGCCATGTCGAGATCATGCCTCAGCCCGGGCCCGGACGCGGTCGGCGCGGGCAAGTTTTGTCCGTCCGGTACCTCCGGCGTGGGGCCCGGGAGGGCCGGCCGTCACCAGGCCGTCACCGTCCCGTCACGGACGGAAGGTACCCCAGCTGTCGTCCTCGACCCGGGGGCGGTTGAAGTACGGCACCCGGTCGGCGACGGACTGCGGCAGCCGGTCGCCCACCTTGCCCGCGACGGCACCGGCCGCCTTCCCGGCCACCGCGCCGGCCTGGTGCTTCGCCTTGTCGGCCGCGCTCTGCACCTTGGGGTTCTGGGCGACCTGCCGGGTCACCTTGGCGATCTGCTCGTAGCGCTGGCGCCCGGCCCGCGAGCCCAGGACGTAGCCCGCTGCGAGCCCGACGATCAACGACAGCTTCCACATGATCGGATTCCACCCTCTCCTGGCGGCCTCTGCCGCATTGCCCTACCCGTCCGCCGGGGCGGCGAACCGTCCGCGCCCCCAGCATCCCCCGGGGTCCTTGTGGGGCGCGCGCGGGGCGCGCCGGGCAGGGGCCCGCCGGGGAGGCCGGGGAAAGCGATTGGCGGACCACCCCCCCGAGTGCGCTAATGTATGTCCCGCAGCGAGCGCCGAGGAACCCGGGAAGCCGGGCCCGAAGCGGAAGCTCGATCCCCCATAGCTCAATTGGCAGAGCAGCCGACTGTTAATCGGCAGGTTATTGGTTCGAGTCCAATTGGGGGAGCTCAGGTGGCAGGCCTCCGGGTCGGCCGTCCTGGCCGTGGTACGGCAGTGGTGTACCGCGATCCCGCATAGCTCAATTGGCAGAGCAGCCGGCTGTTAACCGGCAGGTTTTTGGTTCGAGTCCAAATGCGGGAGCTGCATCGGGTCCGCCCGGTGACTGCTCAGAGCGAAGGCCCCTCGGACGACCGGGGGGCCTTCGTGTTGCCCCGCCCCCCTGCCTCCTGTGTTTCACCTGCGGCCCCCGGCGGCCCGGCCGGTTCAGGCGGTGGCCTGCCGGTACAGCTCGGCGACCCGGTTGTCGAAGGCGATGCTGTACGAGGTGCCGGGGCTGTCGCCGCCCTCCTGGTAGCCGCCGATCACCCCGATCACCGCGCCCGCCGTGGTGACCCACGGGCTGCCGCTGGTGCCGTCCGTGTAGCCGCGGCAGTCGAACCGCTCCTGGGTCGGGCTCTGCGAACTGGTCAGGGCCGAGCAGGTGATCGGCTCGTCGCCGGTGTTGGGGTAGCCCGTCACCGAGACCGTGAGCCCGAAGCCCTGTCCGGTGCCCAGCGGATTGCCGCCGACCGTGTCCTCGATCTCCCGGCCGTCCACCGGCCGCACGGTGACGAACGCCACGTCGTACTCCGGGTCGTCGCCCTCGGCCCAGCGCGGATCGACGGTGACCGAGGCGACCGGCCAACTCCCATGGGGCGAGTACCCGTTGCGGTAGCCGGGAGTGAACACCAGGCCGTCCAGCAGGCCGATCCGGCGGCTCTGCACGCAGTGCGCGGCGGTCACCAGCAGATTGCGCCTCGGGCTGGTCACCACACTCGCGGTGCAGGCCCGGGGCCCCTGCGCGGTGCGGACCGAGAGGGTGCCGATCCGGTCGCCCGCCGGGGTCTGCGGCGCCACCTCGGCGGTTCGCGACTCCTCGCTCCCGCCGCAGGCGGTACCGGTGGCGAGCAGCAGGGCCGCCAGCGCGACCGTCCGTGCCGCGAGCACGGGCCGTACCGGGCGGGAGGCCATCGGGGTTCCGTCCTGTCCTCGGGGCGGGCACTGCGGGTCGTGCGTACCGCCGTTCGTGAGGAAGATCTACCAGTCCGCGCCCGGCGGCGCCACTGCCGACCCGTCCGGCCCCGGCGGCTATCCCGTGGCGCGGTCGTACAGGGCCTGGACGCGGTCCCCGAAGTAGCTGCTGTACGAGGTGTCCGGGCTGTCGCCGCCCTCCTGGTAGCCACCGATCACCCCGACCACGGTGCCGGTTCTGGTGGCCGGGTCGAAGTCGGTCACCCAGGGGCTGCCGCTGGTGCCGCCGGTGTAGTCGGGGCAGTCGATCCGCAGTTGGGTGGGGCTCTGCTCGACGGTGGTGTTGGCACAGGTGATCGGCACATCGCTGGTGCCGGGGTAGCCGGTGACCCGCACCGGCAGCCGGTGGCCGCGGTTGACGCCCAGCTTGTTCGCGCCGAGCACCTGCTGCACCTGCTGCCCGTTCTGTGACTGGACGACGGCGAAGGCGACGTCCACGTCCGGGTCGGCACCGTTCTTCCAGGCCTGGTCGACGGTGACGGCGAGCAGCGGCCAGACGCCGCTCGGGGTCCCGCCGTCCCGGTAGCCGGGCACGAACACCAGGTCGCCGCGCTGGCCGAGCCGGGGGTCCCAGACGCAGTGCGCGGCGGTGACGATCAGGTTGAGTCCGGCGCTGTCGACCACGCTGGCGGTGCAGAAGTGGTCGCCTTCGGCGTTGCGGGTGAAGACGGCGCCGACCAGCCCGTTGAGCACGGTGGGCTTGGCGGTGCGGGTGACACCGGTCTGCCGGCCGAGCGCGGCCCGCAGCCGCTGCCTGCTCCATCCGTGGGTGTCGGCGGACGCCGAGGGCGGGTGCGAACTCACCGTCGGTGTGCCGCCGCCGGGCCCCGCCGGGGTGGTGCAGCCCGCCGCGGCCAGCACCGTCACCACGACGCCCGCCGCCACCACCTCACGTACCGTCATCCGCCCAGGCTCCCCGCCTCGTGGTGCCCTCATCAACCGGTTGCTCCGCCCGGGGAGGCGCGAATCCGTGCGTGCCGATGTGCGCCCCCGGCGCGCACCAGGGGTGACCGACCGGCTATGCTGCCCGGGACGGCCATTCGGGGCTGTCTGCTGCTGCCGCGACCGGACCACTGGCGTGCACGGCGAACCGGGGCGGTAGCTCAGCCGGTTAGAGCAGGGGACTCATAATCCCTTGGTCGTGGGTTCGAGTCCCACCCGCCCCACTATCAGATGTAACAGATCATCTGACAAATGGTGTGGCTGACCTGCAGAAACATGCCACTCTCTGGATCTGACTGTAGAGCAGGACGGCTCGTTCCGGGGCCCGCCACGCCGAGATTCACCCGGATGGGAACGCCATGGGAACGGGCGGGGGCAGGAACGCCGACGCCCCGGCGGGGAACTCCTTTCGCAGCGCCGCCCGCCGTTCGCGCGCCCTTCCGTATCCTGGCCCGATGCTCGAACCCGCGCTGCTGCCGACCCCGCTGGTGGACTGTACCGACGGGGCGCTGGCGCGGGCCGGGGTGGAGCTGCGGCTCAAGCGGGACGACCTGCTGCACCCCACGGTGCCGGGCAACAAGTGGCGCAAGCTCGGGCCGAACCTGGCGGCGGCGGTCGAGCAGGGGCACACCCGGCTGCTGACCTTCGGCGGGGCCTACTCCACCCATCTGCGCGCGGTCGCGGTGGCCGCGGCGGCGCTGGGCCTGGAGAGCGTCGGACTGGTCCGGGGCGAGGAACTGGCCGGGGCGCCGCGCAACTGGTCGCTGCGGGCGGCCGAGGCGGCCGGCATGGAGCTGTCCTTCCTCTCCCGGGCCGTGTACCGGGAGACGGCGGGCCGCTGCGGGACGGACCCGGCGGTCGAGGCGGAGCTGCGGCGGCGGTGGGGCCCCTGCCTGGTGCTGCCGGAGGGCGGCTCGAACCCGCTGGCCGCGATCGGTGCGGCGGCCGTCCCCGCCGAGCTGCCCGGTCTCGGCGCGCGGGACGTGGTTTGCTGCCCGGTGGGGACCGGTGGCACCCTCGCCGGGATCGCGGCCGGCCTGCCGGCGGGCGCCCGGGCGCTGGGAGTGGCGGTGCTGCGCGGTGGCGCCGGCTATCTGGAGGGCGAGGTCGCCCGGCTGCACCGGGCCGCGTACGGACGCGAGTTCGGCAACTGGTGGATCGACCACGGCCACCACGGCGGCGGCTACGGCCGGGTGCCGGCCGCGCTGGAGGCCTTCGCCGACGGCTTCGAGCGGCGCCACGGCATCGCCCTGGAACGCCGCTACGTCGCCAAGCTCCTGGCCGCCCTGTACGACCTCGCCGCCGCCGGCGCCTTCCCGGCGGGTACCCGGCTGACCGCCGTGATCACCGGCCTGCCGGACCCGCGGTAGCCGCGCCCGGTCCCGCCCGGGCTCCCGCGCCGGTCCCGCGGCCTCAGCCGAAGGTCAGGTCGGCGCAGGGGTCGGTGTCGGCGCTGCGCGAGTTCTCGGCGATGCCGCTGGGGACACCGCCCGGCGTATCGCCCGGTGCGGAGGCGGCGGGAGTCGCGCCACCCGGGGCACCGTCGGGGGCACCGGCGGCGGCCGTCGGGTGGTAGTCGCGGCCCAGGGTCACGGTGATCCCCCCGGAGCCCGGCTCCTCGACCAGCCGCGCCTGCGGGAAGAGCGGCGTCAGCTGCTCGGCGGCGGCCTTCAGCGCGGGGTCGTACGCGATCTCGGTGTTCAGCCGGCCGCCCTTGGGGGCGTCCAGGGTGACGTTCTGGAAGCCCTTGGCGCGGATCGCCTCGGCGCCCTTCCCGGCCAGCCCGGGAGTGCCGACACCGTTGACCACCAGGACCGGTACGGCCGCCTGCTCGGGCGCCAGCGGGGTGGGCGTGGCGGTGGCCGCGGCGGAGGCGGACGGGGACGCGGTCGGGGAGCCGTTCACCTGGCCGGTGCTCTGCCCGTCCAGCGTGCGGTCCTCGCGCAGCAGCCGCCAGAGCGTGTCCACATCTGGGTGGACCAGGGCGACCCGGTTGCCGGCGAAGCGCCAGGGGGTGGTGACGAAGGTGATGTCGGCGAGCTTGATGTTCTGCAGCGACTGGGCGAAGTCCACCAGCTTCATCGCGGTGCCCAGGCTCTCGTCCACGGTGAGCGAGCGGGTGGCCGCGTCGGCCAGCGGGAGCAGGGTCGGCAGGGAGAAGCCGAGGCCCTGGATCTTCTTGATCATCGAGGAGAGGAAGGCCTGCTGGCGCTTCATCCGCCCGATGTCGGAGTTGTCGCCGAAGCCGTACCGGGCCCGCAGGTAGTCCACCGCGGGCTGCCCGGAGATCTTCTGCATGCCCTTCTTGAGCTTGATGTTGTGCGAGTTCACGTCGTTGGGGACGCAGACGTCCACGCCGTTGATCGCCTCGGTCATCGCGGCGACGCCCTTGAAGTCGACCACGATGGTGTGGTCGATCCGCAGGCCGGTCAGCGCCTCGACGGTGTTCTGCGTACAGGCCGGGTTCCCCTGGGGGAACTCGCCTATGGTGAACGCCGAGTTGAACATCTGGTTCGTCTTCGGCTCCGTCCACCTGCCGCTCTGCAGCTTGCAGGACGGGATGGTCACCAGGGTGTCCCGGGGTATGGAGACGCCGACGGCGTGCTTGTGGTCGGCGTATATGTGCAGCAGGATCGCGGTGTCGGAGTGGCCGACGCCCTCCTCGCCGCCGCCGAGGTCGGCGTTGCCGTCGTCCCGGGTGTCCGAGCCGAGCAGCAGGATGTTGACCGGCACCGAGGCGCCCGGTGTGACCGGGACGGGGGCCGGCGGCCGCTCGGTGGCGACGCCGCCCGCGTCGAAGGTGGTGATGTTGGTGTCCAGCCGGTGGTAGAACCAGGCACCGGCGCCCGCCACGGACAGCACCAGTACGGCCGCGAGGCCCACGGCGGTCCGTACGATGCGCCGCCTTCGCGGGCTGCTGCTCATCGTTTCCGGCCCCCGTCTTCCGTCTTCTCGTCTCGGCTTCCCGCGCCGCCTGCCGCCCTCCGGGCAGACCGGTGCCAAAGTCTCGAACATTAGACGTTTCGGCGAAGTGTTCGGTTACATCCGACAGGCGGCCAATTCGGCCGGATCCGCCGTAGGGGCTGTGATGCTTCTCACGCCCCCGGGCCGGAGGCCCCCGCGAGCATCCGGCGGAGCAGGTCGCGCAGGACGGTCCGCTCGTCCGCACCGAGGGCGGCGAGCGGTTCGCGGGCGAAGTTCAGCGACTCGCGCAGTTCCTCGGAGGCGGCCGCGCCGGTGTCGGTGGCGGCGACCAGCTTGACCCGGCGGTCCTGCCGGTCGGCCTCCCGGGTCACGAAGCCGCGCGACTCCAGGCGGTCGACGATGCCGGTGATGTTGGACGGCTCGCAGCTGAGCGTCTGCGCGATGTGGCGCATCGGCATCGGACCGCGCCGCAGCAGGGCGAGGACCTTGGCCTGCGCGCCGGTGAGCGAGCGGGCGGCGGCGGCCTCCTCGTACTCGCGGTGGAAGAGCGCGACCAGATTGGCCATCAGGTCGACGACCTCACGGGTGATCTCGTCGGGCTGCGGCATGGCGGTCCCGGCCTGCTGGGTGTCCATGGGGGACAGTCTACCGGAACAGTTGACAACATGAACCTTTCATGTCCATCGTTACTTCAGTCGCTCAACCTTTCAGGTCGAGCGGTAATCGCCCGGGGATCACCCGGAACCTCAAGGAGCACACCTGATGGCAGAGCAGGCAGCGCCCGCCACCGCCCGTGAATGGCACCTCACCGCCCGCCCGGAGGGCTGGCCGGTCCCGACGGACTTCGCGCTGGTCGAGGTGCCGGTCCGGGCCCCCGGCCCGGGCGAGATCCTGGTCCGTAACGCCTATCTCTCGGTCGACCCCTACATGCGCGGCCGGATGTCGTCGCGCAAGTCGTACGCGGAACCGTACGAACTGGACAAGCCGATGCTGGGTGGCGCGGTCGGCCGGGTCGTCGCCTCGCGGGCGGAGGGTTTCGCCGAGGGTGACCATGTCCTGCACTCTTTCGGCTGGCGCGAGTACGCGACGTTCGAGGCCAGGGCGTCGGTCAAGGTGGACCCGAACGCCGCGCCGCTCTCCACCTACCTGGGTGTGCTGGGCATGCCGGGTCTGACCGCCTACGCGGGTCTGACGCGGATTGCGGAGATCAAGGCCGGCGACGCGGTGTTCGTGTCCGGCGCCGCCGGCGCCGTGGGTGGCATCGTCGGCCAGATCGCCAGGCTGAAGGGTGCGGCGCGGGTGATCGGCTCCGCCGGCTCGGACGAGAAGGTCAAGCTCCTCGTGGAGGAGTACGGATTCGATGCCGCGTTCAACTACAAGAACGGTCCGGTCGCCGAGCAGCTTCAGGCGGCGGCTCCCGACGGCATCGACGTGTACTTCGACAATGTGGGCGGCGAGCACCTCGAAGCGGCGATCGACTCGATCAACCTGCACGGGCGCATCGCGGTGTGCGGCATGATCTCGCAGTACAACGCCACTGAGCCGACCCCGGCCCCCCGCAACCTCGCGCAGATCATCGCCAAGCGCTTCCGCATGGAGGGGCTGCTCGTGGGTGACCACTACGACCTTCAGCCGAAGTTCGTCGAGGAGGTCTCCGCGTGGGTGCGTTCGGGTGAGCTGAAGTACCGCGAGACGGTGACCCAGGGCATCGACAGTGCGGTCGACGCCTTCCTCGACCTGCTGCGCGGCGCCAACACCGGCAAGATGCTGGTCCGCCTGGACGGCTGACGCCGGATCACGACCGCGACCGCCCCGCCGCCCACCCGGGCGCGGGGCGGTTTGCGCACCGGGCGCGGAGAGCCGGGCCGCACTACCGCATTCCGGTCGGATCCGAAAGTGCGTCATCCATCGTGCAGGGCGGCGCGGTACGGTGGTCCCGCCTGGCGATGGGGCCGTTCGGGGGAGAGATCCGACCGGGGGGTGGACCTCGTTGAGGATTCGACTAGCATTGAGCGAAAGCCTGTCCGTTTTGCTCAAATTAGTGGCTTAATGTCGGCTAGCGTGGGTAACTGTGGATCAACTGCAGGCACGAGGCAGCTGGGGAAGGCGACCCTCGTCCACAGCCTGGAGGTCCCGGTGACGACACGTGGAGTCCTGTACATCCACTCCGCGCCCCGCGCGCTGTGCCCGCACGTCGAGTGGGCCGTAGCGGGGGTGCTTGGTGTGCGGGTGAGCCTGGACTGGATCCGCCAGCCGGCCTCGCCCGGACACTGGCGTGCCGAACTCTCCTGGAAGGGGGAGCCCGGCACGGCCTCGAAGCTCGCCTCCGCGCTGCGCGGCTGGCAGCTGATGCGGTACGAGGTGACCAGCGAGCCCTGCGCCACGGCGGAGGGCGAGCGGTACAGCAGCACGCCCACGCTCGGCATCTTCCACGCCGTCACGGGCATTCACGGCGACATCCTGATCCCCGAGGACAGGCTCCGCGCCGTACTGCTCCGCGCCCGCAGCGAGGGCGCCGACCTGGAGGCCGAGATCTCCCGGCTGCTCGGCAAGCCCTGGGACGACGAGTTGGAGCCCTTCCGGTACGCCGGCGAGGGCGCCCCGGTGCGCTGGCTGCACCAGGTGGTCTGAGCGACCGGTCCGCTCGGGCCCGAGCGGACCGGCGGACGCGAAAGGGGTCCGGCGCTCGCGATGAGCGCCGGACCCCTTCGTGTGGGCCGGGCCGGACCTCCGTCACGGAAGGCCGGGCCCGCCCCGAGGGCCTCAGACGGTGCGGAAGGCCAGCACCACGTTGTGGCCGCCGAAGCCGAACGAGTTGTTCAGCGCCGCGATCCGCCCCTCGGGCAGCCGGCGGGCCTCGTCGCGCACGATGTCCGCGTCCACGTCGTCGTCCAGCTCCTCGACGTTGATGGTCGGCGGGGCGATCCGGTTGTACAGGGCCAGCACGGTGGCGACGGTCTCGATACCGCCGGCGCCGCCCAGCAGGTGACCGGTCATCGACTTGGTGGCCGAGACGGCGATGTGGTCGAGGTGCTCGCCGAGCTCCTTGCGCAGCGCCTTCAGCTCGGCCGTGTCACCCTGCGGGGTCGAGGTGGCGTGCGCGTTCACGTGCACGATCTCGGCCTTGTCCAGCTGGTTGCGGTCGAACAGGTCGGCGAGCGCGCGGGCCACGCCGGCACCGGTGGGCTCGGGCTGGGCGATGTGGTGGGCGTCCGAGGACAGGCCCTGGCCCACGGCCTCGCAGTAGATCCGGGCGCCGCGTGCCTCGGCGTGCTCGATCGACTCCAGCACGACCACGCCCGCGCCCTCGCCGAGCACGAAGCCGTCCCGGCCCTTGTCGTACGGGCGGGAGGCGCGCTGCGGCTCGTCGTTGTTCTTGGACATCGCCATCATGTTGGCGAACGCGGCGATCGGCAGCGGGTGGATCGCGGCCTCGGTACCGCCGGCCACCACGACGTCGGCGCGGCCGGAACGGATCATCTCGATCGCGTAGCCGATCGCCTCGGCGCCGGAGGCACAGGCGGAGACGGGGGTGTGCACACCCGCGCGGGCGCCGACCTCCAGACCGACGTTGGCCGCCGGGGAGTTGGGCATCAGCATCGGGACGGTGTGCGGGGAGACCTTGCGGGAGCCCTTCTCCTTCAGCACGTCGTACTGGTCGAGCAGGGTGGTGACGCCGCCGATGCCGGAGGCGATCACGGCGCCCAGACGCTCGGGGGTGAGCTTGGAGGAGTCGTCGGTGGCCGGGGTCTCGTAGCCGGCGTCGGCCCACGCCTCACGGGCGGCGATCAGCGCGAACTGCGCCGAGCGGTCCAGCCGGCGGGCCAGCGGACGGGGCAGGATCTCGCCCGGTTCGACGGCGGTGCGCGCGGCGATCCGGACGGGCAGGTCGGCAGCCCACTCCTCGGTCAGAACCGCCACTCCGGAACGCCCGGCGACCAGGTTCTCCCAGGTGGTGGCGGCGTCGCCGCCCAGCGGCGTGAAGGCGCCGATACCCGTGACTACCACGGTACGGTTTTCAGCGGTCACTGGATCTTCTTCTCTCACGTTTGTGCGGCGTTCGGCGGCGCGCCGGGGGGTGGGACCCGGCCGGGGCGCCCAACAGGGCGTCCCGGCCGGAGAGTCGGCCGGCTCAGGGAGCCGGCCGACGGTCAGACGTCGTCGAGTGAATCGAACGCGTCGATCGCTCAGGCGTCGGCGTTGGTGAGGATGTAGTCCACCGCGTCGCCGACGGTCTTCAGGTTCTTGACCTCGTCGTCCGGGATCTTCACGTCGAAGCGCTCCTCGGCGGCCACGACGACCTCGACCATGGACAGCGAGTCGACGTCCAGGTCATCGGTGAAGGACTTGTCGAGCTCGACGTCCTCGGTCGGGATGCCGGCGATCTCGTTGACGATCTCAGCGAGACCTTCCAGGACCTCGTCCTTGGTAGCCATACTGGCTGCTCCTCTTCGGTGTTGAATGCGGCCGCCCGGCGGACGGACGCAGGCTTGCGGGATAAGTGGGGCGAAACGCGCCTAGGGGAGCGTAACGACTGCCGCGGCGTAGACCAGACCCGCCCCGAACCCGATGATCAGTGCGAGGTCGCCGCTGGAGGCTTCGCCGCTCTCCAGCATGCGCTCCATCGCCAGCGGGATGGAGGCCGCGGAGGTGTTGCCGGTCTCGGTGATGTCGCGGGCGACCGGCACCGTGTCGGGCAGCTTCAGCGCCTTGATCATGGCGTCCGTGATGCGCATGTTGGCCTGGTGCGGAATGAACGCGCCGAGCTGGTCGGCGGTGATCCCGGCGGCGTCCAGCGCCTGCTGGGCCACCTTGGCCATCTCCCAGACCGCCCAGCGGAAGACCGTCTGACCCTCCATCCGCAGGGCCGGCCACTTGGTCTCCGGGCCCGCGCCGTTGACGGCGTCCTCCTTGGCGAAGGCGGTGTCCCAGGCCTGGGTCTGCGTGATGACGTCCTTCTGGGAGCCGTCCGAGCCCCAGATGACCTTGCCGATGCCGGGAGTGTCGGACGGGCCGACGACCGCCGCGCCCGCGCCGTCACCGAAGATGAACGCGGTCGAGCGGTCCGACTGGTCGGTCAGGTCGCTGAGCCGCTCGACGCCGATCACCAGGACGTACTCGGCGCTGCCGCCGCGGATCATGCCGTCGGCCAGGCTCAGGCCGTAGCCGAAGCCGGCGCAGGCGGCCGAGATGTCGAAGGCCGGGGCGGTGCCGCAGCCGAGCCGCTCGGCGATCTCGGTGGCGATCGCGGGGGTCTGCTTGAGGTGCGAGACCGTCGCGACGATCACGCCGCCGATCTGGTCCGGGGTGAGTCCGGCCTGGGCGATCGCCTTGCCGGAGGCCTGCACCGACATCTCGGCGACGCTCTCGTCCGGACCGGCCCAGCGGCGCTCGGCGATCCCGCTCCGGGTGCGGATCCACTCGTCCGAGGAGTCGATCCAGTTCAGCACCTCGGCGTTCGGGATCACCCGGACCGGGCGGTAGCCGCCGACACCGAGGATGCGCGAGTACTGCGCGCCGATGGCCGGGCGGATCTGAGGGGCGCTTCTCATGCCTCGTTCTCCTGGTCCTGACCGCCGTGCTCCGCGACCAGCTCACGGGCCTTGTCGAGGTCGGCGGGCGTCTTCAGGGCAAGCGTCGCCACACCCTTGAGGTTGCGCTTGACCAGTCCGGTGAGGGTGCCCGCCGGGGCGAGCTCGATGACGGCGGTCGCGCCCAGCTCCCGCAGGGTCTCCATGCACAGGTCCCAGCGGACCGGGTTGGAGACCTGCGACACCAGGCGGTCCAGCACGTCGGTACCGGACGACACGACCGCGCCGTCCCGGTTGGAGAGGTAGGTGACCTTCGGGTCGGCGACCGACAGGGTCGGGGCCAGCTTCGCCAGGCGCTCGACGCCCGGCGCCATGTGCTCGGTGTGGAACGCGCCGGCGACCTTGAGCGCGATCAGCCGGGCACCGGCCGGCGGGTCGGCCTTCAGGGCCTCCAGCTGGGCCAGCGTGCCGGCGGCGACGATCTGGCCGCCGCCGTTGTTGTTGGCCGGGGTCAGGCCGTGCTCGGCGAGCTTGGCCGCGACGGCCTCCGGCTCGCCGCCGAGGACGGCGATCATGCCGGTCTCGGTGGCCGCGGCGGCCTCGGCCATCGCCAGGCTGCGCTCACGGACGAAGGTGAGCGCGTCGTGCGCGGTGAGCACCCCGGCACCGGCGGCGGCGGTGATCTCACCGACGCTGTGGCCGGCCACGGCGCCGACCAGCGTCCGGGCGCTGTCCTCGTCCGGGAACAGTGCGCGGGCGGTCACCAGGCCGGCCGCGACCAGCAGCGGCTGGGCGACGGCGGTGTCCTTGATTTCCTCGGCGGACGCCTCGGTTCCGGCGTGCACCAGGTCGAGCCCGGCGACCTCCGACCAGCCGCGCAGGCGGTCGGCGACACCGTCGACCTCCAGCCAGGGGCTGAGGAAACCGGGGGACTGGGCACCCTGTCCAGGGGCGACGATTACGAGCACGGTTCAACCCTCTCTCGCCAGGCGCCCGGGGGCGGGTAGGCGACGGTAACGAAGAAAAGCATCCGGGATTGTCAGTTCCCTACATCGCGGTCAATTGTGCTCTCCGGCCGCGGCGAGTCGTCCCAGCGCCAGTGCGATGCGCAGCGTGAACGCCGAACGTACGTCGGAGGGAGCGTAGCCCGTGACGTCTGTCACACGTCGCAGCCGGTAGCGCACCGTGTTGGGATGGACGAAGAGCATCCGGGCGGCACCCTCCAAAGAGGAGGCCTGCTCCAGGTAGACACTCAGGGTCTCCAGGAGTGCCGAGCCCGCCTCGTCCAGCGGTGTGTAGATCTCCTCCACCAGCTGGCGGCGGGCCGCCTGGTCTCCGGCGAGCGCGCGTTCGGGCAGCAGGTCGTCGGCCAGCACCGGGCGCGGGGCGTCCGGCCAGGCGGCGCAGGCCCGCAGGCCGGCGGCGGCGGCGTGGGCCGAGCGGGTCGCCGACAGCAGGTCGGGCACGGTCGGGCCGACCACCACCGGGCCCGCCGCGAACTGGCCGATCAGCGCCCTGGCCGCGTGCACCGGCTCCTTGTCGCCGCCGACCACCACCACCAGGCGCTTGCCCAGCACCCCGGTCAGCACATGCAGCTTGGCGTACCGGGCGGCCCGGCGGATCGCCTCGACCACCAGCTCGCTGTCCCCGTCCGGGGCGCTGCCCATCACCACCCGGACCTGGCTCGGCTGGCCCCAGCCGAGCGCGGCGGCCCGGGAGAGGACTCCCTCGTCGGCGTCACCGGAGAGCAGCGAGTTGACGACCAGTGCCTCCAGCCGGGCGTCCCAGGCGCCGCGTGCCTCGGCCGCCTGGGCGTAGACCTGGGCGGTGGCGAAGGCGATCTCCCGGGCGTACACCAGGACGGACTCGCGCATGTCCGCCTCGTCACCGGGGGCGGCCACCTCCTCGATGGCCTCCTCCATCACCTCGATCGTGGTGCGGATCAGCTCCACGGTCTGGCGCAGCGTGATCGCCCTCGTCAACTCGCGCGGTGCGGTGCCGAAGACGTCGGTGGAGATGGCCTGCGGGGCGTCGGGGTGGCGGTACCACTCGGTGAAGGCGGCGATCCCGGCCTGGGCGACCAGGCCGATCCAGGAGCGGTGCTCCGGCGGCATCCGCCGGTACCAGCCGAGCTGGTCGTCCATCCGCGCGATCGCGGCCGTGGCCAGCTTGCCCGAGGATTTCTCCAGCCGCTTCAGCGTCGCGACCCGGCGCTCGGCGCGCTCGGCGGCGAGTCTGCGTTCCTGTACGGTCAGGCGCGGCGCCGCCCGGCCGGGCCGGTCCCGGCCGGCCCCGGACGTCGGGCTCTTCCCGTTCTTGTCGGGCTTGGCGTTCGGATCGCTCTTGGAGTTCGCGGAAGCGGCTGGCACAAGGACAAGACTGCCTCACCGGAGTGGCTGCTCGTGCACGCCCCCCGCCGGAGGGCCACGGTGGCGGCCGTCACACCCGCTACCGTGGAGGCCGTGACCGACGCCCCCGCCCGCCCCCGCGCCGACCTGCGCCGCACCGCCGAGCGCCACCTCTCGATCCCGGCCGAGGGCATCGAGACCAGACACGCGTTCTCCTTCTCGGGCCACTACGACCCGAAGAACACCCACTTCGGCGCGCTGCTGGCCTGCAACGAGGAACTGCTCGCCCCCGGCGCGGGTTTCGACGAGCACAAGCACCGGGACACCGAGATCCTCACCTGGGTGCTGGAGGGCGCGCTCGCCCACCGGGACTCCCGCGGTCACAGCGGGGTGGTCCGCCCCGGCATGATCCAGCACCTGAGCGCGGGCTCCGGTGTCACCCACACCGAACGCAACGTCGGCGGCGCCCGGGGGCCGGTCCGCTTCATCCAGATGTGGCTCCAGCCGGACGTCTTCGACGCGCCCCCGGTGTACGGGCTGCGCCGGGTGGAACCGGCGGACGGCGGGTTGACGCTGCTCGCCTCCGGCCTCGAACGGGACGCCGGGACGGACGCCCTGCCGCTGCGCCGTTCCGACGCCGCGCTCTGGCTGGCCACCGCGGGGCCCTGGCAGCCGCTGCCCGAACTCCCGGCCGCCGCATGGCGGTACGCCCATCTGACGGCCGGTTCGCTCGGCTACCGCACCGTGCCGGGCCCGCAGGGCGGCGGCCGGTCGATGGTGCCCGGCGACAGCGTCCGGATCACCGGCGGCGCCTTCGCGGACCCGACGGCCGGGGAGACCGGCGCCGAGCTGCTGCTCTGGGAGATGCACTCGCCGGTCTCGTACGGCTGAGCGGGGCCCGCGGTGGGCGGCCGGTGCGGCGCGCCCACCGGGCTTGCTCAGCCGCGCAGTTCGGCCAGGACGGCGTCGCTGAGGAGCGGCCAGGACTCGGCGGCCCACGGGCCGAAGTCCCGGTCGGTGAGCGCGACGCAGGCCACGCCCGCCTCGGGGTCGGTCCAGAGGAAGGTGCCGGACTGGCCGAAGTGGCCGAAGGTGGCGGGCGAGTTGGCGGTGCCCGTCCAGTGTGGCGCCTTGCCGTCCCGGATCTCGAAGCCGAGGCCCCAGTCGTTCGGGCGGCGGTGGCCGAAGCCGGGCAGGACACCGCTGGTGCCCGGGAAGGCGACCTCGCGGGTGGCCGTGCGTACGGTGGACGGGTCCAGCAGCTTGGGCGCCTGCAACTCGGCCGCGAACAGCGCGAGATCGCCCACGGTGGAGAGACCGCCGGCTCCGGCGGGGGACTTGTGCGCGGTGTTGATCAGCGTCGAGCGCATGCCGAGCGGCTCGAACACCGCCTCGGCGGCGTACCGGCCGAACTCGATGCCGGACGCCTGGGTCAGGGTCTGTGCCAGCACGTCGAAGCCGGCGTTGGAGTAGAGCCGGCGGTTGCCCGGCTCGGCCATCACCCGCTGTTCGTCGAAGGCCAGCCCCGAGGTGTGCGCCAGCAGGTGGCGGACGGTCGAACCCGCGGGCCCGGCCGGGTCGTCCAGCTCGAAGACGCCCTCCTCGACCGCGACCAGGACGGCGTACGAGGTGAGCAGCTTGGTCACCGACGCCAGCGGGAACAGGTGCTGCTGCGGGCCGTGTCCGGCGAGCACCGCGCCGTCCGCGCCCCGTACCACCGCCGCCGCGGCGTTGGGCACCGGCCAGTTCTCGATCATCCGCAAGCTCTCCATGGGCCCGACTCTAACCGGGTGGTCCGAGCACCCGCGTGGGAGGCTTGCTTGGAGTGCACTCCAACTCGCTAGCGTCGTAGACACCGCTCACCACTGGGGGTTCCGATCATGGCAACGCTCGCGCCGATCGAGGTCGACCCGCGCACCTGTTCCGACGTGTTCAACCAGCCGGTCGGCGACCCGGACCGCACCCCGCGGCACAGCATCAGCGAGGTCGCGGCGGCCAGCGGACTGACCGCCCACACCCTGCGCTGGTACGAGCGGATCGGTCTGCTCGACCCGGTCGACCGCTCCGCCTCCGGCCAGCGCCGCTACTGCGACGCCGACCTGCACCGGCTGGCCTTCCTGGGCCGGCTGCGGCTGACCGGAATGACGGTGGCCGACATGCTCCGGTACGTCGAACTGGCCCGCCAGGGCGAGCGGACCTTCGAGGGACGGCGCGACCTGCTGGTCGCCCACCGCGAGGAGGTCCGGCAGCGCATCGCCGACCTGCACGCGACCCTCGCCGTGCTCGACTACAAGATCGATCTCTATGCCGGGAAGATCGCCGACCGCGGCGAACCGGCCCGCCGCCAGCAGAGGAAGAAGCAGAGCGCATGACTCTCCCCACCCTCCCCACCACCCAGCTGGGCACCGACGGTCCGTCTGTGGGCGTCCAGGGCCTCGGCTGCATGGGCATGAGCGAGTTCTACGGCCCGACCGACACCGCGGAGGCGCTCGCCACCCTGGACGCCGCCCTGGAGGCGGGCGTCACCCTCTTCGACACCGCCGACGCCTACGGCTTCGGCCGGAACGAGGAGTTGATCGGTCCGTTCGTCCGCGCCAACCGCGACCGGGTGGTGGTCGCCACCAAGTTCGCCATCGAGCGCAAGGAGGACGACCCGGCCCACCGGGGCATCCGCAACGACCCGGCGTACATCCGGGCCGCCGCGGACGCCTCGCTGCGCAGGCTCGGCGTGGACGTGATCGACCTCTACTACATGCACCGCCGCGACCCGGACGTGCCGCTCACCGAGTCGGTGGGCGCGATGGCCGAGCTGGTCCGGGCGGGCAAGGTGCGTCACCTCGGCCTCTCCGAGGTGACCGGCGCCGAACTGCGCGAGGCGTACGCGGTGCACCCGATCGCGGCCCTGCAGTCGGAGTGGTCGGTCTTCGCCCGGGACGTCGAGCGCTCGGCGGTGCCGGCCGCGGCCGAGCTGGGCGTCGCCTTCGTGCCGTACTCGCCGCTCGGCCGGGGCTTCCTGACCGGTTCGTTCGCCGCCGCCGAGGAACTGGCGGCGGACGACGTGCGCCGCACCCAGCCCCGGTACAGCGGGGCGAACGCGGCCGCCAACACCGCGCTGCTGGAGCCGATCCGGGAGATCGCGGCGGCGCGCGGGATCACCGCCGCCCAGGTGGCGCTCGCCTGGGTGCACCAGCGCGCCGAGGTGCACGGCCTGGCCGTGGTGCCGATCCCCGGCACCCGCAAGCGCAGCCGGCTCGCCGAGAACACCGCCGCGGCGACGCTGCGGCTCACCGCGGAGGAACTGGCCGCGCTGGAGCCGGTCGCGGCGAAGGTGGCCGGCGACCGCTACCCGAACATGGCCTTCACCTCGGTCGGCCGCGAGTAGCCGCGCGCCCGGTGCGGGCGCCGGCGGTCCGGTGCGGGGGCCGGCCGGTCCGGCCCCCGCACCGGCAATCTCCCGGTAAAAGCTGACAACCGGCGTCAGGGTTTCTGGGATCCTCGTGCCATGAAGGCCGACCGCCTGCTCTCCATCCTGCTGCTGCTCCAGACCCGCGGCCGGGTGCCCGCCACCGAACTGGCCGAGCGCCTGGAGGTGTCGGTCCGCACCATCTACCGCGACGTCGAGGCGCTCTCGGCGGCCGGCGTCCCCGTCTACACCGAACGCGGTCGGCACGGCGGGATCAACCTGCTGCCCGGCTACCGCACCGACGTCAGCGGGCTCACCGCCGACGAGGCCCGCGCCCTGTTCGTGCTCTCCGCCCAGGGCGCGCACAGCGACCTCGGGCTGGACGGCGCGCTCGGCTCGGCGCTGCGCAAGGTGATGGCCGCGCTGCCGGCCCCGCACCGCCCGGCCGCCGAGCGGATCAGCGAGCGCGTCCTGGTGGACCCGGCCCGCTGGCTCCAGGCGGGCGTGCCCGCCGGACCGGACCTCGGCGAGCTGCAGTACGCCGTCTTCGCCGACCGCCGGCTGCGGCTGCGCTACCGGCACAGCGGCACCTCGGGGCCCGCCGAGTACACCGTCGACCCGTACGGCCTGGTGAGCAAGGCGGCCGTCTGGTACCTGGTGGCCGATCTGCGCGGTGAGCCCCGGCTGTTCCGGGCCGACCGGGTGCTGGCCGCCGAGACCGCCGAGGAGCCGGTGCGCCGCCGTCCCGGTCTCGGTCTGGGCGAGGTCTGGGCGGTGCTGCGCGAGCAGGTCGAACGGCTGCCCAAGGAGGTGTCGGTCAAGGTCCGGGTGCGGCGCGCCCGGCTGGACATGTTCATCCGCCTCCACGGGACCAGGCTCACCGCGCCGCCGCCCGAGTGGGGTACCGGGCCCGCCGACGAGTGGGTCGAGCTCGCCCTGGGCTTCCAGTCGCTGCCGGCCGTCCGCTCGCTGCTCTCCTTCGGCGGGGACGCCGAGGTGCTCTCACCGCCCGCCGCCCGGCGGGAGATGGCCAGGGTCGCCGCCGAGGCCGCCCGGCTCTACCCGGACCGCGGGGCGGCCCCCGGCCGGGGCAGGGCGTCCGACCGGCCGCAGTCCGCCAGGGAGCGGAGGGTTCAGGCCCCGGCCGTCGGGCGGACCACCTCGTCGTAGTGGCCGAGCGAGATGGCCGCGAAGTTGTGCAGGCTGTCGGTGCCCTCGGTGAAGTAGCCGTTGTGGCCGGAGGCCCGGGCGGAGGAGATCTCCTCGGCGCCGAAGCCGGCCGAGGTCGGGTCGGCGCCGTGGCCGAGCCCGCCGACCTCCAGGTACGGCACGTTGCCGATCCAGTCGCTGCCGTTGCGGGTGGCCCAGACGTGCACGCCGGCGCCCAGTTCGGAGGTGGTCTGCACTCCCATGCCGGGGCTGCCGAACACCACCAGGTCGGTGACCCCGGAGGTGTCGGACGGCGAGGCGGCCGCCCGCGGGATGTCGGGGGCGGCGTTGCCGCAGACCACCGAGCCGTAGGAGTGGCAGAGCAGCGACGGCGGGGCGTCCGGCCGGGTGGTCTCCTTCAGCCCGGCGAGCAGCCGTTCCAGCCGGGGCGCGGCGACGTCGGCGAGCCGCGAGGTGACGGCGTCCGGACCGAGTCCGGAGGGGGTGACGTAGCCGGTCCAGGCGATCACCGCGGTCCGGGTGCGGGGCGACTGCCGCCGCTCCTCGGCGTACAGCGCGCGGGCCATCCCGGCGGGGGAGCGCAGCGGTTCGGCGGTCTGGTCGAAGTGGCCGAGGTCGGCGTCCGAGCCGGGGACCAGGACGGAGATCCGGTCGGCGTCCGCGAGATCGCCCCAGACCTCGGTGACCAGGCCGCGGCCGCGCGGGTCGAAGGCGAGGACCTGGCGGTCGGGGGCCAGCAGGTGCTCGATGTCGTTGGCGCGGGAGACGGCCAGCGCGCGCAGGTCGGAGTCGAGCTTCCGGTTGTTGGCGCGGTCCCGGGCGTGGTCCCGCTCGGCGGCGAGGGCGATCCGGTTGGCGCGGTAGCGCAGCTCCACCGGGGCGCCGTCGAAGTTGCCGACGACCAGCGGGTAGTCCTGGATCAGCCGGTCCAGTTCGGTGGGGGCGAGCGACGTGAAGAACTCGGCGGCGGCGGCCGGGGTGGTGGTGGCCGGGTCGGGCAGACCGCGGCCGAAGGAGTGGTCCTCGACCCAGGCGGCGCTGCCGGCCGGAGGCGTGGAGATCGCCAACTGCTCGGTGGACGCGGCGGCCTGGGCCGCCGCCGCACCGGCGTCGGCGAGCACGGCGCAACCCGCGAAGGCGCCGATCAGTACACGCTTCCACCGCCGACGGCGCATCGCGTCAACTCCCTAGGGGCCCGTCACCGTTCCGCGGGCGGGGGCCCGGAGGGTGCTACGACTGCCAACTTCCCTTCGCAAGCCTAGGGCGCCCGGAGGAGTGATGGACCCGCCCTAAACTGTGTTTAGCATCACATGAACCGCCGGTGTCCGGGCGGCGTCACCGGGCCGCCTCCGCGTCGAACTCCTTGACGAGCCGCTTCGGTGCGGTGCGCCGCCAGGCGTCGGTCAGCAGGTCGCGCAGCTCGTCCGGGTCGACCAGGTCGAGCCGGACGCCCACCCAGCCGTGCCGCCCGACGTACTGGGGGAAGGAGAACACCTCGGGCTCGGCGGCGAGCAGCTCGGCCTGGTCCTCCCGGGAGGCCTTCACGCTGACCGTCCCGCCGTCCGGCGAGCCCATCGCGAAGATCTTCGAGTGGACCCGCAGCGTCTCGATCTCCCAGGTCGGCTCCTGGACGGCCTGCGGCAGGGCCAGCGCCATCGCGCGGAACTCATCGAACGTCACCATGGCGGCAGGGTAGGGCAGCGGACCGACACCGCGCCCCGGAACGCACGGCGTTCCGGGGCGGCGGCCGCTCCGGCGCTGGTCAGACCAGACCCAGCGCGTACGCGGCGAAGAGCGCCGCCGCGGCCCCGGCCACGGCCTTCCAGGCGCGGGAGAACGCCGTCCAGGGCCCGTCGAACCGGCGGGTGAACCACCCGATCGTCACCAGGACGGCGCCGAACAGCGGGAGCAGCGCCAGCCGGGCGGCCACCCAGCCCAGAGTCGACGGTGCGGTGGTCAGCCCCGGCACCGCGCCCAGGGCCGCCGCACCGGGCACCGCGACGGCGAGCATCGCGCTCTGGTGCCAGCAGAAGATCGTCATCGCCGAGAGGTTGACGGCCACCACCGGCAGCCAGAGCAGCGGCCGGCGACCCAGCAGCCGGCCGAGCCGCTCGCGCAGCAGGACCGCCGCGCCGCACTGCACCGCCGCCAGCGCCAGGACCAGCAGGGACGGCGGGTGCGAGTTGGTCCGCTCGGCGCCGGGCACGCCGACCATGCTGGCCGGGTAGTGGAAGACCAGCAGCAGTACGGCGAACAGCGCACCGCCGCCGAGCAGCAGCAGCCGCGCGGCCGGGCGGCGCAGCCGGCCCTGCGCCCAGAGCACGCCCAGCTGGTAGCCGAAGAGCCAGCCCGGCAGCACGTTCACCAGCTCCACCCAGGACGGCACCGCGTCCGCCCAGGGCCCGTACCGCCCCAGGTCGACCAGGGCGACGACGGCCACCAGCGCGCCCGCCGACCAGCCGCGCAGCCGGCGCCCGGCCGCCACACAGAGCGGGGTGAGCGCGGTCAGCCCCAGGTAGACGCCGATGTACCAGAGCGGCTGCACCACCAGCACCGAGCCGGTCCGGACGGTGTCGCCCGGCGCTCCGAGCCGCTCCAGCAGCGGGATCAGCAGTGCCCAGACGGCCGTCACCCCGAGCACCGGGCGCAGCAGCCGCACCGCCCGGCCGCGCAGCCAGCCCGGGTACGTCACGCCCTTGGCGCGGGCCCGCTCCAGCGAGTGGACCGAGGAGTGGCCGCCGACCAGGAAGAACACACCGAGCATCTGGAGCACCCAGCTGAGCGGGGCGAAGAAGCCGAGCGAGCCGAGCGGGCTGGCGTTGTGCAGCGCGCCGTCGGGGGAGAGGGTGAAGCCGCCGAGCATCCAGTGGCCGACCGGGACGGCGAGCAGGGCGAGGGCGCGCAGCCCGTCCAGGGCGCGGTCGCGGGTCTCGGGGGTGCGGGCGTCGACCTGGTGGGCGGCGCGGCGCAGGGCGGTGAGCGGGTGGGCCATGGCGGTGCTCCTCACGGTGGCACGGGCGGGACGGGCGGGACGGGCGGGACGGGCGGGACGGGCGGGACGGGCGGGACGGGCGCGGGTGGTCAGCGGCCGAGGGCGATGTCGGCGAAGGCCGCGAGGGAGGCGGTGCCGGGCGCGAAGTACCCGGTGTGGCCGTGCGAGCCGGTGGCGGGCAGCGGGCGGGCGCCGAAGGCGGGGCCGGTCGGGTCGGCGCCGTGGCCGAGGCCCAGGACGGAGACGAACGGCACGTTGCCGATCCAGTCGGAGCCGTTGCGGGCGGTGGCCCAGAGCGGGACCTCCGGGTCGAGACCGGCGGCCGAGCCGACGCCCATCCCGGGCGAGCCGAGCACCACCACCCCCGAGGACTGCGCGGGCCCCGGCCGGGCCAGCCCGCAGACCACCGAGCCGTAGCTGTGGCAGAACACCGTGGCGGGCGCGTCGGGCCCGGTGGTGACGGCGAGTCCGTCGAGCAGCCGGGCCAGCCGCTTCGCCCCGGCGTGGGCCAGCTTCTCGGTGGCGGCGTCCGGGCCCACGCCGACCGGGGTGGTGTAGCCGGCCCAGGCGATCACGGCGGTCCGCCGGCCGGTCGCGTCGTGGAGCGCGCGGGCCATCCCGGCCGGGGTGCCGTACGGGTCGGTGGCGCGGTCGAAGCTCAGCAGGTCGATGTCGGAGCCGGGCACGACGACGGCCGTCCGGCGGGCGGTGGCCAGGTCGCCGTAGACCTCGGCGACCTGGCCGCGGCCGCGCGGGTCGAAGGCGAGGATCTGCCGGCCGCCGTCGAGCAGGGTGCGGTAGCGCTCGGCGCGGGCGCGGGCGGCGGCGTGGTCCTGCGGGGTGCGCGCCGGGTCGGTGGCGCGGGCCAGTTCGCGGCCACGCTCCTCGGTCAGGGCCAGCGCGTTGGCCCGGTAGCGCAGTTGGACGGGAGCGCCGTCCAGGTTGCCGACCACCAGCGGGTGGCGGACGGCCAGCGCGTCCCGCCGGGCCGGCGTGAGGCCGGCGAAGAAGGCGGCCACCTCGGCGGGCGTGGCGGTGGCCGGGTCGGGCAGGCGGATCCCGAGGGTGGTGTCCGCCACCCAGGCGGTGCTGCCCGGTGGCGGTCCGGTGAGGGCGTGCTGGGTGTCGGCGGCCCAGCCGCCCGAGCCCAGTACGGCGGCCAGGGCCACCGCGGCGGCGGTGAGCGCCCGGCGCAGACGTGTGGACCTGTTCTGGGGGCGCTGCTGCCGCATGTCCCTTGTCTCCCTTGTCCGTTCGGTCTCGACGGAGAGGAAGGTAGGAATGCGGCGGCCCCGCGGGCGTCACACCGCGGGGCCAACTCCCGGGTACTACCCGGGTATCACGAGGGGGGAAGTGCTACTGACCAGGTGTCACCAGGCCGGACTCGTAGGCGAGCACCACGGCCTGGGCGCGGTCGCGCAGGTCGAGCTTGGCGAGGATGCGGCCGATGTGGGTCTTGACGGTCTGTTCGGCGAGCACCAGCCGGGCGGCTATCTCCTGGTTGGAGAGGCCGCGCGCGATCAGCTCCAGCACCTCGGTCTCGCGCGGGGTCAGGCCGTTGAGCCGCAGCTTGGGGTCGCGGCGCCTGGCGGGCCTGGTCCGGGCGAAGTCCTCGATCAGCCGGCGGGTCACCGACGGGGCGAGCAGCGCCTCGCCGGCCGCGACCACCCGGACGGCGGCGATCAGGTCGGCCGGGGGCGCGTCCTTGAGCAGGAAGCCGCTGGCCCCGGCGCGCAAGGCCTCGTACACGTAGTCGTCCACGTCGAAGGTGGTCAGCATCAGCACCTTGGGGCGGTGCGCGCCGGGCACGGCCGGGTCGAGCAGCCGCCGGGCCGCCTCCAGGCCGTCCATGACGGGCATCCGGACGTCCATCAGGACCACGTCCGGATGGGTGCGGCCGGTGACCTCCAGGGCCTGCGCGCCGTCCGCCGCGTCGCCCACCACATCGATGTCGCTCTGGGCGTTGAGCAGGGCGGCGAAGCCGGCCCGCACCATCGCCTGGTCGTCGACGATGATCACGCGGATGGTCATGCGGATGTCTCCAGGGGGGTGTCGAACGGCAGGACGGCGGCCACCTTGAAGCCGCCGTCGGGCAGCGGGCCGGTGTCCAGCCTGCCATCCAGCAGGCGGACGCGTTCCCGCATGCCGACCAGACCGTGGCCGGTGCCCTCGGCCGAGGCCTCCAGGGACTCGACGCGCTCGGGCGGGGCGCCGTTCACCACGGTGACCAGCAGCGCGGGGCCGTCCACGGCCAGCGAGACCCAGACCCGCGCGCCGGGGGCGTGCCGGACGACGTTGGCCAGCGCCTCCTGGACGATCCGGTACACGGAGAGTCCGACGGCCTGCGGCAGGGCGTCGTCGAGTTCGGGCGCCACGGACAGTTCGGCCGGCACCCCGGCCCGGGCGACCGTCTCGACCAGCTGGGCCAGCTGCCCCACCCCGGGCTGCGGCACCTTCTCGGTGGTGGACTCCTCGCTGCGCAGCACACCCAGCAGCCGCCGCATCTCGGCCAGCGACTCACGGGCGGTGCCGGCGATGGCGGTGAACTCCTCGGCGGCGTCGTCCGGGACTCCGGTGATCCGGTAGGGGGCGCTGGCGGCCTGGACGGCGATCACCGACATGTGGTGGGCGACCACGTCGTGCAGCTCGCGGGCGATCCGGGCGCGCTCCTCCAGCAGGGTGCGCCGCTCGCGTTCGGCCTCGCTGATGTGCTCCTGCTCGGTGAGCAGCCGCTGGGCCTCGGCCCGCTCCCGCAGGGCTCCGCCGAGCAGCAGGACCGCGCCGGTCAGGACCACCGCGAGCATGCTGTTGTCGCTGCCGACCTCGGCCGTGGCGCCGGCCAGGGAGAGCGCGAGACTGGCGGCGGCGGTGGCCAGCCAGACGGAGAGCAGGGTGCGGCGCGGCTCGCGGAGGGCGAGCGGGAGCATCAGCAGCAGATAGCCGACCATGCTGGTGGCCGGCCAGGGCCAGGCGGAGGAGGTCCCCCGCCCGGTGGTCAGGATCAGCAGGGACGTCAGCAGGTTGGTGCCGCCGATGACCCACCAGGCGGCCAGCGGGCGGCTCGGCGTCAGCAGCAGCGGTGCCGTCTGCGCGATGGCGAGGCCCGCGGCGAGCCCGGTCGCGAGCTTGTAGTCGTGCGCGAGGACGTTGATCGAGTTGGGCAGCAGGGAGGTGAAGGCGGCCAGTGCGAGGACGTAGGGGAGGTAACGGACCCACCGGCTGGAGGCGTTGGCCAGCATCGGGGTGCGGTCGGCGGACGGTCGGGCGAGCGGCGCGAGCAGGGCCCGCAGCGGGTCGCTCCGGGCCGGTCCGGGGGGCGGGTCGATCATCCCGCCAGGGTAGGCGGGCCGGGCGCCGCCGTCGTCCGACCGGGGGCCGGGATCCCGGGTAGTACCCCGGTATGACCCGGTGCCCCGGGTGCGACCGGACGGCGGCCCGCCCTGGTCCGCCGGTCCTCAGTGCCGCCAGTCGCCGGCCAGGGCGGGGCCGAGCTGGTCGAAATGACGCTCGATCAGAGTGATCATGGCCTCCGGGCCGCACTTCTCCTGGTCGTCGCACCAGGACAGGTGGGCGGAGCGCAGCACGCTGCCGAAGACGGCGGCCAGTACGGTCGGACGCAGGTCCTCGGCCGGATCCAGCCCTTCGCGTTCGGCGATCACCGTGACCACGATCCGCTCCTGCTGCGTGATCCGGCGCAGGTGCGCGGCGAGCAGGGTGGGGGTCTCCTCGATCAGCCGCACCAGCTCCAGCGCGCTGGTGATCGAGCCCGGTCCGCCGAGGTCGCCGGAGCCCAGGTCGCGCCAGGACTGGACGATCGCGGCGCGCAGGGCCTGGAGCGGGTTCTCCTCGGCCGGGCGGCGGCGCAGGCACTCGATGAAGTAGTCCTCGGCGTCGGCCATCACGGCGAGCGCGACCTCGTCCTTGTTGGCGAAGTACCGGAAGAAGGTGCGCTGCGAGACGTCGACGACGGCGGCGATCTCGTCCACGGTCGTCCCGGCGAAGCCCTGGGTGAGGAAGAGCCCGTGGGCGGCGTGCACCAGGGCGTCCCGGGTGCGTTGCTTCTTGCGCTCGCGCAGCCCGGGCGGTCGGCCGGAGGCGCGGTCGGCCGGGTGGTCCGGTGTGCGGTCGGGCGTGTGGTCGGCGGCCGGATCGGGTGTCGCGCCGGGGGCCGTGCCGTCGGCGGTTCTGCCGTCCGGGGCGGTGGCGGGGGGCGAGGTCTGAGCGGCCATGGCGGGGGCCTTCCGGGCGGTGGTGCGGGAGGGGTGTGATCACAACCTTAGCGCTCTGACAAATGTCAGCTGAAGTCAGAAGTCACCATTTGCCGAATGTCAGTGGCTGACATAATCTGCCGGAAGTGGCGTCCGTCGGGCCGGGTGACTCGTGGGGACGGGTGGGCCGGGGCGCCACGACCACGTTTGTTCTCTGCCATGCCCCGGAGGGCCCCAGATGAGCCAGTCCGCCGTCAAGAACGCCCAGCCGGGCGTGGAGCCGCCACACCGGCCCCCGTCCGGGAACCGGCTGAAGGGACACCCCTGGCTGACCCTGCTGACCGTCGCCGTCGGCGTCATGATGGTGGCCCTCGACGGCACGATCGTCGCGATCGCCAACCCGGTCATCCAGGCCGACCTGAAGGCCGCGCCCTCCGAGATCCAGTGGGTGACCAGCGGTTATCTGCTGGCGCTGGCGGTCTTCCTGATCACCGCGGGGAAGATCGGTGACCGGTTCGGCCACAAGAACACCTTCCTGGTCGGCGCGGTCGGCTTCGCCGCCACCTCGGCCGCGATCGGCTTCGCCACCAACATCCAGACGGTGATCGCCTGCCGGGTGCTCCAGGGCCTGTTCGGCGCGCTGCTCCAGCCGGCCGCGCTCGGCCTGCTGCGCGGGGCCTTCCCGGCCGAGAAGCTCAACATGGCGATCGGCATCTGGGGCGGGGTGATCGGAGCCTCCACCGCGGCCGGCCCGATCGTCGGCGGTCTGCTGGTCGAGCACGTCAACTGGGAGTCGGTGTTCTTCATCAACATCCCGGTCGGCCTGATCGCGCTGGCCCTCGGCGTCTGGATCCTCCAGGACGTGCGGGCCGAGAAGGCCGCCAAGTCCTTCGACCTGCCCGGCATCGCGCTGCTCTCGGTGGCGATGTTCGCCCTGGTCTTCGGCATCATCAAGGCGCCCGAGTGGGGCTGGGGCAACGCCTCCACGCTGCTGCTCCTGGGCGGCGCGGTGGTCCTGATGGTGGCTTTCGCGCTCTGGCAGCGGGTGGCCCGCGAGCCGCTGATCCCGCTCGGCCTGTTCCGCTCGGTGCCGCTGTCGGCGGGCACCCTGCTGATGGTGCTGATGGCGTTCGCCTTCTTCGGCGCGATCTTCTTCGTGACCTTCTACCTGCAGAACGTCCACGGGATGTCGCCGGTCTCGGCCGGCGTCCACCTGCTGCCGATGACCGCCATGATGATCGTCGGATCACCGGTGGCCGGCCTGGCCATCGGCAAGCTCGGCCCGCGGATCCCGATCGTGGCCGGCATGCTGGTCACCACCACCGCCATGTTCGGGATGTCCACCCTGGACGCGGGCTCCGGCACCGGCGTGATGTCGCTCTGGTTCGTGCTGATGGGCCTGGGCATCAGCCCGGTCATGGTCGGTGCCACCGAGGTGATCGTCGGCAACGCCCCGCTGGAGCTGTCCGGCGTGGCCGGCGGCCTCCAGCAGGCCGCGATGCAGGTCGGCGGCAGCCTGGGCACCGCCGTGCTGGGCGCGCTGATGGCCGCCAGGGTCACCGACGTGCTGCCCGGCAACTGGGCCAGGGCCGGCCTGCCGCCGGTCGAGCCCGCGCAGACCGAGGGCCTCAACCAGGCCGCCCAGCTCGGCATCGCCCCGCCCGCCCCGGCCGGCACCCCGCAGCAGGCGGTGGACGCGATGGCCGGCGCGGTGCACGACTCCTTCGTCAGCGGGATGTCGCTCGCCTTCGCGGTGGCCTCCGTGGTGGCCTTCGCCGCCGCCCTGCTCGGCCTGCTCACCCGCCGCGGCACCACCGACGCGGGCCCGGCCGTCCACATCTGACCGGCCCCGCGCGACGGCGGCCCCGGACTCCGCGGAGTCCGGGGCCGCCGTGCGTCCGAACCGAAGACCGTTCGAGTGCCGCACATGCCGAAGGGCCGGACCTCCGTCGAGGAGGTCCGGCCCTTCGGTGTCCGACTGCGGATCAGGCGTCGCCGCCGGCGGCGCCCGGGTCGGCCGCCGCCACGTCCAGCAGCTGGTAGCGGTCGATCGCGTCCTTCAGGGCGCTGCGGTCGACCTTGCCCTGCTTGGCGAGCTCGGTGAGCACGCTCAGGACGACCGACTGCGCGTCGATGTGGAAGAAGCGACGGGCCGCGCCACGGGTGTCGGCGAAGCCGAAGCCGTCGGCGCCCAGCGACTGGTACTGGCCCGGCACCCAGCGGGAGATCTGGTCCGGCACCGCGCGCATCCAGTCGGAGACGGCGACGAACGGGCCCTCGGCGCCCTGGAGCTTCTGCGTCACGTAGGGGACGCGCTGCGTCTCCTCCGGGTGCAGCAGGTTGAACTCCTCGGCCTCCACCGCGTCGCGGCGCAGCTCGTTCCAGGAGGTCGCGGACCAGACGTCGGCCTTGACGTTCCACTCCTCGGCGAGGATGCGCTGGGCCTCCAGGGCCCACGGCACCGCCACACCGGAGGCGAGGATCTGCGCCGGGATCTGGCCGGCGGTGGCCGGCGCGTACCGGTGCAGACCCTTGAGGATGCCCTCGACGTCGACGTTCTCCGGCTCGGCCGGCATCTTGATCGGCTCGTTGTAGACGGTCATGTAGTAGAACACGTCTTCGCCGTGCGGGTGCTGCTCGCTGGAGCCGTACATCCGCCGCAGACCGTCCTGGACGATGTGCGCGATCTCGAAGCCGTACGCGGGGTCGTACGCGACGACGCCCGGGTTGGTCGAGGCCAGCAGGTGCGAGTGGCCGTCGGCGTGCTGCAGGCCCTCACCGGTCAGCGTGGTGCGGCCGGCGGTGGCGCCGATCACGAAGCCGCGGGCCAGCTGGTCGGCCATCTGCCAGAACTGGTCGCCGGTGCGCTGGAACCCGAACATCGAGTAGAAGACGTACACCGGGATCAGCGGCTCGCCGTGGGTGGCGTAGGACGAGCCGGCGGCGATCAGCGAGGCGGTGCAGCCGGCCTCGGAGATGCCGTCGTGCAGCATCTGGCCGGTCGGCGACTCCTTGTACGCCAGCAGCAGATCGCGGTCGACCGACTCGTAGGTCTGGCCGAGCGGGTTGTAGATCTTCGCCGACGGGAACAGCGAGTCCATGCCGAAGGTGCGGTACTCGTCGGGCGCGATCGGCACGAAGCGGTTGCCGATGCCCTTGTCCCGCATCAGGTCCTTGAGCACCCGGACGAACGCCATGGTGGTGGCGATGGTCTGGTTGCCGGAACCCTTCTTGACCGCCTTGTACGCGTCGTCGCCCGGCAGCTCCAGCTGGCGCGGCCGCACCTTGCGGGTCGGCACGTAGCCGCCCAGCTCCCTGCGGCGGTCGTGCATGTACTGGATCTCCTCCGAGTCACGGCCCGGGTGGTAGTAGGGCGGGTAGCCCTCCTCCAGCTGCTTGTCCGTGATCGGGATGTGCAGGCGGTCGCGGAAGCGCTTCAGGTCCTCGACCGTGAGCTTCTTCATCTGGTGCGTCGCGTTGCGGCCCTCGAAGTTGGGGCCCAGCGTCCAGCCCTTGACGGTCTGGGCGAGGATGACCGTCGGCTGGCCCTTGTGCTCGCGGGCCGCCTTGAACGCCGCGTACACCTTGGCGTGGTCGTGGCCGCCGCGACCCAGGTGCTGGATCTGCTGGTCGGTCATGTTCTCGACCATCTTGCGCAGGCGCAGGTCGCTGCCGAAGAAGTTCTCGCGGATGTACGCGCCGGTCTCGGTGGCGTAGGTCTGGAACTGGCCGTCCACCGTGGTGTTGAGCTTGTTCACCAGGACGCCGTCGCGGTCCTGCGCGAGCAGCGGGTCCCAGCTGCGGTCCCAGACGAGCTTGATCACGTTCCAGCCGGCGCCCCGGAACTGGGACTCCAGCTCCTGGATGATCTTGCCGTTGCCGCGGACCGGGCCGTCCAGGCGCTGCAGGTTGCAGTTGACCACGAAGGTCAGGTTGTCCAGACCCTCGCGGGCCGCCAGCGACAGCTGGCCCAGCGACTCCGGCTCGTCCATCTCGCCGTCGCCGAGGAAGGCGTACACGTGCGAGTCGGAGGTGTCCTTGATGCCGCGGTGCTCCAGGTAGCGGTTCATCCGGGCCTGGTAGATCGCGCCGAGCGGGCCGAGGCCCATCGAGACGGTCGGGAACTCCCAGAAGTCCGGCATCAGCCGCGGGTGCGGGTAGCTGGACAGGCCGTACGGAGCCTTCGACTTCTCCTGGCGGAACGCGTCGAGCTGCTGCTCGCTCAGCCGGTCCAGCAGGAAGGCGCGGGCGTAGATGCCGGGGGAGGCGTGACCCTGGAAGAAGATCTGGTCGCCGGACTCGCCCTCGGCGTCCTTGCCGCGGAAGAAGTAGTTGAAGCCCACGTCGTACAGCGACGCGGAGGAGGCGAAGGTGGCGATGTGGCCGCCCACGCCGATGCCCGGGCGCTGGGCCCGGGAGACCATGACGGCCGCATTCCAGCGGGTCGCGTTGAGGACCTTGCGCTCGATCTCCTCGTTGCCGGGGAAGAACGGCTCGTCCTTGGTGGCGATGGTGTTGACGTAGTCCGTGCTGCGCATCTCGGGCACGGCGACACGCTTCTCGCGGGCGCGCTCGATCAGGCGGAGCATCAGGTAGCGGGCACGCTCGCGCCCCCGCTCGTCGATGGCCGCGTCAAGCGACTCCAGCCATTCCGCGGTCTCCTCGGGATCGAAGTCCGGGACCTGACTCGGAAGGCCGCCAATGATGATCGGGTTGCGATCGGATCCGGAAGCCACGCTGTTCCTTCACTGTCGGTCGAAACTGAGGTGTGTCGCGCCGCCTCCATCGTGCTACCGCGCTCGGAGATCCGTCATCTCTACCGATCGGTAACCGTTCCGCCTGGTGGGCGGTACGGTCTGGCGGTGTGCGGCTCAGGCGCTGTCGCCTGCGCCGCGCACCACCGGGTGTTACGAACAGAGGTGGTCCGACCTGGTTGCCCGACCGTCCGATGGCGGGCGGTCGGGGTGAGGGCCAACAGGAGACTCTACGCCCGCGTACGCGCGGACCCGAATGCCGTTCGTATCTCGGGCACGCGTACGCCCTGTGGGCCGGGACCACCCGAAGCATCCTTGTCCTACGCAGAGAAGGGCAAATCGGTGTGATTCCCGACACGTCGACCGGCGTGTTTCGGTGCGACACGTCAACCTTTGGAGGGGATCGGGGGTCGGGTACTTGCGCGAACCGCCGCGCCCGTGTGGACTACGGCCACAGCCTCGGCATGGACGCCGGGCCGAATACTGGAGGTTATTCCCGTGAGCGCGACCGCGGACCCCGCGGACAAGTCCAACCCGGCGCACCGTCTCGGCTTCGAAGAAGGCCAGATCATCCAGGAGCTGGGGTACGACGAAGACACTGACCAGGACCTCCGCGAAGGCATCGAGGAGATCACCGGGACGGATCTCGTCGACGAGGACTACGACGACGTCGCCGACGCCGTCCTGCTGTGGCACCGCGACGACGACGGGGATCTCACCGACTCCCTCGTCGACGCCCTGGAATACCTTGCGGAGGGCGGCCTGATCTGGCTGCTGACGCCCAAGACCGGCCGGGACGGCCACATCGAGGCCTCGGACATCGCGGACGCGGCCAAGACCGCCGGTCTCTCGCAGACCAGCTCGATCGCGATCGCCAAGGACTGGGCGGCCACCCGCCTGGCCACCAAGGCCGCGAAGTCGGGCAAGCGCTGACCGCCCCCGGCGTCGCCGAACGCACCTGAGCACGGCCCGGCCGGGCCTCGCCGGAACTTCCTCCGGTGAGGCCCGGCCGCGTCCGTTTCCCGGCCGGGGGCGCCGGCGGGGGGTGTGCTCGGGGCCGTCACGGTCGCGCCGTCGGCCGGGGTCGGGGCCGCGGTCGCCGGGGTGCCGGTGCGCCCGGGTGTGCGTTCGCCGAGGGCGAAAGCGGCTGGGTGCGGGGCCGGTGCCCTCACTCGTCCGGCGGAATCGGTCCGGGCGGATGGGAGGATGTGGCTCGCCGCGCCCGCCGCGCGGCACTGTCGCGTCAGAAAGGTCCCACCATGGCCATCGAGGTCGGCACCCAGGCTCCGGACTTCGAGCTGAAGAACCAGCACGGCGAGCTGGTCAAGCTCTCCGACTTCCGGGGCGAGAAGAACGTCGTCCTGGTCTTCTACCCGTTCTCCTTCACCGGCGTCTGCACCGGCGAGGTCTGCGCGATCCAGAACGAGCTGCCGCGGCTGCAGAACGACGACGTGCAGGTGCTCGGCGTCTCCAACGACTCGCCGTTCACCCAGCGCGTCTTCGCCGAGCAGCAGGGCCTGGAGTACCCGCTGCTGTCGGACTTCTGGCCGCACGGCGAGGTCTCCCGGGCGTACGGCGTCTTCGACGAGGAGAAGGGCTGCGCGGTGCGCGGCACCTTCGTGATCGACAAGGCCGGCGTGGTCCGCTGGAGCGTCGTCAACGACCTGCCGGACGCCCGCGACGAGCAGGAGTACCTGAAGGTCCTCGGCGCGCTCTGAGACCCCCTGGACGCCCTGCGGGCCCGGTCCGGCCGAGATTCGAACAGCCACGCCGGGCCCGTTCCCCGTCCGGTACGGGAACCCGGCACTACGATCGGTCCGTTGGCTGGTCAGAGGCCCGGCGGCAACCGCCGGCCGGCGCCTTGAACCGCACCACGGGGGCACCGCGACGTGCCTCCCGAATCTTGGAGGACAAGTGGGTGTCAGCCTGAGCAAGGGCGGCAATGTCTCGCTCACCAAGGAGGCTCCCGGCCTGAGCGCCGTGGTCGTCGGCCTTGGCTGGGACGTCCGCACCACCACCGGTACGGACTTCGACCTGGACGCCAGTGCCCTGCTCTGCAACGACCAGGGCAGGGTCGACAAGGACGGAAACTTCGTCTTCTTCAACAACCTGAAGAGCCCCGAGGGCTCGGTCGAGCACACCGGTGACAACCTCACCGGTGAGGGCGAGGGCGACGACGAGGCCATCAAGGTCAACCTGGCGACCGTCCCGGCGGACGTACAGAAGATCGTCTTCCCGGTCTCGATCTACGACGCGGAGAACCGGACCCAGAACTTCGGCCAGGTCCGCAACGCGTTCATCCGCGTGGTGAACCAGGCCGACAACAAGGAGCTGGCCCGGTACGACCTCTCCGAGGACGCCTCGACCGAGACCGCGATGGTCTTCGGCGAGCTGTACCGCAACGGCGCCGAGTGGAAGTTCCGCGCCATCGGCCAGGGCTACGCCTCCGGTCTGCGCGGCATCGCCCAGGACTTCGGCGTCAACGTCTGAGTCGGGCGCGGGCCCTTCGTGGCCTGACGGAGCACCACCGGCCGGGGCGGCCGCGGACGCGAGGCGTCGGCGGCCGCCCCGGCTTCGTGCTGCCCCGACGCACTGGAAGGATGGGAGTTCAGGAAGTTCAGCCGGCCAAAAGCGGCCGGACGGGGCCGCGGGGGAATACACCTGAGATGCGCCCCGGAGGCAAGGAGGAAGGACAGACATGAGTGTCACGCTCGCCAAGGGCGGCAATGTCTCGCTCACCAAGGCCGCACCGAACCTGACGCAGGTGCAGATCGGTCTGGGCTGGGACGCCCGCTCGACCACGGGTGCGCCGTTCGACCTCGACGCGAGCGCCCTGCTCTGCTCGGGCGGACGGGTGCTCGGCGACGAGTACTTCGTCTTCTACAACAACCTCAAGAGCCCCGAGGGCTCGGTCGAGCACACCGGTGACAACCTCACCGGTGAGGGCGAGGGCGACGACGAGGTCGTTCTGGTCAACCTGGAGCTGGTTCCGGTCCAGGTGGACAAGGTGGTCTTCGCGGTGTCGATCTACGACGCCGAGTCCCGGCTGCAGAACTTCGGCCAGGTGCGCAACGCGTACATCCGGGTGGTCAACTCGGTGGACCAGCAGGAGATCGCCCGTTACGACCTGACCGAGGACGCGTCCAGCGAGACCGCGATGATCTTCGGCGAGCTGTACCGCTACGCGGGGGAGTGGAAGTTCCGCGCGGTGGGCCAGGGGTACGCCTCCGG
This sequence comes from Kitasatospora sp. NPDC088351, assembly GCF_040685575.1. Taxonomy (NCBI): domain Bacteria; kingdom Bacillati; phylum Actinomycetota; class Actinomycetes; order Kitasatosporales; family Streptomycetaceae; genus Kitasatospora; species Kitasatospora sp. NPDC088351. Next base: position 65,328 of record NZ_JBFBIL010000012.1, on the reverse strand, counting down.
CCTGCGTGGCATTGCCCTCGATTTCGGCGTAAACGTACAGTAAAGGTCGGAAAATCGCATTCGACGAGCCCGTTCAACGATTAAAAGAACAGAGGGCAGTGCGGGGGTGACCTGACCGGGCCCGGCCCGGTCAGGGCGTCTCAGGACGACGCCGCACCCGTGGCACGCCCTGAGCCCGAAAGGTAATCAAATCCCGTGTTCCTCCGCACATTCGGCTGGTCATTCGCGATCACCGTCATCGGCCTGATCGCAGCCGGCCTGCTCTGGGGGGCAGAAGGATTCGGCATCGTGCTGATCCTCTCCATCCTGGAGATCTCCCTGTCGTTCGACAACGCGGTGGTCAACGCCACGGTGTTGAAGCGGATGAACCCGTACTGGCAGAAGATCTTCCTCACCGTCGGCGTGCTGATCGCCGTCTTCGGTATGCGGCTGGTCTTCCCGCTGCTGGTGGTCGGCCTCACCGCGCACCTCAACCCCGCGACGGTCGTCGACCTCGCGCTCAACTCGGACAAGACGTTCAACGGCTCCACGTACGGCCAGTACCTGGAGGCGGCCAACCCGGCCATCGCGGCCTTCGGTGGCGTCTTCCTGCTGATGATCTTCCTCGACTTCATCTTCGAGGAGAAGGACTACAACTGGCTGGCCTGGATCGAGCGCCCGCTGGAGAAGGTCGGCAAGCTGGAGGCCTTCTCGTCGGTCGTCGCGCTGGTCGCGCTCCTGCTGGCGGCCAACTTCTTCGCCGAGGAGCACGCCGAGACGGTGCTGCTCGCCGGCATCCTGGGCCTGGTCACCTACCTCGTCGTGAACGGCCTGTCCTCGATCTTCGAGTCGGGCCTGGAGGAAGAGGAGGAGAAGGAGGCGGAGGCCGAGAAGTCCGGGAAGTCCATCATCCAGGTGGGCGGCAAGGCCGCGTTCTTCCTCTTCCTCTACCTGGAGGTCCTGGACGCCTCGTTCTCCTTCGACGGTGTGGTCGGCGCGTTCGCCATCTCCAGTGACATCTTCATGATCACGCTTGGCCTCGGTATCGGCGCCATGTACATCCGTTCGCTGACCGTCTTCCTGGTCCGCAAGGGCACCCTGGACGACTACGTCTACCTGGAGCACGGCGCGCACTACGCGATCGGCGCGCTCTCGGCGATCCTGCTGGTCGGCATCAAGTACCACATCCCGGAGATCGTCACCGGCCTGATCGGTGTCGCCTTCATCGGTCTGGCGCTCGGCTCGTCGGTCCTGCGCAACCGCCGCGAGGCCGCCGAGGGCGGAGACGGTGGCGAGGAGCGGGAACTGGTGAGCGCCGGCAAGTAGCGGCCCTTCCGCCTTCCCCGGCAAGCACAACGGCCGCCCCCACATCCCCGGGGGCGGCCGTTGCGCGTTCTCGCGTCTGCGGAGTACGCGGAGTACTCGGTGGTTGAGCAGGGCGGGTCCGGGCCCGGCTCAGGCTCGCTGCGGGCTCGGGCCCGGACCAGACCCGGTGCCGGCGCTCAGCCGAGCTGCTGCTCGATGGCGCGCAGCTTGCGCTCCAGGGAGTCCAGCTTGGGCATCGACAGGGTGTCGTCGTCGGCCGTCAGGTCGATGGTCGAGCTGCGGTAGGACGAGGAGGAACCGGTGTAGGAGGAGTCGGCGGAGCCGGCCGAGGACGAACCGACGGCGGCGCGGGGCCGGCGGCCGGCGTCCAGGGCGCTCATGGACGCGGGCTCCAGCGACGAGGCGCCGGTCTGGGAGGTGCTGTCGGCGTCAGCGGCTAGGGCAGGCTCCGTAGCGCTCGGGCCGTCTCCGGCAGCGGTGAGCGCGGGCACCTGACGGCCGCCACGGGCCCGGGCGAGCATGCCGCCCTGGCGCGAGATGGCCTTGAGCTCGGCGCGCTCGCGCCGGTCGGCGCTCCGGGCGCGCAGCTTGGCGTCCATCTTCGCCTGGCGCTCCTCGCGGACCTCCTCGACCGCCTCGTCCAGGCTGCGGACGTTCTCCAGCAGCATCAGCGACCAGGCGGCGTAGGTCTCGCGGGGAGCCCGCATCCAGCGGACGATGCGGATCTGCGGCAGCGGGCGCGGGACGAGGCCCTGCTCGCGGAGGGCGGCCTTACGGGTCTGCTTCAGCGCCCGGTCGAACAGGATCGCGGCCGAGATCGACATACCGGAGAAGAACTCCGGGGCGCCGTCGTGCGACATGCCACGCGGGGCGTGCACCCAGTTGAACCAGGCCGAGGCGATCGCGAACACCCAGACCAGCAGGCGCGAGCCGAGGGCCGCGTCACCGTGGCTGGCCTCGCGCACGGCGAGCACCGAGCAGAACATCGCGGCGCCGTCCAGACCGAACGGGACGAGGTACTCCCAGCCGTTGGAGAGGCCCAGGTTCTCCTTGCCGAAGCCCACCAGACCGTGGAACGACAGTGCGGCCGCGACGCCGGCGCAGCAGAACAGCAGGACGTAGGAGGAGATCCCGTAGATCATCTCCTTGCGGCGGCGGCGGTCCTCGCTGCGCTCCCAGGAGTCACCCGACTCCTCGGCCTTGGTGTTCTTGAAGCGCAGGGTCGCCACCAGGATGGCGGTGAACAGCAGGGCTGCGCCGCCGACGACGGTCCAGACCAGCTGTATGGAGGTCAGGTTCATTGCGGGTCGGGCCTCGGGTTTCCGCAGGGGACAGGTCACAGTGCGACACAGGCGGTCAGGTTCGTGAAGAGGAACCGCGCCTGACGGTGCGTCGTCGCCGTCGGGCGAGCCCGCCGCGCCGGGGCGGGAGCGGACGGGACACCTGTGCGGCTAGACGATATCGCGTCCGAAGGGGCGGCATGTTACGGGAGGGGGGCTTGGCCCCGCCAATCGACCCGCCGGTGGCTCGAGATGGCCGCCCCGACGGCATCCCGGGAACGTGGATGGGTAGGGGAGTCGGGGTACCCGGCGGCCGGGCTGATGCCCGATCATGGAGCGGCGGACCGTCAGATCGACTGGCGGACCTTGGGAGGACGGGAATGGCCTCGATCTGGGAGTACCTGCGCGGGGAGCGGAACACTTTCGACCCGGGCGGGCAGCACAAGATCACGCTCACCAAGTCGACCCCGCACCACGCGATCACCGGGGCCGCCGCCACTACCGGCTACCTGTACGTCAATCTGCACTGGACCACGCGGATAGCGGCTTCGGGGCCGAGCGCCAGGGACATGGTCAAGCGCTGGTTCAGCCCGCGCATCCTCAGCCCGATGGAGCCGGACTCCCAGGCGGGCGGGCAGGTCAACGTCGACCTCGACCTGGCCTGCATGTACGAACTGGCCGACGGCAGCCGGGGAGTGGTGCAGCCGCTCGGTGGCTTCTTCGGGGACCTGCAGCACCCGCCGTACATCAAGCTCAGCGGCGACGACCAGTACGGGGCGCCGTCCGGCGAGACGATGTACGTCAACCTGGAGAAGAAGGACCAGTTCAAGCGGCTGCTCATCTTCGTCTACATCTACGACGGCACGCCCGCCTTCGAACAGGCCAACGCGGTCGTGACGATCGTGCCGCAGACCGGGCCGCGGATCGAGATCAAGCTGGAGGAGCGAGCGGCGGCCGCGCGGTCCTGTGCGGTGGTGCTGATCGAGAACGTCGGGGACAACCAGCTGACGGTGCGTCGCGAGGTGCGTTACGTGAACGGCTTCCAGGCGGACATCGACCGGCTGTACGGCTTCGGGATGCAGTGGCAGCGCGGCTACAAGGGCGGGGCGGGAGCGGAGTAGCGGCGGGCGGGAACGGGAGCCCCTGTCCGGCCGGACAGGGGTTTCGACAGACCCTAACGGGGCTGGAACTGCGGGCCCTGCGGCGGCAGCGCGAACTCCTCCCCGGCGGCCGGGGGCCGGGCGGGCGAGGGCTGCTGCGGTGGCTGGTGCTGGGGCGGCTGGGGCTGTGCGGTGCTGTTCGGCGGGTAGCCGTAGCCGTCGGCCTGCTGCTGCGGTGGGTAGCCGTAGCCGGGCGAGGAATGCTGCTGGGAGGTCTGCGGGGGCTGCTGGGGGTACCCGTAGCCGCCGCGCTGGTGCTGCGGCTGCTGCTGGGGCGACTGCTGGGGGTAGCCGTACCCGGGCTGTTGCGTCGGGGGCGCCGGAGGGACGGGCGGGGTGCTCGGCGGCACGGTGGGCGGCGCCAGCGGCGGTGGGGGAGGGGGGACCGGTGCGGCGGTGACCGGTGCGACGGTGGGCGGCTGCGGCACCGGCGGCGTCAGGGTGTAGGTGCCGGGCTCGGCCCGCGAGGCCGGGTGCGGGTCCGGCAGGACACCGCGCGGGTCCGGGGCCGGGTCGGTGGTGGTGCGGGCGGTGGCGGCGTGCGCGGTCGGGTCGGCGGCCGTGCCCTGGGCGTCGCCCGCCTCGTCGTCGACGGTGATGCCGAAGTCGGTGGCCAGCCCGATCAGCCCGGAGGCGTAGCCCTGGCCGACCGCCCGGAACTTCCAGGCCCCGGCCCTGCGGTAGAGCTCGCCCGCGACCAGCGCGGTGACATCGTCGGCCTCGGGCATCGGGAACTCGGCGAGCGCGGGCGCGCCCTCGCCGGTGGCGGCGTCGAAGAGCAGCACGCGCAGCCCCGCCACCGCGCGGAACGAGCCGCCCTCGGAGGAGCCGGCCAGCACCACCCGGTCCACCTCGGCCGGCAGCTTGCCGAGCTCGACCTCCACGGTGTCGGTGATCTCGGCGCCCCCGCCGGTCTGCTGCTTCGGCAGGTGGCGCACCAGGCCGGAGGGGTGGCGCGGCTGGTTGTAGAAGACGAAGTCGGCATCGGAACGGACCCTGCCGTCGGGGCCCAGCAGCAGCGCGGACGCGTCCACGTCCGGTGCGCCGGACGTGGCGCTCCAGCGCAGCACGGCGCGGACCGCGGCCACCGGCAGTGCGATGTTGGCGCCCTTGGCCATCACGTGCGTCATAGCCGACCATCCTGCCTGTTCGCCACCCCTTCGGACAACGTGACCGAAGGAGGCGGAATGGTAGGGGACTTTGCCAACGCTTGCGCTTTGTGAAGTGGAGGGTAACCTTCCGAGAATTCGATGTTTCGGAACCGTATTCGACCGGAAGCCGTCCGTACGATGGGCGGCGGGAAGCCCCCCGGGGGGTTCGGCGGGGGGTAATCAGCAGCGCGTGCCCGGGAACCACCGCGCCCGGTGGGCCGGTTAACCATGGTGTTGCCCCGCACCCGGAACGGGGCCCGACGGCCCGCACTCCGACCCCCGCACCCGAACACCTCGCTCCCCCGCCCGGACCGGCGGTCGCACACCCCTGAGGAGAGCACCATGCGCCATTTCGGCCACCTCGCCGACGACGTACGCGGCCGGCTCTTCCTCGAACAGCCCCGGTCCTTCTCCGCAGGGAGCGGGGCGGCCGTGCTCGCCACCGCCCTCGGCGCGACCCTCTACAGCCCCGCCACCAGGCCCACGCTGCGCTCCGACATCCGCAGGCAGGCCGCCCGGGGCGTGGTCTCGATGGTGCTCTGCCTGGAGGACGCGATCGCCGACCACGAGGTGACCGCCGCCGAGGCCAATCTGGTCGCGCAGCTCGGCGAGCTCCTCGGAGAGGTGTCCGGAGAGGCCTCCGGAAAGGCGTCCGGGGAACTCCCCGGAGGGGGCTCGGGGGAGCTCTCGGGCGGGTTCTCCGAAAAGGGTGCGGGCGGGGGCGAGGGGGCGGTTTTCGGGGGAGATTCCGGGGAGGTCTCCACGGATTGCACACATGACCTCCCGTTGCTCTTCATCAGAGTTCGCACGGCCTCCCAGATCACCGACCTCGCCGATCGACTCGGCCCGGCCGTCGGGCTGCTCACCGGGTTCGTCCTGCCGAAGTTCACCGAGGAGAGCGGCGGCGACTTCCTGGAGGCGCTGACCGCCGCCGAGACCGCCACCGGCCGGCGGCTGTTCGCCATGCCCGTCCTGGAGTCACCCGAGCTGGCCCACCTGGAGACCCGCCGCGAGCAGCTGTTCGGCATCGCCCGCCTGCTCGACAAGTACCGCGAGCGCGTCCTCGCCGTCCGCCTCGGCGTCACCGACCTGTGCTCCGCGTACGGGCTGCGCCGCTCGCCGGACCTCACCGCGTACGACGTCTCGCTGGTCGCGGCGGTGATCGGGGACGTGGTGAACGTGCTCGGCCGGGCCGACGGCACCGGGTTCACCGTCACCGGGCCGGTCTGGGAGTACTTCCCGGTCCAGGAGCGGATGTTCAAGCCGCAGCTGCGCCGCACCCCGTTCGCCGAGGCCGAGCCCTCCGGGGAGGCCGTGCGCCAGCGGATCATCGAGCACGACCTGGACGGGCTGATCCGCGAGATCGAACTCGACCGGGCCAACGGCCTGCTGGGCAAGACCTGCATCCACCCCAGCCACGTCCCCGCCGTGCACGCGCTCTCGGTGGTCACGCACGAGGAGTACTGCGACGCGCGGGACATCCTCGACCAGGAGCGCGGCGGGGGCGGGGTGCTGCGCTCGGCGTACACCAACAAGATGAACGAGGCCAAGCCGCACCGGGCCTGGGCGGAGCGGGTGTTGCTGCGGGCCGAGGTGTTCGGGGTGGCCCGGGAGGACGTCAGCTTCGCCGAACTGCTCTCGGCCTGCCTCTGTGGCTGAGGCCGTGGCCAGGTCGGGGGCATCTGGCCGGGCCCGTGGCCCGGCTGAGGCCGGGCGCTGATCGGCGGCGGGGGCCGGCCGGTATCCAAGGACAATCGCACCACCGAAAGCACCGAAAGCAGGGCCAGTAGTGACAGCACAGCACGTGTGGACCGGACGTTGGGTCGCCGACCGGGTCGGCGTCGGCCTGACCGGCTCCGACCGGCTCCCCGAACTGGTCGGCCTGGCCCTGCGGGAGAACAGGAAACGCGCCCACCTGCTGGTCTCCACCGTGCTCGGCAAGCACGTCCCGCAGCGGCCCTCCGTGGTCCACGGCGCCGGCCTGGACCTCGGCCGCCGGGTGCGCGAACTGCTGGGCGGGGAGACGGCCGCGCGCGCCGTCGTCCTCGGCTACGCCGAGACCGCCACCGGCCTCGGCCACAGTGTCGCCGACGGCCTGGACGCCCCGTACCTGCACTCCACCCGTCGCCCGGTGGCGGGCGTGGAGCCGGTCGGCGGCTTCGAGGAGGAGCACTCGCACGCCACCTCCCACCTGCTGCTGCCCGCAGACCCCCGGCTGCTCGCCGGGAACGGCCCGCTGGTCCTCGTCGACGACGAGTTCTCGACCGGCAACACCGTGCTCAACACCATCCGCGAACTGCACGCCCGCCACCCGCGCGAGCACTACGTCGTCGTCGCGCTGGTCGACCTGCGCGGCGAGGCCGACCAGCGGCGGCTCGCCGAAACCGCCGCCGAACTCGGCACCCGGATCGACCTGGTGGCCGCCGCCGGCGGAGGCGTCGACCTGCCCGCCGACATCCTGACGCGCGCCGAGCGGCTGATCGCCGAGGTCGGTCCGGCCCCCGCGCCGCCCCCGGCCACGCCCGCCCCGCTCGTCCGGATCGCCCTCGACTGGCCCGCCGGTCTGCCGGACGGCGGCCGGCACGGCTTCACCACCGCGCACCGCGCCCACCTGGACGCCGTGCTGCCGAGGCTGGCCGGGCAGCTGGCCGACGGGCTCGACGGGTTCGACGGGCTCGACAATGGCCGGGAGAACGGCCGGGTGCTCGTGCTCGGCTTCGAGGAGCTGATGTACGCCCCGCTGCGACTGGCCGGCGCGCTCGCGGACCGGCTCGGTGAGGAGCGGGTCCGCTACTCCACCACCACCCGCTCGCCCGTCCTCGCGGTGGACGACCCCGGCTACGCCATCCGCACCCGGCTGGCCTTCCCGGCCCACGACGACCCGCGCGACGACTCCCCGCGCGAGCGCTTCGCCTACAACGTCGCCCCCGGCGCCGACCCCGCCCGCCGGTTCGACGCGATCGTGCTGGTGGTGGACGACGTCGCCGACACGCCCGCCCTGTACGAGGGCGAGCGGGCGCTGCTGACCCAGCTGCGGCAGGTCACCGACCGGGTGGTGCTCGCCGTGCTGCCGTCCCACCGGCCGGGCGGTCCCGGGGCCACGGACCCCGGGCCGGTGGGCCGGGCCGTCGACCCGGCGCTGCCGCGTCCGCTGTACGGCCCCGCGTTCTCGTCCTACCGCCCCGACGAGGTGGCCTGGCTGCTCAAGGACCTCTCCGACGTCCCGCTGGAGGCCCCCACCGAGGAGCGCGAGGAGGCCGTGCAGAACGGCGGCGCGCACTACGCCGAGTCACTGCCGGTCGAGTACCAGCCCAGCCCCGAGTACCAGGAGCTGTTCCACCAGGCCCTGCGGGTCTCCGCCCGGCGGATCGCGCTCGCCGTCGGCACCGTCGCCGAGACCCTGCTGCGCGAGCGCGGCCGCGGCCTGGTACTCGCCTCGCTGGCCCGGGCCGGCACGCCCGTCGGCATCCTGATCCGCCGCTGGTACGCCTTCGCGCACGGTCTGGACACCCCGCACTACGCCGTCTCGATCATTCGCGGCCGGGGCATCGACCCCGTCGCCGTGCGCTACCTGGACGCCCACCACCACGCCCCCGACGTGGTGTTCCTCGACGGCTGGACCGGCAAGGGCGCGATCACCCGCGAACTCGCCGACGCCCTCGCCGGCACCGCGTTCAACCCCGGCCTGGCCGTCCTCGCCGACCCCGGCCGCTGCGTGCGCACCTACGGCACCCGGGACGACTTCCTCATCCCCTCCGCCTGCCTCAACTCGACCGTCTCCGGCCTGGTTTCGCGCACCGTGCTGCGCGGTGACCTCATCGGCCCCGACGACTTCCACGGAGCCAAGCACTACACCGAGCTGGCCGGCGGCGACGTCTCCGGGGCCTTCCTCGACACCGTCGCCGACCACTTCGCCGACGTCCGGGCGGAGGCCGTCGCGGCCGCGGACCTCCTGGTCGCCGAGGGCCGCCTCGGCACGGGGGACCGCGACCCCGACTGGGCCGGCTGGGCCGCCGTCGAGCGGATCAGCGCCGAGTACGGCATCGACAACGTCAACCTGGTCAAGCCGGGCGTCGGCGAGACCACCCGGGTCATGCTGCGCCGTGTCCCCTGGCGGGTCCTGGCCCGCCGCGGCAGCGGAGCCGACCTGGACCACGTCCGCCTGCTCGCCGCGCAGCGCGGCGTCCCGGTGGAGGAGGTCGACGATCTGCCGTACTCCTGCGTCGGCCTCATCCACCCCCGTTACAGTCGTGGAGCGACCGGTGCCGCCGGCACAGCCGTTCTGGTGAAGGAGTCCTGAGCCCGATGAGCCGTTTCCTGGTCGCCAGCGACCTCGACCGCACCCTGATCTACTCCAACCGCGCCCTCGCCCTGGACGTGCCCGACCGGCTCGCCCCGCGACTGCTCTCGGTGGAGGTGCACGACGGCAAGGCGCTCTCGTTCATGACCGAGCAGGCCGCCGAGCTGCTGGCCGAACTCGCCCGGGAGGCCGTCCTCGTCCCCGCCACCACCCGGACCAGGACGCAGTACGAACGCGTCAACCTGCCCGGCCCGACGCCAGGTTGGGTGCCGGCCTACGCGATCTGCAGCAACGGCGGCCAGCTGATCGTCGACGGCGTACCGGACGAGGACTGGCGCGCCGAGGTGGCCGGCCGGCTGGCCACCGCGTCGGTGCCGCTCGCCGAGGTCGTCGAGCACCTGGCGCTCTGCGCGGACCCGGAGTGGACGCACAAGCGCCGGGTCGCCGACGAGCTCTTCGCCTACCTGGTCGTCGAGCGCGCCGAGCTGCCGGCCGGCTGGCTCGACGAACTCACCGGCTGGTGCGCCGAACGCGGCTGGACGGTCTCGCTCCAGGGCCGCAAGGTGTACGCCGTCCCGGCGCCGCTGAGCAAGAGCGCGGCGCTCGCGGAGGTCGAGCGGCGGCTCGGTGGGGCGGTCGTGCTGGCGGCCGGCGACTCGCTGCTCGACGCGGACCTGCTGCTCGCCGCCGACGCCGCCTGGCGCCCCGGGCACGGCGAGCTCGCCGACAGCGGCTGGACGGCCCCCGGCGTCACCGCGCTCGACCAGGTCGGGGTGGCCGCCGGGGAGGAGATCGTCCGTCAGTTCCTGGGCCGGGTGCGGGGCGAGGTCGAGGCGGTGGCGGTCGGGTAGGCGGGGCCGGCTGTTCGGTGCCGGCTGTTCGGTGCCGGATGCTCGTGGCTGGGGGTGCCCGGCGTGGCTAGCCGCAGCAGCCGCCGCCGCAGCAGCCGCCCCCGCCACCGGACGGCGCCTGCTGTGGGGCGCCGCCGGAGGCCGCGCCGGTGACGGCGACGGTCGACAGCAGTTTCACGGTGTCCTCGTGTCCCTGCGGGCAGACCGCCGGGTCGTTGGCCTGCGCCATCGCGCGGCGGAGTTCGAAGGTGGCGCCGCAGGAGCGGCAGCGGAAGTCGTAGCGTGGCATACCGGCAGCGTACCCAGCCCGCCGTCGGATGAGCCGTCCGAGGGGCGCGGATCCCGGCACGGCTCTCCGGCAGCCCCTCCGACGTCTTCTACGGTTCTCCGGTCGGGCTACCGCTGGCTGCCCAGGTCGCCCCGGATCAGCTCCACCACCCGCGCCGCCGACTCCCGCACCGCCGCGAGCTCGGTCAGGAAGTGCCAGTAGTCGGGGTGCCGCCCGGCCGCCTCCAGCGTGGCCACCGCCCGGTCCAGCCGCCCCACCGCGGCGTCCAGTGGACCGGCGTGCCGGGGGTCCGGAGCCTGCCGGCCCGCCATCGCGAGCCGCTGGGCGTCGCGGAGGGCGAACCTGGTCCGCTCGATCTCGCGGTTCGGGTCGTGCTGCACCTCGTTCAGCTGCCGCAGCCGCTCGTTGACGGCGACCACCGAGCCGTCCGCCGTGTCCAGCAGGGCGCGCACCGTACCGATCGCGCCCGTCGCGTCCGCCCAGCGCTGCTCATCGCGCGCCCGCGCCGCCTCCGCGAGCTTCTGCTCGGCCGCGCGCCCCGTCTCCGCCACCTGGTCCGGCACCCGCTGGAGGTCCTGCCAGCACGCCGTGCTGAACCGCCGGCGCAACTCGCTCAGCGCCGGCTCGACCGTGGCCGCCTTGGTCTCCAGCGCCTGGATCCGGGTCCGCAGACTGGCCACCCGCCGGTCGATCTCCCGTGCCCGCTCCGGCAACTGCCCCGCGTCCGCCGCGATCGCGTCCGCGCGCTCCTGCACGTTCTCGGCGCGCTGCAGCGTCGCCGCCACCCCGTGCCGGGCCGCGCCCTCGTTCAGCCGCCCCAGCTCCGGCGCCAGCTCCGCCAGCCGCGTCGCCAGATCGTCCGCCCGCAGCCCGGCCCCGCGCACCGCCTCCAGCGCGCTGGTCGCGGCGAGCAGTGAACGCTTCGCCTGCTCCACCGCCGGGGTCACCCGCATCAGCTGCGACTCGGCGTGCTGCAGCACCGGCTGCAGCCGCTCCAGGAAGGCGTTCAGCTCCGCCTGCGCCGAGCCCAGCTGCCCCTTCACGTCCTCCAGCTGGTGCCGCGCCCGGGCCGCCGCACCCGCCTCCAGCTCCTCCGCGTCCAGATCGTGCGCGTCCAGCGCCGCCAGGTAGTTCACGGTCACCTGGTCGATCCGGCCGGAGATCGCCTCGAAGTCCGCCGTCGCCCGTCGCGCCGTCGCACCGTCCTCCGCCGCGCGCACCGTCTCCACCGCCAGCCGCACGTCGCGCTGCGTCGAGTCCAGCTCGTAGAAAGCCTGTTGCGCCGCGTCCCGGGCCGCCTTGGCGTCCGCCCGCATGCTCTCGCCGCCGCGCCGCCCCCACCAGCCGCCGCCGGCCCCGAACGACGCCGCCCCGGCAGCCCCCAGCGCACCCGCGACCACCAACGGCAGCACCAGCGCCTCGACCGCCGCACTCCCCAGCCGCCGCCCTCGCCCGCTCCCGTCGGCCACTCTCACTGCGCGCTCCCTGCTCCGACCGCTGATCCGCCACCCATTCTTCCCGATCACCCCGCCCCACCGGCACCCCACCCGTCCCACTCCCCGACCACCTGCACGACACCACCCCCCGGACCAGGTACTCTAGGCAGTCGTCGTGCCCCCACCAGGCCGCGACAGGGGGCGCGTAGCTCAGTGGTAGAGCGCTGCTCTTACAAAGCAGATGTCGGCGGTTCGAAACCGTCCGCGCCCACCAGTCCTTGGGGCCAGTTCAAGAGGAATGATCCTCCCGAACTGGCCCTCTGCCGTTCCCGGGCGGCCTCGCACGTTCGGACGGACGGCGACCGGTTGCTGATCAACGCACCGCAGGTGAGCTGAGCTAACGGGACTTCCTGCCGCGCTTACCCACCTGGCCCCAGACGTAGCGGTGACGGGCCACGGCGAAGATTCGCTCCACTCGGTCGGGCGTCAGCGCCGCCGGCCGGGCGGGCAGGACCGAGGCGATCCGCTCGCCGTCTATGACGGTCACTGCGGATGCGGCGCCGTTGGTGATCCTACGGGCGCCCACCACGGCGATGACCGGGTGAACCGGCACGTCGAAGCCGCACCACTCGCCGAGCAGGGCAGCGGTCCGGGCCGCTTCGAACTCGGAGTTCTCCAGGTACGGGAAGCCGTTGCGGTTGACTCTCACGACCTTGTCGCCCACCCACACGGTCGCCCCGGCATGGTGTTTCGAGTTGACCGTGAAGACGCCCGGCGGGCCGATCACCACGTGGTCGATGTCCGATCCGGACGGCAGCGGGATCCCGTGCAGGACCTTCCAGCCCGCCGCTCTCAGCGAATCCAGGCGGGCGCCGACGATCTGCTCACCCTCAAGCCCCCGCAGAGTGCTCGCGTCGCCGAGGCGCTGCCGAGTCATCCTGGCGGCCAGGCGGACCAGCACGTTGTACCTCGCCTCACCTTGACGCACCAGGCTCTCCAGGCCGGCACCGGGTACGTTGCGCGCGAGGTCGTCCTCCTCTCGCAGGGGCGGCAGGAACGGCACACTCGTGCTCGGTCGCGGTACAGGGGGCTTCGCCGCTGGACGGGCCGTGTTCCCACGACTTCGCCGTACGGTGCGAGGAGGGATGGTACGCCCGGAGGACTGGCACCACTCCTCGATCTTGGCGAGGGCAGCAGCCTCGGACTCCGGGTCGTCGATCGTCACCACCCCGGTCAGACAGTCGAGCCACGCGACCGACGCGCTGCGGACACCGGGCTTGTTCACGTACAGCCGCTCCTTGCCCGGCACCCGCCACAGCTTGACCGCCAGTTCCCCCATCCCGCCCCCTCCAGCGCGTCCAACCTGACACGAGATCAGCATGCCCAGGCGCCCGCGGACAAGAACGCGACGAGCCAAGCAGCCGAGCCGGTCCGGCCAATGAGGGCGAAGGGGCGAGAGAGGAGAGAGAAGCGATGAAGCGTGAGAACCTTCTCTGCAGGTTCAGGTCTTACTTCGCTCACGGCGCCGGCCCGGCGCTCTCCTGTCTGCGTCCCGCTCTCGGCGGCTGGCAGTGCCGGGCGGAGGGGTAGGAGGTGGCCGCTGAGCAGGGTCGGGCACCGGGTCTGAAACCATGGGGAACTGCCCAAGCCCCGGCTCTCCTTGGAGGGAACCGGGGCCGGCGCACGGGTGCACCGTCGTTGTGGTGATCGTGGTGGGTCGCGGGACGGTCCCCTCCTCGACCGGACACCAAGAGGGCACCCGGAACCCCAGGGGTCGCGAAGGCCAAGCGCAAACGTCACGGACATGCGCCTTGGTCGCGAAGGCCAAGCGCAAACGTCACGGACATGCGCCTTGGTGGCCCATGGAGAACCCAGGGGTGGCGAAGCTGCCCGATCGACGATCGAACCACCCCGCTCAGCGGGGAGTACGTCGACGGCGCGAATCGCAGTAAATCTACAACATTCGATCATGTGAGGATGTAAACGAGACTGGAAACCGGCCAAAACCACTCCACCGCGCTCACGAGAGCGGGCCTTGGGGTGGGGCGCTTGACGCAGGTTGACCGAAAGGATAGTCACTATAAGGAAAGTCCCTGCGCTCGCGGGGATGGCCCCGAGGTGACCCAGGCTCTTGTGGGCGTTCTTTTGGTCGGCCCTGCGCTCGCGGGGGACTTGGCGCATGGTGGAGAAAAGTTCTCTTGTCTCCACCATGCGCCAAGTTGAGCGACCTGCAACTGTGTTGGTTCGGGCCTGTTAATGAGGTCACCCACGCTCAGCGTGGGCGTTCCACTTATTGAAGATAAATTGTGTGAAAACTTTCCCGGTGTTGCCTGTGGCTTACGGTTCAGGTAAAACTGCGCTACGGTTGCCGACAGTGAATACGCCAAAGGACGCCCCCTCCTGCCCTGAGAAGCGTATGGGGGCGCCCTTTCGCAATTAGGAGGATTAATGGATCTCCCAACTGCTATTGCCCATCATGTCGAGGGCAATGCTCCTCCAATCCTGGCACGACTCGGAGGTCGCTACAAGTACAAGAGGCTGGCAGTCCTGTTGGCGGTGACGGTAGTAGCCGGCGCGATCACCGTTGGTGCTGGAGTCAGGGCCTCCGAGACGAGGCATGGACGGAAGTATTCTCGGCCCGCCCCTCGGCATGCGCGGGGTCGGGCCACAATTCGTTAGGGAGACCTTACGGACCTGCCGCCGGTAGTTCGCATCAAGAGGCGCGACCGTGCCACAACCGTGCAGGATCGAGCGGTGCGTGACGGTCAATCACGGTGCCCGATGGCGTCGAGCCAGGTGAGCGAGCAGTGTGGGCCATTCCGATGGGGGAGCCCTGGGCCGTTTGGTCCAGGGCTCTCTGACGTTCTTGGGGGGATGCAGGGCCGCGGGTGAACGGGGTGTCGCGGGCGGGTGGTGGAGGTGCGGGGGGTGGTGGGGTGGGTGATCATCGGGTGGGGGAGGTGGTCGAGGGAGTGGCGCCGATGGGTGAGCAGGAGGCGAGTCGGGCGGAGCTGTCCGCGCGGCTCAACTGGCTGCGGGCGGCGGTGCTCGGGGCGAACGACGGGGTGGTCTCCACGGCGGGCATCGTGACGGGTGTCGCGGGTGCGGCGGAGTCGCGGACGGCGTTGCTGGCGGCGGGTGTGGCGGGGCTGCTGGCGGGGGCGATGTCGATGGCGGCCGGGGAGTACGTCTCGGTCAGCACCCAACGGGACACCGAGCAGGCCGCGTTGGCGCAGGAGCGGCGCGAGCTGGCGGAGGACCCGCAGGGCGAGCTGGACGAGCTGACCGACTTCTTCCGCGGCGCCGGCCTGGCGGACGGCCTGGCCAGGGAGGTGGCCGTGGCGCTCACCGAGCGGGACGCGCTGGCCGCGCACGCGCACACCGAGCTGGGCATCGATCCGAAGGCGCTCACCAACCCCTGGCAGGCGGCGGTCGCCAGTGCCGCCGCGTTCACCCTCGGCGCGCTGGTGCCGCTGCTCGCGGTGCTGCTGCCGCCGGATTCCCTGCGGCTGGTGGTGACGGTGGCGGCCGTCCTGGTGGCGCTGACGCTGTCGGGCTGGGTGAGCGCCCGCCTCGGTGGGGCCGGGCCCGGGCGGGCGGTGCTGCGGAACATCGTGGGCGGCGTGCTGGCGATGGTGGTCACGTACAGCGGCGGTGTGCTGCTCGACCACTTCACCGGGTAACCGGGCGGGTTGTCCCGACAGGCGGGGGCTCGCCGCCTGTGTTTGTGTGGGGCCAAACCGCTTGGGAGAGGTGATCCACCGTGACGATGCCCCCGTTCGGATCGAACGATCCGTTCTCCGATCTGCTCAGCCGGTTCTTCGGAATGAGCCCGATGGCGTCCCCGCCCGCCGTGCAACGGGTGCCGATCGGCCGGCTGCTGAGCGAGTCCTCACAGGAACTGCTGGCGCTGGCCGCGCAGCGTGCGGTGGAGGACGGTGGTAGCGACCTCGACACCGCGCACCTGGCCTGGGCCGCCACCCGGGTGGACCCGTCGCGCCGGATGCTGGAGCGGGCCGGGATCGACCCGGACCGGCTCGCGGGCGACCTGGCCAAGGCGCTGCCCTCCGGGGACACGACGGCCGCGCCGGAAGGGCGGCCCTCGCTGACCCCGGCCGCCAAGCGCGCGCTGCTGGCCGCGCACGCCCGTTCGCAGGCGGCCGGTGCCTCCTACATCGGGCCGGAGCACATTCTCGGCGCGCTGCTGGGAGAGGAGCGCTCGGGCGCCGGTGCGGCCCTGCGCAACGCCGCGCCCTCGCAGGAGGCGCTGCGCACGGTCCTGGACGGGCGTGGCGTGGGCGGTGAGCGCAGCAGCACGGGCGCGCACCCCAGCCAGACGCCCACCCTGGACGAGTACGGCCGTGATCTGACCGAGGAGGCCCGTGCCGGCCGGCTGGACCCGGTGGTCGGGCGGGCCGAGGAGATCGAGCAGACCGTCGAGATCCTCTCCCGCCGGACCAAGAACAACCCGGTGCTGATCGGTGAGCCGGGCGTCGGCAAGACCGCGATCGTCGAGGGCCTGGCGCAGCGGATCGTCTCCGGGGACGTGCCGCAGAACCTCGAGGAGAAGCGGGTGGTCGCCCTGGACCTGACCGCGCTGGTGGCCGGCTCCAAGTACCGCGGCGAGTTCGAGGAACGGCTGAAGGCCGTGATCGACGAGGTCACGGAGGCCGAGAAGAGCGTGATCCTCTTCCTGGACGAGCTGCACACGGTGGTCGGCGCGGGCGCCGGCGGCGAGGGTTCGATGGACGCCGGCAACATCCTCAAACCGGCCCTGGCCCGGGGCGAGTTGAGCGTGGTCGGCGCCACCACCCTGGACGAGTACCGCAAGCACGTGGAGAAGGACGCCGCGCTGGAGCGCCGCTTCCAGCCGGTGCTGGTGCCCGAGCCGAGTGTCGAGGAGACGATCGAGATCCTGCACGGGCTGCGCGACGCGTACGAGGCGCACCACCAGGTGCGGTTCACCGACGAGGCGCTGGACGCGGCCGCCGCCCTCTCCGACCGGTACGTCAGCGACCGCTTCCTGCCCGACAAGGCCATCGACCTGCTCGACCAGGCCGGCGCCCGGGTCCGGCTGCGCAGCCTGAGCGGCGCGACGGAGGCGGCGCCGGTGCAGGACCGGATCACCAAGCTCCGGCGGGAGCTGGAGGAGGCCATCGCGGACGAGGAGTTCGTGCGGGCCGCCAACCTCAAGACCGAGCTGCGCCAGACCGAGGACGAGCTGGCCGCGATGGCGGAGTCGCGCGAGGAGGTCGTCGAGGTCACCGCGGACGACATCGCGCAGGTGCTCTCCCGGCGGACCGGCATCCCGGTCGCCGAGCTGAACGCCACCGAGCGGGAGCGGCTGCTGAAGCTTGAGGAGCACCTGCACCAGAAGGTGATCGGCCAGGACCAGGCGGTGACCGCGGTCTCCCAGGCGGTCCGGCGCGGCCGGGCCGGGATGGGCGACCCGGAGCGGCCGACCGGCAGCTTCCTCTTCCTCGGGCCGACCGGTGTGGGCAAGACCGAGCTGGCGAAGGCACTGGCCGAGCTGCTGTTCGGCGACCCGGACCGGATGGTCCGTTTCGACATGAGCGAGTTCCAGGAGAAGCACACCGTCTCCCGGCTGGTCGGCTCCCCGCCCGGGTACGTCGGCTACGAGGAGGCGGGGCAGCTCACCGAGGCGGTCCGCCGCAAGCCGTACTGCGTGCTGCTCTTCGACGAGGTGGAGAAGGCCCACCCGGACGTCTTCAACCTGCTGCTCCAGGTGCTGGACGACGGACGGCTGACGGACGCCCAGGGGCGTACGGTCGACTTCCGCAACACCGTGGTCATCATGACCAGCAACATCGGCTCGCAGCGGATCCTCGACCACTCGGGCAACGTCGACGAGATCAGGGACGAGCTGATGCGCGACCTGCGCTCGCAGTTCCGCCCGGAGTTCCTCAACCGGATCGACGAGGTGATCGTCTTCCATGCGCTCACCCGGAAGGACCTGCTCTCCGTGGTCGACCTGCTGCTGGAGCGCAGCCGGCGCCGGCTGAAGGCGCAGGACGTGCGGCTGGAGGTCACCGAGCAGGCCAAGGAGTGGCTGGTGAACCGGGGTTACCAGCCGGAGTTCGGGGCGCGGCCGCTGCGCCGGACCATCCAGTCGGAGCTGGACAACCGGGTCTCCAACCTGCTGCTGGAGGGCACCGTGCAGGAGGGCGACACGCTGATCGCCGAGGTGAGCGACGGCGAGCTGGTGGTCACGCTGGCCCGGCCGGAGGCCTCGGCGACCTTCGAGGAGGCGGAGGCCAAGGCGCAGGCCGGGCCGGAGTGACCCACACCTGATTCCGCGCCCGCCGCGCCCGCCGCGCCCGCCGCGCCCGCACCGGGCGCGGCGGGAAGCGGCTCAGTCGGCCTCGGGGAACACCTGGCGCAGCAGCGGGTCCGGCAGACCGCGGCGGCGCCACTCCCGCGGGTAGCCGAGCGACACCTCCTCGAAGCGGACGCCGTCGTAGCTGGTCACCCGCGGGATGTGCAGATGGCCGTAGATCATCGCGGCGGTGTTGAAGCGGCGGTGCCAGTCGGCCGTCAGCTCGGTGCCGCACCACTGGGCGAACTCCGGGTACCAGAGGATCTCGGTGGGGTGGCGGACCAGCGGGTAGTGGTTGACCAGCACCAGCGGCAGCTCCGGATCGCAGGCCGCCAGCCGCTGCTCGGTGAGCCGGACGCGCTCGCGGCACCAGGAGTCGCGGTCGGGGAACGGGTCGGGGTGGAGCATCCGCTCGTCCGCGCAGACCACACCGCTGGTGTAGGCGGCCTCCAGGGACTCCTCCTTGGTGGTCGTGCCGGGCGCGCGGAAGGAGTAGTCGTACAGCAGGAACAGGGGGGCGACGGTGACCGGCCCGCCGGCGCCCCGCCAGACCGGGTACGGGTCCTCGGGGGTCACCACGCCCAGGCCGCGGCAGAGTTCCACCAGGTGCTCGTAGCGGGCCACACCGCGCAGCTGCACCGGGTCGTCGGGGTGGGTCCACAGTTCGTGGTTGCCGGGGGCCCACACCACGCGGGCGAAGCGTTCGGCGAGCAGGCCCAGGGTCCACTCGATCGAGGTGGTGAGCTCGGCGACATCGCCGGCGACGATCAGCCAGTCGTCGGGGGAGGAGGGTTGCAGCTTCTCCACCAGGTCGTGGTTCTCCTGGTAGGAGACGTGCAGATCGCTCACGGCGAGCAGGCGGCCGGCGCCGGCCGCGCCCTGCCGCGCTCCTCCCGTCGGCTCCGACTGTGCGTCACTTCGGTACTCGGTCGTCACTCCAGCCCCCATACGGTCACCCGGCCGATCCCGCCACAGTACGGTGGCCGACCGGCTTTGCGTGGCAGGTTGGCTGGATCAGTCGTTCGATCGGCTTGACCGGTTCGACGTCTCTTCGGCGCTTCTTCAGCCGTTCTCCAGTGACCGTCGCGCGAGCGGGCCGGGGCGGTGCGGCGGGTGCGCGGGGTGGGCCACCGGTGCGGCGCAGCGCGGTCACCGGCCTGAGGTAGGACTCGATCGCCTTTGCTGGAGCGGAAGTTGACGGACGGGACGGCTGGCGGGGGCGGGCGTGCGCGGCGCCGGTCGGACCCCGCCCTTCCCCTGGCCTCGGCGTTGTGGCGGGACTCTTGACAACACGTCATGTCCGCGCCAGCTTTGGTGCACCCCCACAACGAGAGGTCTCTCATGAAGAAGCCGCTCACTGGCATACTCACCGCACTCCTGTTCGCCGGGGCCACCGCCCTCGCCGGAGCGCCCCCCGCCGCCGCGAGCGCCCCGGCCCCGGTCGGCGCCACGGCCGCCACCGTCACCGAAGCCGCGGTCGAGGCCGTGGCCGTGGCCGCGCAGGGGCAGCAGGCGCAGGCCGCCGCCGCCGTCAACTTCGCCGGGACGGTGGCGCTCAGCAACTGTTCCGGTTCCCTGGTCCGGCTGCCCGGCTCGGCCGCGAACGACCCGGCGCTCGTCCTGTCCAACGGCCACTGCCTGGAGTCCGGTATGCCCGGCCCCGGCCAGGTCGTCGTGAACAAGGCCTCCAGCCGCACCTTCTCGCTGCTCAGCTCCACCGGCGGCAGCCTCGCCACGCTCCGCGCGACCAAGGTGGTCTACGGCACCATGACCGACACCGATGTGTCGATCTACCAGCTGAACACCACCTATGCGTCGATCCAGTCGCAGTACGGGATCGCCCCGCTGACCATCTCCGCCGGCCACCCCGCGCAGGGCGCCTCGATCAAGGTCGTCTCCGGGTACTGGAAGAAGATCTACTCCTGCTCGATCGACGGCTTCGCCTACCGGTTGAAGGAGGGCGGCTGGACCTTCAAGGACTCGGTCCGTTACACCTCCAGCTGCAACACCATCGGCGGCACCTCCGGCTCGCCCGTGGTCGACGCCGGCACCGGCCAGGTCGTGGCCGTCAACAACACGGGCAACGAGGACGGTCAGTACTGCACCGTCAACAACCCGTGCGAGGTGGACCAGAACGGTTCGGTGACGGTCCGGCAGGGAATCAACTACGCCCAGCAGACCTACGGCATCCCGGCCTGCTTCGCGTCCGGCAACCGCCTCGACCTCACCCTCCCCGGCTGCACCCTGCCGCGCCCCTGACCAGGACTCCCTTCCCGATGGGCCATCCGCTACCGGCGGATGGCCCATTCGGCCGTCTACCGGACGGCCATCGCTCGACCTGCCGAAGAGTGACGAACAGTTCCGTTGACCCAATGGAGAGTTGATGTCCACCACGCTCAGAAGGCTGCTGGTCGCCGTTCTGCTGATACCCCTGCTCGCCCTCGGTCTGGCGTCGCCCGCGCTCGCGCGGAGCACGGGAGCCCCGGACGTCCCCGCCGTGGACGCCCCCGCGGCGGACGCCGTCGGCTCGGCCACCGCCGACAACCCCTCCGCCGACATCAAGGACCGCCTGGCGGCGATCCCCGGGATGACCGTCACGGAGGAGAAGCCCACCACCACCGGCCACCGCTACTTCCTGCTCACCTACACCCAGCCGATCGACCACTTCCGGCCCTGGCTGGGCACCTTCCAGCAGCGGCTCAGCGTGCTGCACCGCGGTGACGACCGCCCGACCGTCTTCTACACCAACGGGTACACCCTCGGGACCAACCCCTCGCGCACCGAGCCGACCCGGCTGACCGACGGCAACCAGGTCTCCATCGAGTACCGCTACTTCACGCCGTCCCGCCCGGAGCCCGCCGACTGGACCAAGGCCGGGATCCGGCAGGCCGCGGCCGACTCGCACCGGATCATCACCGCGCTGAAGCGGATCTACCACCGCGACTGGCTCTCCACCGGGGCCAGCAAGGGCGGCATGTCCTCCGTCTACCACCGCCGCTTCTACCCGGACGACGTGACGGCCACGATCGCGTACGTCGCCCCGAACGACGTCGACAACCGCGAGGACTCCGCCTACTCCGCGTTCTTCCGCAACGTCGGGACCCCGGAGTGCCGCGCCGCGCTCAACGCCGCCCAGCGCGAACTCCTGGTCCGCCGCGACCGGCTGGAGGCCCGCTACGTGGCCGACAACGCCGCCGCCGGCTCCACCTTCACCACCGTCGGCAGCGCCGACCGGGCCTACGAGGCGGGCGTGCTCGACGTCGTCTGGGCGTTCTGGCAGTACAGCACCGAGGCGGACTGCGCGACCGTCCCGGCGGCGGCCACCGCGACCGACGACCAGCTGTACGCCTGGTTCGACGCCCAGTCCGGCATCACCGGCAACAGCGACCAGTCGCTCGCCAAGTACACCGCGTACTACTACCAGGCGGGCACCGAGCTGGGCTCGCCCGGCTTCGACGTCCCGCACCTCAAGGGCGTGCAGCACTACGACTTCAAGGAGCTGTACTCGCCGCGCAGTTACGTGCCGAAGAACATCCCGATGCGCTTCGACCCGTCCGCGATGTCTGACATCGACCGCTGGGTGAAGCGCTCCGCCGAGCGGATCATCTTCGTCTACGGGCAGAACGACCCGTGGGGCGCCGAGCCGTTCCACCTCGGCCGGGGCAGCGAGGACAGTTACGTCTACACCGTGCCCGGCGGCAACCACGGCTCCAACATCGGCAAGCTGACGGCCGACGACTCGGCGGCGGCCACCGCCAAGGTGCTGGAGTGGGCCGGGCTGGCCGACCCGGCCACCGCCCGCTCCCTCGCCCAGAGCCACCGGATCCCGCCGTTCGGTGAGCTGGACGCGGAGGGTCTGAAGCTGGAGCGTCACCGCCCGTAGCGGGACGGCGCACACGAAGGGGTCACCCGTCGGCACCGGGCCGGCGGGCGGCCCCTTCCCGTGGGCGCGCGGGGTGGAGCGTACGCGGGCGCACAGGGCGCACCCCTCCCCGAAGCGGTGAATCAGTGCTTCAATACTTCTATGGCCTACCGTCGCACGCCCGCCGTACAAGCCCGCCTGGACGCCCAGCGCGAGGCCGTACTGCAGGCCGCCGTCGGGCTGCTCGCCGAGCGCGGCTACGGCGGCTGCTCGATGGCCGCCGTGGCGGACCGCACCGGGATCGCCACCGGGAGCCTGTACCAGCACTTCGCCGGCAAGGCCGAGCTGTCCGTCGAACTGTTCCGTCGGGTGGTCACCCGCGAGATCGCCGCCGTCACCGCCGCCGTCGCCTGCCGGGAGACCCCGCGACAGCGGATCGCCGCCGTGGTCGAGACCTTCGCGACCCGCGCCCTGCGCGCGCCCGTACTCGCCTACGCGCTGCTGGTCGAGCCGGCCGACGCCGTCGTGGACGCCGAACGGCTGGTGTTCCGGCGGGCCTTCCGCGACGTGATCGCCACCGAGATCGCCGCCGCCGTGGCGGCCGGCCAACTGCCCCGCCAGGAGCCGGAGCTGACCGCCGCCGCGCTGGTCGGCGCGGTCGCCGAGGCACTGGCCGGCCCACTCGCGGCAGCCCCTGAAGCCGCTGCCCCCGCAGCCGCTGAAGCCGCCACCCCCGAAGCCGCCACCTCCGGCACCGTGCCCGAGGTGGTCCCGGCCCTGGTCTCCTTCACCCTGCGTGCCCTGGGAGGACGCGATGACAGCGACGCATGAGGTCACCAACCAGGTGCCCCTGCCGTACGGACACGACACCGCCGCCGACCCGTCCCTGCTCGCCGCCCTGCACCGGGCCGGCGCCGGCTGGGCCGAACCCGAACTGCGCGAACTCGGCCGCCTGGCCGGCTCCGAGCAGGCCGCCGAGTGGGGCCGGCTGGCCAACGAGAATCCGCCCGTGCTGCGTACCCACGACCGCTTCGGCCACCGGATCGACGAGGTCGAGTTCCACCCGGCCTGGCACGAACTGATGCGCACCGCCGTCGGCCACGGCCTGCACGCCGCCCCCTGGCGCGACGAACGGCCGGGCGCGCACACCGCCCGGGCCGCCAAGTTCTTCGTCTGGAGCCAGGTCGAGGCCGGCCACACCTGCCCGATCTCGATGACCTACGCCTCGGTGCCGGCCCTGCGCGCGAACCCGGCCCTGGCGGGCGAGTTGGAGCCGCTGCTGGCCGCCACCGAGTACGACTTCGGGCTGCGCGAGCCGCACGGCAAGCGCGGCCTGATCGCCGGCATGTCGATGACGGAGAAGCAGGGCGGCTCGGACGTCCGCACCAACACCACCACCGCCACCCCGCACGCCGACGGCACCTACCGGCTCACCGGCCACAAGTGGTTCACCTCCGCCCCGATGTCGGACCTCTTCCTGACGCTGGCCCAGGCGCCGGGCGGTCTCAGCTGCTTCATGCTGCCGCGGGTGCTCCCGGACGGCGGACGCAACCGCCTGCTCCTCCAGCGGCTCAAGGACAAGCTGGGCAACAAGTCCAACGCCTCCGCCGAGATCGAGTACGACGGCGCGGTCGGCCTGCTGGTCGGTGAGGAGGGCCGGGGTGTGCGGACCATCATCGAGATGGTCAACATGACCAGGCTCGACTGCACCATCGGCGCCGCTTCCGGCATGCGCCTCGGCGCCACCCGGGCGGTCCAGCACGCCCTCCACCGGCGGGCGTTCGGCAAGGAGCTGATCGACCAGCCGCTGATGCGCAATGTGCTCGCCGACCTGGTCGTCGAGTCCGAGGCGGCCACCACCGTCGCGATGCGCCTTGCCCGGTCCACCGACCGGGCCCTCGCCGGGGACGAAACCGAGGAGCTGGTAAGGCGGTTGGGGCTGGCCGTCGCCAAGTACTGGGTCTGCAAACGCGGTCCGGCGCACGCCGCCGAGGCGCTGGAGTGCCTCGGCGGCAACGGCTACGTCGAGGAGTCCGGTATGCCCCGGCTCTACCGGGAGGCGCCGCTGGTCTCGATCTGGGAGGGCTCCGGCAACGTCGCCGCCCTGGACGCGCTGCGGGCCATGGCCAAGCACCCGGAGACGGTCGAGGCCTTCTTCGGCGAACTGGACGCGGCCGCCGGTGCGGACCGCCGGCTCGACGCGGCCGTCGCCGGACTCCGCAAGCAGCTCGGGGACACGGCGGACCTGGAGTACCGGACGCGCCGGCTGGTCGAGTCGATGGCGCTGGCCTTCCAGGGCGCGCTGCTGGTCCGCCACGGCAGTCCGGAGGTGGCCGACGCGTTCTGCGCCTCCCGCCTCGGCGGTGACCACGGCGCCGCCTTCGGCACCCTGCCCGCCGGCCTCGCGGTCGGGACGATCATCGACCGCGCCCGTCCGGTACCCGCGTGAGCGCCGCCACCGCCGGGCGGCCGGAAGGCCCCGGCGGGCGGCGCGCGGAGGCGGCCGAGGTCCGCGCCTTCTGGCAGGGCCTCGGCCTGCCCGGCCTGATCGACGTCCACACCCACTTCATGCCGAAGAACGTCCTCGACAAGGTCTGGGCGTACTTCGATCGGGCCGGCCCGCTGGTGGACCGGCCCTGGCCGATCACCTACCGCGAGGACGAGGCCGAACGCGTCCAGCGGCTGCGGGACTTCGGCGTCCGGGCGTTCACCTCGATGCTCTACCCGCACAAGCCGGGCATGGCCGGCTGGCTCAACGCCTGGGCCGCCGACTTCGCCGCCCGCACCCCGGACTGCCTGCACACCGCGACCTTCTTCCCCGAGCCCGGCGCGCCCGGCTATGTGGCACGGGCCCTGGCGGACGGGGCCCGGGTGTTCAAGGCGCACCTCCAGGTCGGCGGGTACGACCCGGCGGACCGGCTGCTCGACGAGGTCTGGGGCCTGCTCGCCGAGACCGGCACCCCCGTGGTCACCCACTGCGGCTCCGGTCCCGTCCCCGGCAAGTACACCGGCCCCGGTCCGGTCGGCCGGGTGCTCGCCCGCCACCCCCGGCTCAACCTGGTGGTCGCCCACCTGGGCATGCCCGAGTACACCGACTTCCTCGACCTCGTCGAGCGCCACCCCGGCGCCCGCCTCGACACCACCATCGCGTTCACCGACTTCGCCGAGCGCGACACCCCGTTCCCGGTCGCCGAACTGCCGCGCCTGCGGGGCCTGCGGGAGCAGGTCCTGCTCGGCAGCGACTTCCCCAACATTCCGTACCGGTACGTTCACCAGCTGGACGCGCTGGCCCGGCCGGGCCTGGGGGAGGAGTGGCTGCGGGCCGTCTGCCACGACAACGCCGCCCGGCTGTTCGGCCTGGCGGACGCCGGAGGCCCGGCCCACCCGGCCCGCCCCGGGGGCCGGGCGGCGCCCGAGGGGGGCGTACCGCTTCGGCGCACCGGGCCGTACGCCTGACCCGGTGGGCCATGACCTCGGAGGTGCATGACCTCGGAGGTAATCGACGGCCGGCGGCCGGCCGGGCAGGGTGGGGAGCACCCGGTGCCGAACGCGGCGCCGGGCCCCGGCCCCCTGCCCCGACTCCTCCCGGAGGTTGATCCGCCATGTCCGCGAACACCCTGCCCGGCGGCCGTACCGCCCTCACCCCCGTCGACGCCCCGTGGAAGGCCCTGCGCGGCTTCCTGGCCCTGGACGCGGTGGTCAGCGGCGGCAACGGCCTCGCCTATCTGGCCTTTCCCGGACAGCTCGGTGACCTGCTCGGCGCAGGCCGCGCCACCCTGCTCGGCCTCGGCGCCGTCCTGGCGGTGTTCGGTGCCGCGGTCGGCGTCCTGGCCGCCCGCCGGCGACCGCCGCGGCTCGGTGTGCTGGCGGTGATCGACATCAACCTGGCCTGGGTGGTGCTCAGCCTGGTGGCGATGGCGGCCTGGCTGGAGCCGACCACCACCGGGCTGGTCTGGATCCCGCTGCAGGCCGCCGTCGTGGCCCTGTTCGGAGCCCTGCAGTTCACCGCCCTGCGCCGGACCGGTGCGCTCTCCCGCTGACCAGGCCGCGCTACGCCCGGGGCACCGCTTCCGGGGGCGCCGCCTCCCGGAGCACCGCCGCGGTCTGCGCGTCGGCCGGCAGGAAGGTCTCCATGGCCAGCTCGGAGACGGTCACGTCCATCGGGGTGTTGAAGGTCGCGACGGTGGAGAGGAACGACAGCACCCGCCCCCGGTACGCCACCCGCAGCGGCAGCGCGAACGGGAAGAGCTCGGCGATGTCCTCGTCGGTGTCGTCCAGCAGCCGGTTCGCGGGCTCGGGGTAGGCGCTGACCTCCTCGTACAGCGCCCGCAGCGGCGCCGAGCGGACCAGCTCGATCTGGCGCTCCATCCGTTCCAGCAGGTGCCGCCGCCACTGCCGCAGGTTGGCGATCCGCGGTGCCAGCCCCTCGGGGTGCAGGGTGATCCGCATCGCGTTGAGCGGCGGTGCCAGCAGCCGGGGGGCGACCCCGTCGAGCAGGACGCCGAGCGAGCGGTTGACCGCCAGCACCCGGAAGACGCCGTCGACGACCAGGGCGGGGTACGGGTCGTGTGCGGCCAGCAGCCGCTCCATGCCGCCGCGCAGGGCGTCCATCGCCGGGTCGTCGAGCGGGGTCTCCGGGTAGTGCGGGGCGTAACCGGCCGCCAGCAGCAGCGTGTTGCGTTCCCGTACCGGGACGTCCAGGTGCTCGGCGAGCCGCAGCACCATCTCCTGGCTGGGCCGGGACCGGCCGGTCTCGATGAAGCTGATGTGCCGGGCCGAGGAGTCGGCCCGCAGGGCCAGTCGCAGCTGGCTGAGCTGCCGCCGCTCGCGCCAGCCGCGCAGCAGCGCCCCCACGCCCGTACCGGTTCCGGTCTCCGCCGTCGTCATGCCAGGACGGTACTACCGGGAGACCGGACCGCAGTGGCCGAACCGTGGCGTTCTCAGACGCCCGTGGTCGAGCCCGGCCGGATGATCATCAGGACCACGACCACCGCCCAGAGCAGGTTGAACACCCCGGCCGTCATCGGCAGCAGGCGCAGCCCCTGCACGGCCTTGCCGTGTTCCGGGTCTTCGGCGCCGAGGTCGAGCGCGTCCACCGCCGCCTGCTGTGCGGGCAGCACGAACAGCAGCAGCGAGAGCGCGGCGAGGGCCGTGAGCACCATCGAGACGATCATCCAGGACTGCCCGAGCACGTCCATCACCTGGGCGACGCCGATGCCCATCACCGGGACGGCGATCCCCAGCAGCGCGTAGACCTGGGTGATCCGGTGCAGTACCCGCAGCACGCCCGCGTCGGCCGCCCCGTCGGGCCCGCCGGCGAGCGCGGCCCTGGCCCGGCGGGGGAACATGCTGACGGCCACCGCGACCGGGCCTATGAACAGCACCGAGGCGAGGACGTGCAGGCTCAGCAGGAACTTGGCCATGGCGGGGACACCCTTAATCCGACGTCGGGCTGCGCGACGGGCACACCCGGCGCGGGCAGCCGGGGCGTCCGGTTCCGAAGCCCTGAGCACGCACGCTAACACCGCTTATCCGGGGCCCCGCCGGTCGGGTGGCCGTCCTTCGCGGGCTGTTCAGCGGGCCGTCGGCGGCGTCAGCGCGACCACCCGCGGCGCGACGGTGCTCACGGCCGAGACGGCCGCGCCGCCCAGGTCCTCGTCGGCCCAGTCGAGCAGGTGGAGGTCCTGGTAGCGGCTGCGCAGCGGCGCACCCGGAGGGACGTCGAGCGGCAGGGCGGAGAGGTCGACGGCGGCGAGGGTGTCCAGGCTGGTCCGGCCGAGTTTGATCAGCGACTCCTTCCGTACCCAGAGCCGCAGGAACGCCCGATCCGGCTCCGGGTGCGCCTCGACCAGGCGCAACTCTGCCGGGGCGAGTACCCGTTGGGCGACCGGGAGAAGCGATCCGCCGCGCGTCGACAGCTCGACGTCGACGCCGACCGGCTGATGTCCGGCGGCGGCCGCGACCACGCCCTTGGTGTGCGAGAGGCTCACCTCCACGCCCGGGTGGTCCGGCAGGTACGGCTTGCCGTGGTCGCCCTTCCCGCAGTCCGGGCAGTTCTGGGCCAGGGTCAGCCCGGCGGCCGGGACGCCGAGCAGCCGGGCGGCGCAGAGCCGGACGAGGATGTGCGCGGCGGTGAAGTCCACCCGTCCCGACTCGTGCCGGAAGCGCGCGGCGCGCTCGAGCTCGACGGCGGTGAGCAGGTGCTCGCCGGCCTCGGGGTGCCGCAGGACGTCGGCGCTGGCCGCGACGGCGGCGAGCGGGGCGTTCTGGTCCAGGTCCTCGGAAGTCATGCTTCCCAACCTAGCGGGGTCGGCGAAAGGACGGGGCCGCTGCGCCGGCCGGATGATTTCCATATCACGCCTGATGGTCTGTAGGGTATAGATAGTCCGATTTGGGGTTGGATGTCCCGGATCGGCCGGGATTACCCGGTGATCGGACGAAAACGTGGCAGGAGTTGTGAGGCCTGCCCTTTTCCATGTGCGGAGGAATGTGTCGATGGGTCAGGGCACCGGTACGCCGGATCACAGAACGACCGCCGTGAAAAGTCCGCCGACGGCCCGCAGGCGTCGGGCCGTTCGGGTGGCGGTGGCCACCACGCTCGCCGTGCTGCCGATGGCCGCGGTGCTGACGGTCGGTTCGGCCGCCCCGCTGGCGCCGCCGCTGGGCGCCTGCACCGGGCCCGACTGCCCGGCCACCTGGCCGCCGCCGAACAACGGCGACTTCACCGGCCGGGACTCCACGATCAACATCTTCACCGGTGGCAACTACACCGTGAACGGCCGCGCCGCCGAGGCCGAGGGCAAGATCGTCACCCTGGGGAACCTGACCGTCGACAAGAGCCAGGGCGGCGGCGCCTTCAACATGGGCGTCGTGGGCGTCGGCTCGCGCGTCGTGCCGCCCAACGGCAGCGACTTCGTCACCGTCGGCGGCAACGTCGACGTGGTCACCGGCAACCAGATCCTGATCGGCGGCAGCGACTCCACCGGCCCGGCGTTCGGCAACCTCCGCTACGCCGGCACGCTCTCCGGGATCGTCAACATCGACCCCACCGGTCAGGCGATCAAGGACCCGAACGCCGCCGCGCCCTACCAGGCGGTGCTCTCCCAGATCGAGGAGGCCTCCACCTGCGCGGGCCAGGCCACCGCGACCGGCACGGTCGCGGTCACCAACAGCGAGGCGACCTTCACCGGTGACGGGACCAGCATGCGGCAGGTCTTCAACGTCACCGGAAACCTGGGCACGGCCACCCAGCAGATCGGGCTGGTCTTCAACAACATCCCGGCCGGCGCCACCGTCGTCGTCAACATGCTGTCGGACAACGCCATCATCAACACCTACACCGGTACCGGTCTGCCGGGCGACCCGACCACCGACATGCGCTCCAAGCTGATGTGGAACTTCCCCACCTCCACCAACGCGCAGATCCTGGGGAGCGCGCAGTTCCAGGGCTCGGTCATGGCGGGCAACGTGGGCGGCACGACCACGATCGCCACCCCCGGTCTCAACGGGCGGGTGTACCTGGCGGGCAACCTGATCCAGACCGGCAGCGGCGGCTACGAGATCCACAGCTACCCGTTCGACGGGGACCTGCCGGACTGCACCACGTCGCCGAGCGCGTCGCCGACCTCGCCGTCGTCCTCCCCGACGTCGCCGAGCGCGTCCCCCACCTCGCCGTCGTCCTCCCCGACGTCGCCCAGTTCGTCGCCGACCTCGCCGTCGTCCTCCCCGACCTCGCCGAGCGCGTCCCACAGCCCGTCTCACAGCGCGTCCCACAGCGCGTCCCCGACCTCGTCGAGCCCCGCGCCGACCAGCCACCACCCGAGCGGCCACCACTCGAACAGCCACCACCCCGGTGGTGGCGGTGAGCTTCCGTCGACCGGAGCGGGCAACGCGCCGGTCGTCTTCGGCCTGGCCGGTGTCGGCCTGCTGGGCCTCGGCGGTCTGGCCGTCCTGGCCGCCCGTCGCCGCGGACGCCACAGCTAGGGCTTGTCCGGCGGCTCGACAGTACTGAACGACGGTCAGGCGGCCCGGTTCCCGAACCGGGCCGCCTGACCGTCGTCGTATCCGGCCGGGCCCGGCGCTCAGCATCCCCGCGGGCGCCGGTCGGCCGGTGCCGGGGTGATGCCGGCGGCGCGGGACAGTGTGCGCAGCGCCTCGGCGGAGGGGGATCCGGGGGCGGCCGTGTAGACGAGTACGACCTCGTCGGGGCTGTCGGTCAGCCGGAGGGTCTCCCAGGAGAGCTCCAGCCGGCCGAACGGCGGGCAGATCAGACGGACGGTCGAGTGCGTGGTTTCGAGGACGAGCTGTTCGGACCAGAGCCGGCGGAAGTCCTCGCTCCGGGCGGTCAGCTGCCGGATCTCGTCGGCGAGGGCCGGGTCATGCGGCCGCTTTCCGGTCTCGGTCCGCAGGTAGGAGACGGCTTCGCGGGCCTTCGCCTCCCAGTCGGCGTAGAGGCGCCGGGCGCGGGGGTGGGTGAAGACCAGCCGCCCGACGGTCCGCTGCCCGGCGGGGATCCGGGAGAAGTCGGCGAAGACCGCGGACGCCAGCCGGTTCCAGGCCAGTACGGTGCCGCCCGGGCCGACCAGGTAGGCGGGTGTGTCGATCATCGAGTCGAGGACGTGCTGCACACTGGGCCGGACGCCGGCGCGGCTCGTCTTCTCGTGTCCGGCGGGCGGCCGCGCGAGGCTGTGCAGGTACCGGCGTTCGCCCGGACTCAGCCGGAGGGCGTCGGCGACGGCGTCGAGGACGGCGTCCGACACCTGTGAGGCGTGGCCGCGTTCGAGCCGGATGTAGTGCTCCAGGCTGACGGCCGCCAGTTCGGCTACCTCCTCGCGGCGCAGCCCGGCGACTCTCCTCGGCCCGTGGCCGGACAACCCGACGTCGTCGGGCCGCAGCCGGGCCCGGCGGGAGAGCAGGAAGTCACGGAGAGCGCCGGAGGGGTCCACGTCAACGATTGTTCATCGTGGTGTCGCGCGATCACCAGGGGTCGGTCGAGCCTGTCGGCCCCGCGGCATGGATTCGCCGGGTCGGCAAGGGCGCGGCATGACCTCCCGCTCTCGGTCCGGACGGGTGATCCTCGGTCCGTCGCCCCTCACCGGAGGGGCCGCTTCACCGCTTGTCGGCGCCGATCGATCCGGCGCCGGCCCATGGAGAGGGACCGTCTGTGGCTCGTACCACCACCCGCACCCGCAAGCACCGGGCGGCCGTCGCGGCCGGCGTCCTCGTCGCGCTGATCGGGATCGGCGCCGGCACGGCGGGCAGCGCCGCCGCCTACTACAACCCGAAGGCGGTGTGCGACATGCAGAGCATGCCGTCGAGGCCCAAGCCCGTGTGTTGACGGACCGCTGAGTTCCCTGCGCCCCGCCAGAGCCGCCTTCTGCCCGGCGGGGCGAGGACCCGTACCCCGCGACGACGGGACGCCGGTCCTCGCGGCAGGTACCCGAGGGGCGCCGAGGCTCCGGCTCAGCGCTCGTCGAAGAACCGCTCCACGGTGCCGCGCCGGGCGGCGACGGCGGCCAGCGGCTCGCCGACCACCCGTCCGGCCAGCTCGACCGCCAGCTCGCCGACCTCCGCCTGGAGCGAGACCGCCGCGAGCGCCTGGTCCACGGAGATCCGGGCGCCCGCCTCCGCGACCAGCCGGTCGCGCTCGCGGATGCCCTCCTCGCGGGCCGCCGCGATGATCGCCGCACCTTGCCCGGTGGCCTCCTGGCGGATCCGCGCGGCCTCGTGCCGGGCGTCCGCCAGCTCCTGCCGGCAGGTGTCCAGGGTCCGCTCGGCCTCGGCCCGGATGGCCTCGGCCCGCTCCGTGCGCCCCTCGATGGCATCCCGCCGCTCGGCCAGCACCCGTTCCGCCCGCGGTAGCAGCAGCCTGCCCAGCAGCCAGAACAGCAGGAAGAAGCAGACCAGACCGACGATCAGCTCGGCAGGTCCGGGCATCAGCGGGCCGAGTTCCAGGTCCATGCGTCCCCTCCTGCAGTATGATGACCAGTCAAATATCAGCCTGCCCAGGTTCACCGCCGCCGAACCCCGGCCGGAGTCGCACCAGCCCCGCCCACGCGCGGCAGGCCACCGGCCCGGCCGGGCCCAGGGTGCGGGCGGCGAGGGTGATCCCGCCCTCAGGTGACCTCGCCGCGCCGGCCGAACCGCTCCTGCCGCCACTCGCCGGACTCCAGTACCCCGGCCAGGTGCCGGGCCGCGTCCCAGACGTCCGTGTACGTGAGATAGAGCGGGGTGAAGCCGAAGCGCATCAGGTCCGGGGCGCGGAAGTCCCCGATCACCCCGCGTGCGATCAGCGCCTGCACCACCGGGTAGCCGTCGGCGTGCCGGAGGGCGATCTGGCTGCCGCGCCGGGCGTGCTCGCGCGGGGTGGCCACCTCGATCCCGTCCAGCCCCTCCACCAGGGCGACGAACAGATCGGTCAGCGCCAGGCTCTTCGCCCGCACCGCGCCCAGGTCGGCGCGCTCCCAGACGTCCAGGCTCGCCTCCAGCGCGGCCTGGCCGAGCAGCGAGGGCGAGCTGGTCAGGAACCGCCCGATGCCCGCCCTGGCGTCGTACCCGGGCTCGAAGGCGAACGGGCGGGCGTGCCCGAACCAGCCGCTCAACGGCTGGGCGGCGGCGGCCTGGTGCCGCCGCGCCACGTACAGGAAGGCGGGCGAGCCGGGGCCGCCGTTCAGGTACTTGTAGGTGCAGCCGACCGCGAAGTCCGCGCCGCCGGCGCCGAGTTCGACCGGCAGTGCGCCCACCGAGTGGCAGACGTCCCAGATCATCAGGGCGCCCGCGGCCCGCACCCGGGCGGTGATCCCGGGCAGGTCCAGCAACTCGCCGGTCCGGTAGTCCACATGGGAGAGGACGACGGCGGCGACCTCGCCGTCCAGGTGCCGGTCCAGTTCCTCCGGCGCGACCAGCACGCTGCGGGCGCCCTCGACCAGGCCGGTCACGCCCTCGGCGATGTACAGGTCGGTCGGGAAGGCCGCGCCGTCGCCGAGCACGGTGCGGCGGCCGGGGCGCAGCCGCAGCGCCGCCGCGAGCACCTTGAACAGGTTCACCGAGGTGGTGTCGCAGACCACCACCTCGTCCGGTTCGGCCCCGACCAGCGGCGCGATCCGTCGGCCCAGCCGGTACGGCTGCTCGAACCAGCCCGCGTCGTTCCAGCTGCGGATCAGCTCCCGGCCCCACTCCTGCTCGACCACCCGCCGCACCCGCTCGGGGGTGCCGGCCGGCAGCGCGCCGAGCGAGTTGCCGTCCAGGTAGACGACGCCCTCGGGCAGGGCGAACTCCCGGCGGAAGTCCGCCAGCGGGTCGGCGGCGTCCAGCGCCGCGCACTCCTCGCGCGTGATCACGGCGGGTCCCTTTCTCTCCGGCTCCGTCAGCCCCGGCAGCACCGTCGGTTCCGTCGTCACAGCTCGTCCCGGACGGTCCACAGCTCCGGGAACACGTCCTGCTCGGCGGACCTGCGCAGCCAGGCGAGGCCGCTGGAGCCGCCCGAGCCCGGCTTGGCGCCCATCGAGCGCTTCACCGCCGCCAGGTGGCGCCGGCGCCAGCGGGTCACCCGCTCGGCGACGTCCAGCAGCGCCTCGGCGAGCGCCTTCAGGTCGGCGAACCCGGGCTCGGTGTAGACCCGCCGCCAGGCCGCCTCCACCGCAGGCTCGGCCCGGTACCGCTGCTCGGACGGTTCGGCGGGCCCGACCGGCAGCGCCAGGCCGCGCCGGGCGAGCAGCGCCAGCGCGTCGTCGTAGAGGCCGGGGGAGCGCAGCGCCGCGGTCAGTTCGGCGTGCGTCCCCGGCGCCTCGTCGTACATCCGCAGCAGGGCGGCGTTCTTGTTGCCCAGCAGGAACTCCAGGTGCAGGAAGGCCGAGGACTGGAAGCCCGAGGCCTCGCCGAACACCGGGCGGAAGGCGTTGAACTCCTGCGGGGTCATGGTCGCCAGCAGGTCCCAGGACTCCACCAGCACGTCCTGGACGTGGGTGCCGCGCCGCAGCGCGGCCAGCGCGGCCGGCAGGTCGTCCTCGCGCAGCGCCCGCTGGGCGAGCGTCCACTCGTGCCGCAGCAGGTCGAAGAGCAGTTCCATCACCTGGGTGGTGACGATGAACGACAGCTCGGCCGGCACCTCGCTGCGCGGGTGCTGCAGGCTGTGCAGCTCCTCCAGCCGTACGTAGCGGGCGTACGGGGTGCCTCGACCCGGCTCCCCGTCCCGACCGAACGACAGGTTGGGTGTTTCCACCGTGTCGTGCCCCATCGTGATCCCTCCTGGTGACCCGGACGCCGCCGGGGGCCCCATTGTGCGGCGGTCCCTGCCCGTTCTTGAATGGGCTTCGGGCACGGCAACCGCATCCGTGCTTATCGTTCAAGAGGTCTTTCCGTCGGTCCTCCTTACGATCGCAAAACAGCGGGATCCAGCCACTCGACCCACCCGCCGGGAGCCGCCATGGACGCCGTCGACCGCCGCCTGCTCGCCGAGCTGCAGGCCGATGCCCGGCTCTCCTACAACGAACTCTCCCGCCGGGTGAGCCTGTCCGCACCCGCCGTCGCCGAGCGGGTGCGCCGGCTGGAGGCCGACGGGGTGATCACCGGGTACCACGCCCACGTCGACCTCGCCCGGGCCGGGCTGCCGATCACCGCGCTGGTCCAGCTCCAGTGCTACGGCCCCCGCTGCGTGCTGCGCGATCCGGCGGTGGCCCGCTGGCCCGAGGTGCTCCAACTGCACCGGGTCACCGGCGGGGCCTGCTGCGTGCTGCTGGTCGCGGTGCCCGCGATGGCCGATTTCGAGGCGCTGATCGACCGCCTCGGCGGCTACGGCCAGCCGGCCAGCTCGATGATCCTCTCCAGCCCGGTGCCCTGGCGGCCGGTGGTCGCGCCGTAGAGTGCCGGGCCCGGACCGGGCACGCACGTGGTGGGACACGCTCCGGCAGCGGCCGGTAGGTTCATCGCCATGCCGATCAACCGTCACGTCCTCCTGATCCCCGGCAGCCTGCGCGCGGGCTCCACCAACGAGACCGTGCTGCGCACCGCCGCCGCAGTGGCGCCGGAGTCCGTCACCACGACGTACTACACCGGGCTGGCCGGACTGCCGCACTTCAACCCCGACCACGACACCGACCCGCTGCCGGAGCCGGTCGTCGAGCTGCGGGCCGCCATCGAGGCCGCCGACGCGCTGCTGATCTGTACCCCCGAGTACGCCGGCACGCTGCCGGGCTCGTTCAAGAACCTGCTGGACTGGACGGTCGGCGGGATCGAGATCTCGGACAAGCCGGTCGGCTGGATCAACGCCGCCGCACCGGGCCGGGGCCAGGGTGCCGAGGCCGCGCTGGGCACCGTGCTCCGCTACACCGGCGCCGCCCTCGTGGCGGACGCCTGCGTCCGGGTCCCGCTGGACCGCAAGGACGTCGGCCCGGACGGCCTGGCCGCCGACCCGCTGGTCCGGGCGCGGATCGGCGAGGTCCTGGAGCTGCTGGCCGCCGGCTGAGCCGGACCGCCGCGGCGCCCGCCGGGCGGGCTCAGTGCCCGTCGGGCAGGTGCAGGCCCAGGCCCGCCAGGCCGGTCAGGAACAGCTCCACGCCGACCGCCGCCAGCAGCAGGCCGAGCAGCCGGGAGAGCACCTCCAGCGAGGTGCGGTGGGTGCGCTGCATCAGCGGGGCGAGCAGCGCCACACAGACGTAGTTGATCACCACGACGGCGATGTACGCCCCGGCGACGGTGACGCGCCAGCCCCAGTCGTTCTTGGCGAGCGAGCCCACCAGCACCGCCGTCACCGCGAGCGGGCTCGCGATGTAGGGCAGCAGCAGCTCGCGGATGCCGTCCACCAGCGGGTTGGGCAGGTGCTCGGTGTCCTCGTCGCCGCCGCCGAGGTGGATGCCCAGGACCAGCGCGAGGGCGTAGATGAAGAAGATCGCGCCGCCGGCCAGTTGCAGGGACTGGTCGGAGATGTGGAACAGCGAGGTGACGAAGTCCGCGCTGAAGGCGAGCAGCAGGCCGACGACGGCGGAGATGATCGTGCTCCAGGCGGCCAGCCTGCGCAGCTCCCCGGTGGTGCGGGTGGAGGCGAGCCGGGCGAAGGACAGCAGGACCTTGGGCGGACCGACGACGGCGAAGAAGGCGATGAAAGCGCTGCTCAGGTTGAAGACGAACATGGGGCAAGCATGACCGGGGCGATTTACCGCAGATCGACCGCCACGCCTCCGGCGCGGAGTGTGTCGAGGATCGCGTCGAAGTAGCTCAGGGCGCGTTCGCCGAGGAAGACCGTGCCGGTCAGGTGGCTGCGGGCGATGCCGGCGTCCCGCCAGACCAGGGTGAACGGGGGCGTGGGGCCGAAGCCGCCGCGCAGGCAGTCGGCGAGCGCGTCGAGGTTCCCGCCGTAGTAGCCGCCGGGGCCGTTCAGGGCCGCCCCCAGGGCGGTGTAGAAGGCCTCGCGGTCGGTGATCGTGCCGCCGCCCAGCCGGTACTCGGGTTGCCGCCGGGTCATCGGGACTCCACTCCTCACTGCTTCGATATTCGCCCGGATGGCGGTCCCGAGTCGAGCCGGCTCGCCCTTTCGGCTGGGATGGAAGCCGGACCACCCTCCGCTGGAACGAGGATTCGACATGTGTCTGAACCGCAAGGATCTCGGTCTGCTGGCCCTGCGCGGCGCTGTGGGCGGGGTGCTGATCGCGCACGGCACCCAGAAACTGTTCGGCTGGTTCGGCGGCGCCGGCCTGGAGGGCACCGCCAAGGCGATGGAGCACATGGGCTTCCACCCGGGGCGGCAGAACGCCCTGGCGGCGGGCCTCGGCGAAGCGGGTGGCGGCGCGCTGCTGGTGGCCGGGCTGGCGACGCCGGCGGCCGGTGCGGTGGTGGCCGGCACCATGGCGGGGGCGGTGGCGGTGCACGCCCCGGCGGGCTTCTTCATGACGTCCGGCGGCTACGAGTACCCGGCGTTCCTCGGCGCGACCGGGCTGGCGCTGGGCGTGTCCGGTGCGGGGCGGTACTCGCTGGACCATCTGGCCGGGCACGTCCTCGACCGGCCGTGGATCGGCGCGGTGTCGTTCGTGGCGAGCGCGGCCTCGGCGTACTGCGTGGTGGCCCGCCGCCGGCACGTGGTGCGGCTGCGCGAGGAGCGGTCCGCCGTGGAGGCGGAGGAGGTGGCGCGCGAGGAGGGTTCGGGGCTGTCCTGAGGACCGGTCCCGCCTCCGTACGGCCACCCGGCCGGAGCGGGACGTCGGACCGGCCGACGTCCCGCTCCGGCCGGGGCCCGGGTCAGACCCGGACCGCGCCCGCGTACGGCATGCTGTCGAGCGGGACGACCTCGACGTTCTTGCCGGTACGGGGGGCGTGCAGCAGCTTGCCGTCGCCCGCGTAGATGCCCACGTGGTGGATGTCCGGGTAGTAGAACACCAGGTCACCGGGTTGCAGCTGGTCCCGGGAGATCTTGGTGCCGATCCGGTACTGGTCCTGTGAGGTGCGCGGGATCTTGATATTGGCCGCCGCGTACGCGGTGACGGTCAGTCCGGAGCAGTCGAAGCCGCTCGGGCCGACGCCACCCCGGACGTACGGCTTGCCGAGCTGGGCGTAGCCGAACGCCAGGATGTCCTTGGCCCGGCCGGCGGACGGGGCCGCCGGGGCGGACTGCGGGGTGCCGGAGGCGCCCTCGCCGTTGCTGCCCGGGGCGTCGGAACGGTTGGTGCCGCGGGAGGCGGCCTGCTGTGCGGCGGCGGCAGCCTGCTGGTTCTCGCGCAGGACCTTGGCCCGCTCGTCCGCCTTGAGGCCGTTCAGGATGCCCTGCACCTTGGCGAGCTTGGCCTGCACCTCGGTCTTCTTGGCCGCCAACTGGGCCCGGTTGCCGTCGAGTTCGGCGAGCCGGGCGGCGGTCTCGGTGCGCAGCTGGTCGATCTTGCGCTGGTCGGCCTGGAGCCGGACCAGGGTGGCGGACTGGTCGGCGGTGGCGGCCTCCTGGAGGCCGGCCCGGCCGAGGTAGTCCTCGGGGCTGGAGCTGAGCATCAGCTTGACCGTGGGGTCGATGCCGCCGGTGCGGTACTGCTCCCCGGCCACCGTGGCGAGCGACTCGTGCACGGTGTTGATCTTCGCCTGCTGGTCGGCCAGTTGCTGCTGGAAGGTGCCGGCCTGGGCCTCCAGCTGCTGCTGGCGCTCCTGGAGTCCGTTCTGCTGCTCGGTGGCGACCTCCACCTCTTCGTACAGGGCGTCGACCTCGCGCTGTACCTGTTCCAGGGACGGTTTGGCCCCGGGGGCCGGGGTGGAGGGCGCCGCGTGGGCGACGGTGCCGGAGAGCAGTAAGGCACCCCCGGCGGTCAGGGTGAGGGCGGAAATGCGTTGCCGGTTGCGGGTTTTCGGGAGGCGGTGCTGGCCCATACGCTGAGGCTCCTGGGGGGCTGGGAGAGATCAACAAGTCCGATAATCCAGAAAATTAATAGTTCTACCGCTATGTCAGCAAGCCGTCGGGCCCTCACCCGTACGTATCAGCCCTGCTGGCGGACCCGGTCCGGGGCTCGGAGGGTGGGCGTGGAGTGTGCCGGGCAGCCCGGCGCCGGGCAGAATCGAGGACCCCATGGATCGCCAGCCGCCCACCAGGACGACCACCACCGGCCGGCCGACCGCCCCGGTGCGGGTGACCGCGCAGGACGTCACCGCCCCCGCGGTCCGGCACCGGAGCCGGGCCGTGGCCGCCGCCCTGGCCGCGGCCGTGCTCGGCGCGGCGGCACTGGCCGGCTGCTCGTCCAGGGGCAAGCCGAACGGTGCCATCGCCTCCGCGGTGGAGAAGGGTGCCTCCGCCGCGGCCTCCGCCGCCGCCTCCGCCATCTCCGCCGCCGCCTCCGCCGCGGCCTCCGCGGTCGGCTCGGCCGCGGGTGGGCTCTCCTCGGCGGCCGGCGCCGCGGCCGGCGGGCTCTCCTCGGCCGTGGCCTCCGCGGAGGCGGCGGCCTCCTCGGCGATCGCGGGCGTCAAGGGCGGCCTGGACGCCAAGGCGGACGTCGCCGCGGGGGCGGTGACCACGACCCCGGACGGCAAGGCGGAGGTGCCGCTCACCGTCACCAACCCCGAGCAGCAGGCCAACCGGTACGTCATCCAGATCAACTTCACGGACGCCTCCGGCAACGTGCTGGACGCGACGGCGGTCACCGTGTCGGATGTCGCCGCCGGGCAGAGCGCCCAGGCCACCGCGCGCAGCAACCGGGACCTCACCGGCACGGTCAAGGCGGTCGTGTCCAACGCCGTCCGGTACTGACCCGCGTCACCCGGTCCCGCGCCGCCGCTCACCCGCAGGTCAGCGGCGGTGCGGCCGGGGCGGGTGAACCTTAACGGCGGCTCAAGCGTCAACATCACCCCTTGACGGGGGAGTTGGTCTAGTCCATTTTAATCCCCAGGTGCAGGGAGCCCCTGAACCGGCGTCAGCGGTCCGTACCGCTGGCGCCGGTTCGGCATATCCCGGCGTCCGTCAGGCATGTTTCCGCTCGATTCCCTCCCCCGTTCTGTCATGCCCTGGTCGTACGGCCCCACCCCGTACGGGTTCGCCAGGGCGGCGGAATCCCCCACAACAAGGAGTCACGCACCCATGCTCCGTTCACGTATCGAAAGGGCCGGGGCACCGGCCCAGCAGGGCGGCCGTCGACGCCGCCCGAAGAGCCTGGCCGCCCTCGCGGCCGGCACGACCGCCTCGCTGCTGCTCGGCACGGGCCTCGCGCTCAGCGGTGGCGCCGCGGCCAACGCCGCCGTCACCAACAGCACCGGCGCGCCCGCCACCAGCGGCGGCCTCAAGGTGGCCTACTTCGACCAGTGGTCGATCTACGGCAACGCGTACTACCCCAAGACGATCCAGGACACCGGCGTGGCCGGGAACCTGGACTACCTGATCTACTCGTTCGCCAACATCAGCCCGACCGACCTGGGCTGTTTCCAGGCGACCAAGGCCGCCAGCCAGGACGACAACAACCCGAACGCGGGTGACGGCGCGGCCGACGCGTTCGCCGACTACCAGAAGAGCTTCGGCCCGGACATCTCGGTCGACGGCGTCGGCGACGCCTGGGGCCAGCCGATCGCGGGCAACTTCAACCAGCTGAAGAAGCTGAAGGCGAAGAACCCCAACCTCAAGATCCTGCTCTCGATCGGTGGCTGGACCTACTCCAAGTACTTCTCGGCGGCGTCCGCCACCGACGCCTCGCGCAAGCACCTGGTCTCGTCCTGCATCGACATGTTCATCAAGGGCAACCTGCCGGTCGACGCCGGCTACGGCGGCCCGGGCTCGGCGGCCGGCATCTTCGACGGCATCGACATCGACTGGGAGTACCCGGGCGGCGGCGGCCACACCGGCAACGGTTCCAGCCCGGCCGACAAGCAGAACTTCACCCTGCTGCTGAAGGAGCTGCGCACGCAGCTCGACGCGCAGGGCAAGGCCGACGGCAGGACCTACGCCACGGCGGCGGCGGTCGGCGCCGGCCAGGACAAGATCATGAACATCGAGACGGACAAGATCGCTCCGTACCTCACCTTCCTCGATGTCATGACCTACGACATGCACGGTGGCTGGGACGCCAAGGGCCCGACCAACCACCAGGCCCCGCTGTACTCCGGTCCGAACGACCCGAGCACCCCCGTCAAGCCGGGCAGCGGCAAGTACTCGATCGACAGCGCCATCAAGGCGTACACGGTCGGTGACAAGGAGTACGGCATCCCCGGCGGCTTCCCCGCCA
This sequence comes from Kitasatospora sp. NPDC088351, assembly GCF_040685575.1. NCBI lineage: Bacteria > Bacillati > Actinomycetota > Actinomycetes > Kitasatosporales > Streptomycetaceae > Kitasatospora > Kitasatospora sp. NPDC088351. The sequence continues at coordinate 24,686 of NZ_JBFBIL010000012.1, read as the reverse complement.
ACAAGATCAACATGGGTGTGCCGTTCTACTACCGCGGCTGGACCGGCGTCGCGAACAACGGCCAGAACGGCCTGTTCCAGCCCGCCGCCGCGCCCGCCACCGGCGCCGCGATGTCCGGCAACATGCCCGGCATCCAGATGTACAAGGAGCTCACGGGCTTCGTCGACAACCCGTCCAAGACCTTCTGGGACGACACGGCGAAGGCCACGTACTTCTACGACGGCAACACCTTCTGGTCCGGCGAGGACGCCAAGTCGATCCAGGCCAAGGTGGACTACGCCCACTGCAACGGCCTCGGCGGCTCCTTCGCCTTCTCGCTGTACGACCTGGGCACCAAGACCGCGCTGTTCGACAAGATGGTCCAGGCCACCAACGGCTCGTCCGCGTCCTGCCCGGCCCCGCCGACCACGACGCCGCCGACCACCCCGCCGACCACGCCGCCCACCACTCCGCCCACGACCCCGCCGACCACGCCGCCCACCACGCCGCCGACCACCCCGGCCGGCTGCTCGGGCGCCCCGAGCTGGGACGCGGCCGCCACCTACGCCACCTCGACCAAGGTGTCCTGGAAGGGCCACTTCTACACCAACAAGTGGTGGACCAAGGGCGACGACCCGGCCGCCAGCGGTGCGTGGGGCGTCTGGACCGACAACGGCCCCTGCTGAGGCCGGTACCACCGGGCGGCTGACCCGCCCGTACATCTGAGGGCCTGACGGACCCTCGCACCACGAGTCCGGCCCGCCGGGGGAGCTCCCCCGGCGGGCCGGACTTCCGCGTGTGCGGGCAGGTGTGCGGGCCGGGTCAGGCCAGGTCGTCGGTGCGCCCCAGCGCGTCGGGCTGGGTCTCCTCGATCCGCCGCAGCATCCGGGCCAGCAGCGCGGACAGCTCGGTGCGCTCCTCCCCGGCGAGGTCCTGGAGCAGCTCCTCCTCGAAGCCGGCGGCCATCCGCATCGACTCCAGCCACTTGTCGCGGCCGTTCTCGGTCAGCTCGATGATCACCCGGACCCGGTTGGCCTCGTCCCGTTCCCGGGTGACCAGGTCCTCGGCGACCATCCGGTCGATCCGGTGGGTCATCGCGGCCGGGGTGAGTCCGAGCCGCTTGGCCAGCTCGCCCGGGCCGAGCCGGTACGGGCTGCCCGCGACCACCAGGGCCTTGAGCACCTCCCACTCGGCGGAGGTGATCCCGAGCACATTCAGCTGCCGGCCGTACGCCACGCCCATCCGCCGGGCGACCCGCGAGAGGGTCTGCACGATGGTCTCCACCTGTGGGTCCACGGTGGGGAATTCCCGCTGGTAGACGGCCACCTGCTCGGCGACTCCCAGCTCGTTGGCGGTGGCCGGGGCGGGCTTCTCTGCAGTCATGCGGACCAGTGTCGCATGAAGCGGTGCACTCCTTAAGCCTTTGACTCCACACTCTTCCGGATGCTAAGACTTTAGCTCTGAAATCTTCTGGGCTTAAGAGTATCCAGCGAAACTAGTGAAGGGGTGTGCACGGTGACCGGCACGGTGAAGCAGCAGAGGCAGCGGCGTCATGGGGCGGGCGGCCCGCTGCGCCGCGTCCAGATCGGCAACGCGCTCAGCGCGTTCGGCAGCGGATTCACGATGCCGTACATGTTCGTGTACGTGGACCAGGTGCGGGGCCTGGGCTCGCTGGCCGCCGGGATGGTGTTCACCGTCTTCGCGCTGGCCGCGCTCGCCGTGCTCCCGTTCACCGGCCGCGGCATCGACAGGTACGGCCCGCGCCCGGTGCTGCTGGCCGGCGCGACGCTCGCCGCCACCGGCGCGTTCGCCTTCGGCCACGCCACCGGCACCCCGGCCCTGCTGGTCTCGTCCTTCCTGTTCGGCGCGGGTGTCACCACCTGCCAGCCGGCGCTCGCCACGATGATCGTCCGCTGCTCGACCACCGCGACCAGGTCGCACGCGTTCGCGCTGCAGTTCACCCTGATCAACCTGGGCATGGGCATCGGCGCGCTGGTCGGCGGCCAGATCGTCGACGTCGCCGACCCGGCCAGCCTGACCCGGCTGTTCACCATCGAGGCCGTGACCTTCCTCGGCCTGGCCCTGGTCACCGGCTCCGCCCGGATCCCGGCGCCGGCCCCGGTGTCGGTCCAGGAGCGGACGGACGGCCCCCAGGGCCTGCGCGCCCTGGTCACCGACAAGGCGATGCTGCGGCTCTGCGTGCTCGCCGGGCTGATCTTCTTCGCCTGCTACGGCCAGTTCGAGTCCGGCGTCGCGGCCTTCGCCACCGACACCGTCGGCACCGCGCCCTCCACCCTGGGCCTGGCGATCGGCGCCAACGCCGTCACCATCGTGGTGCTGCAGATGTTCGTGGTGCGGATCACCGCCCGCCGCCGCCGCACCACCGCGATGGCCGCGGCCGGTGTGGTCTGGCTCGGCGCCTGGGCGATGGCCCTGGTCGCCGGCCTGATCCGGACCGAGACCATGGCCGCCACGGTCGCGATCGTCTCGATCTACGCCCTGTTCGGTGTCGGCGAGTCGCTGCTCGCCCCCACCATGGGCCCGATGGTCGCCGAGCTCGCCCCGGCCCGGCTGCTCGGCACCTACAACGCCGGGTACGCCCTGGTGAAGCAGATCGCGATCGCGGTCGGCCCGGCCGTCGGCGTGCTGCTGGTCGGCTCCGGCACCTGGCCGCTCTACCTCGCGGCGATGGCCGGCTCCACCCTGCTGATCGTCGTCATGTCGATCCGGCTGCGCCCGCACCTCACCGCGGCCCAGGACAACGCCGCCCCGGTCGTGGTCCGCACCCCCGTCCCCGTCCGGGAGCTGCAGACCGCCGCCTGACGACACCGCCCGACGGGCGCCGCCAGGGTCACCTGGTCGGCGCCCGTCGCGCTTGGATTCACGACCACCGGCACATAGTGTCAGTGGCTGTTGAACGCCCGGCCCAGGCCCGGCACAGGCGAGACAGGCGAAATCGGCGAGGCTATGACGCAAGCGGCGCTCACGCACCCACCGGCAGCACCCCCGGCCCCCGCAGCCCCCGCACCGGCTCCGCGGGGGCCGCTGCGCTGGGCGGCCGACCGGGCCGGCTGGCTCGGGCCGATCGGTGTGGCGGTCTTCGCCGGCCTGCTCCGGTTCTGGAACCTCGGCTATCCCGACTCCTTCGTCTTCGACGAGACGTACTACCCCAAGGACGCCTGGTCGCTGCTCCAGCAGGGCTACGAGGGCACCTGGCCGGAGAGCGCCAACGCCGACATCCTGGCCGTCCCGCAGCACGTCCCGCTGACCTCCGCGCCCGAGTTCATCGCCCACCCGCCGCTCGGCAAGTGGGTGATCGCGATCGGCGAGTACGCCTTCGGGCTTCACCCCTTCGGCTGGCGCTTCATGACGGCCCTGCTCGGCACCGTCACCGTGCTGATGCTGGCCCGGATCGGCCGCCGGCTCTTCGGCTCGACCCTGATCGGCTGCACCGCCGCCCTGCTGATGTCCGTGGACGGCCTCCAGCTGGTGATGAGCCGGGTCGGCCTGCTGGACGGCGTCCAGATGTTCTTCGTCCTCGCCGCCTTCGGCAGCCTGCTGATCGACCGCGACCGCACCCGCGCCCGGCTCGCCGCCGCCTACCCCGACGGCGACCTGGTCCGCCTCGGCCCGCGCCCCTGGCGGATCGCCGCCGGCGTGGCCCTCGGCGCCGCCTGCGCGGTCAAGTGGAACGGCATCATGGTGCTCGCCGCCTTCGGCCTGCTCACCGTGCTCTGGGACCAGTCCGGCCGCCGCTGGGCCGGTGCCCGCCGCCCCTGGCGCTCGATGCTGCGCCGGGACGCGCTGCCCGCCTTCCTCGCCACCGTCGGCTCCGCCCTGGTGGTGTACGTCGGTGCCTGGGGCGGCTGGCTCGCCACCGGCGGCGGGTACGACCGGCACTGGGCGGACGGCCGGGCCGGGCTCTCCCCGGACAGCCTCCTCGGCATCGGCCTGCCGCAGGTCTCGATGAGCTGGGTGCCCGCGCCGCTGCGCAGCCTCTGGCACTACCACTCGCAGATGTACGACTTCAATACCGGGCTGAGCACCCCGCACACCTACCAGTCCAACCCGTTCAGCTGGCTGGTCCAGGGCCGCCCGGTCTCCATGTACTGGGAGCAGGTGCCCAACGGGCAGCAGGGCTGCACGGCCTCCGGCGGCTGCGCCGCGCAGATCCTCGGCCTCGGCACCCCGCTGCTCTGGTGGACGGCCTGCGTCGCCCTGGTCTACCTGCTGTGGCGCTGGTTCTTCCGCCGGGACTGGCGCTCGGGCGCGGTGCTCTGCGGCGTCGCCGGCGTCTACCTGCCGTGGTTCCAGTACCAGGAGCGGACGGTCTTCTCCTTCTACATGGTCGTGCTGGTGCCGTTCCTCTGCCTGGCCGTCGCCCAGATGCTCGGAGCCATGGTCGGTCCGGCGGGCTGCTCGCCCGAGCGGCGCCGGATCGGCGCGGCCGGGGCCGGGCTGATCGTGCTGGCCATCGTGGCCTGCTTCGCCTTCTTCTACCCGCTCTACACGGCGGAGGTGATCCCGATGACGTCCTGGCAGGACCGGATGTGGTTCACCAGCTGGATCTGACGGATGACGGTTCTGGCGGCCGGGCAGTCCCAGCTGCTCCCCGTCACCCCCGTGCTCGGGGTGGTCACCGCGGTGCTGCTGGCCGCCGCCGTGGCGGTGGCCGGGTGGGGCCTGCTCGGGCACGGGCACGCGGTGCTGCGGGCCGGACTGCGCGCGGTGGTGCAGCTGGCCGCCGTCGCGCTGGTGATCACCTGGGTGGTCTCCTCGCTCTGGTGGTCGGCGCTGTTCGTCCTGCTGATGTTCGCGGTCGCCGTCCGCACCGCGGGACGGCGGATGACCCCGGGCCCGGACTGGGTCTGGGCGGCCGCCCCGATCGGCGCCGGGGTGCTGCCCGTCCTCGGGCTGCTGTTGGCCGTCGGGCTGCTGCCGCCGAAGGGCCTGTCCGTCATCCCGGTGGCCGGCATCCTGATCGGCGGCGGGCTCAGCGCGACCTCGCTGGCCGGCCGGCGGGCCCTGGACGAGCTGCGGCAGCGGCACGGGGAGGTGGAGGCGGCGCTCGCCCTGGGCTTCGAGGAGCGCGACGCCCGGCTGGAGATCTGCCGCACCGCGGCAGCCACCTCGCTCGTCCCCGCCCTCGACCAGACCCGGACGGTCGGCCTGGTGACGCTGCCCGGCGCGTTCGTCGGCATGCTGCTCGGCGGGGCGTCGCCGGTTCAGGCGGGCGCGGTGCAGCTGTTCGTCCTGGTCGGCCTGCTGGCGGTGGAGACGGTGGCGATCGTGGTGGTGCTGGAGCTCGTCGCCCGCGGGCTGGTGGGCCCGGGGGAGCCCCGCGTCATCGGGTAGGCTTGGGCGCGTTGAAGGGGAGTAGCCCTCCACCGGACCGTCGACATACTGGCCCCCAGGGGCCCGGCGCCCGGGGCACCGCGATCCGTTCCGGTGCCGGCGAGACCTTCGGCCGCAGTGCTGTGAACCATGACCAGCGCTGTCGGGCCGAAGCCTCCCCCGCCGGAGCCGCCGAGGCCGGGCAGCCCGACCGAGGGAATCCAGACCCCCGATGAGCCTGACCGTAGCCGCAATCACCTTCGGCATCGTCTTCCTGGCCGAACTGCCGGACAAGACCGCCCTGGCAAGCCTGATGCTCGGCGCCCGCTACCGCGCGAGTCACGTCTTCGCCGGCATCGCCGCCGCCTTCGCCCTCCAGGTCGGTATCGCCCTGGTCGCCGGGCACCTGCTCTCCCTGCTGCCGCACCGCTGGGTGGAGGGCGTCACCGGCGCGCTCTTCCTGGCCGGGGCCGCGATGCTGCTCTTCCACGGCGGTGACGACGAGGACGGCCACGCCGCCAAGGAACCGTCCGCGAACAGCTTCTGGAAGGTCGCCGGGGCCAGCTTCGTGGTCGTCGCGATCGCCGAGTTCGGCGACCTGACCCAGATCATGACCGCCAACCTGGCCGCCAAGTACGCCGATCCGCTGGCCGTGGGCCTGGGCGCCTGGCTGGCGCTCTGCGCCGTCGCGGGGATCGCGATCGTGGGCGGGCAGAAGCTGCTGAAGCACGTGCCGATGAAGATGATCGTCCGGGTGGCGGCCGGTGTGATGGTGCTGATGGCCGGGTTCAGCATCTTCCAGGCGATCACCGGCTGACGCCGGGGTCAGCAGCTCGGGGGGCTCTGCTCCAAGGCCGCGCGGGTCTTGGGGCCGTACTCCCCGTTCTCGCCCTTGATCTTGTTCGCCTGCTGGAAGTTCAGCACCGTATTGCGGGTCCACCAGTCGAAGAAGCCGGTGGCCAGCGACTTGTCGACGGTGCCGCAGGAGGCGGCCACCAGCCGCAGTTGCATGTCCTTCACACTCGCGCCCGTCATACCGAACGTGAGGGTCTGCGGGGTGGTCGTCGGGCTCGCGCTCGTCGTCGGTGTCGGCGTCGGGGTGGTCGTCGGGCTCGGCGGGGCGGGGGGCGGGTCGGCCGGGGCCGGGGGAGCGGCCGGGGGCGGAGTGGGGGCCATCGGGGGCGGGGTGGCCGCCTTGGTGGGGCTCGCCTTGGCCGTCGTCCGGCTGGGGGACGGGCTCGGGGCCTCCGCCTCCGTGGTGGACGGCGGAGCGCTCGGGCTCGGGTCCGCCGGGGTGGTCGGGTCCACCGGTGCGGGCGCCAGGGTGGTGGAGGGGGCGGGCCGCGCCTGGTGGTCCGGCTCCTTGGAGGGCGTCACCGCGTACGCCAGACCGATGGTGACCGCCAGCAGCCCGGCGCCGGCCGCCACCAGCAGCCCCTTGCGGCGGGCGAGCGGGCCCTGTTCGGCCTGTTCCGCGGCCCGGCGGGCGGCCCGGCCACCACCGGCCGGCTCGGGTGCGCCGGGTGCCGAGTGGGCGAACGGGAAGAAGCCGATCTCGTCGTCGGCCGGCTCCGGCTGCTCCTGCGGGTGCTGCGGGTGCTGCGGGTGCTGCGGGTGCTGGGAGTGCTGGGGGTGCCGGGGCGGGGCCGGCGGGGGTACCGACATCACCGGCGGCAGCACGGTCGTCGCGTAGGCGTCCGCGTCGGGCCCGGGCGGCGGGGCCACCGGGGGGAGCACGGTGGTGGCGAACGGATCGGCGGGCGCGTCCGCCGACGGGCCGTCCACGATCTGGCCGACCGCCTGCGGCACGTACGGGCGCACCAGCGGCGGGCCCTCCAGATGCGGCAGGACGGCGGTCTCGGCGAGGCTCGGATCCGGGAGATCCGGGAGGCACCTGCACCCGGCGGAGCGCGCGGTGCCGCACGTCGGGCAGTGCTGGTCCGGCATCGACCGGCCCTCCTCGGTTCTCGCTCGGTACTCGGATGTTTCTCGGGTTGGCGAACGCGCCCGGGCACTCCCGTACGCGCCTGATTATGCAGGACCGTCCCCAAGGGGGGACAGGGGCGTCCGGCCCGCCGTGGGGGTGTTGTGCCGGTTGGTGGCGGTTGGGGAGCCGGTGAACGGGGCGGGGCTCGGGGCCGGGCCCGCGACCGGCCGTCGTTCTTGCGTTCGGCTCAATCGAATGCCGCATATCCGGGCATTTCTGACAGCATGGTGAGCCGGGAGTGATCATTCGCACGGCCCCCGGCCCGGCCGGGGGCCGCGACCCCTACGGAGACGCCATGACGGATCCGACCGCGGCGTCCGACCGCGGCCCGGCGCACCAGCCGGGGCCGCCGGAGGTCACCGCCCCCAACCTCTGGGTCCCGATCGGGGCCCTGCTGCTGGCGATGCTGCTCGCGGCGCTCGACCAGACCATCGTCTCCACGGCGCTGCCGACCATCGTCAGCGACCTCGGAGGTCTGGAACACCTCTCCTGGGTCGTCACCGCCTATCTGCTGGCCTCGACGGCGGCCACCCCGCTCTGGGGCAAGCTCGGCGACATGTACGGCCGGAAGCGCTTCTTCCAGGCCTCGATCGTGATCTTCCTGCTGGGCTCGGTGCTCTGCGGCATCGCCCAGAGCATGGGCGAGCTGATCGCCTTCCGCGCCCTCCAGGGCCTCGGTGGCGGCGGGCTGATGGTGCTCTCCCAGGCCATCGTCGGCGACCTGGTCTCACCCCGGGACCGCGGCAAGTACCAGGGCCTCTTCGGGGCCGTCTTCGGCGTCACCAGCGTGCTCGGGCCGCTGCTCGGCGGCGTCTTCGTGGACAACCTCAGCTGGCGCTGGGTCTTCTACATCAACCTGCCGGTCGGGGCGGTCGCCCTGGTGGTGATCGCCTCGGTGCTGCACGGGCAGGAGGTGAAGCGGAAGCACCGGATCGACTACCTGGGGACCGTGCTGATCGCCTCGGTGGCCACCTGCCTGGTCCTGATGACCTCACTCGGCGGCACCACCTGGCCCTGGCGCTCCTGGCAGATCATCGGGCTGGGCGTGCTCGGCGTGGTCCTGCTGGTCGCCTTCGTCGCGGTCGAGCGGGCGGCCGCCGAGCCGGTGCTGCCGCTACGGCTGTTCCGCTCGCGGACGTTCAGCCTGGTCGCCGTCATCTCCTTCGTGGTCGGCTTCGCGATGTTCGGCGCGCTCACCTATCTGCCGACCTTCCTCCAGGTGGTCATGCAGGTCTCGCCGACCTTCTCCGGCATCCACATGCTGCCGATGGTGCTCGGCATGCTGGTCACCTCGATCGGCGCCGGCCAGATCGTCGCCCGCACCGGCCGCTACCGGGTCTTCCCGATCGCCGGGACGGCCGTCACCACCGTCGGCCTGCTGCTGCTGTCCCGGATGGACGAGCACAGCAGCACCACCGAGATGAGCTTCTACTTCCTGGTCTTCGGCCTCGGGCTGGGCCTGGTGATGCAGGTCCTGGTGCTGATCGTGCAGAACTCCGTCGGCTACCAGGACCTCGGGGTGGCCACCGCCGGGGCCACCTTCTTCCGTTCCATCGGGGCGTCGTTCGGCGTCTCCGTCTTCGGCACGATCTTCGCCAGCGGGCTGGGCAGCCGGCTGGCCGACGCCCTGGCGGGGGTGGCGCTGCCGCCCGGCTTCAACCCCGCTGTCGTCACCGCCGATCCCCGCGTGGTCGGTACCCTGCCGCCGGCCGTGCAGGCCGCGGTCCACCACGCGTACGCCGAGTCGATCACCCGGGTCTTCCTCTACGCGGTGCCGGTCGCGCTGGTCGCCTTCGTGCTCTCGCTCTTCCTGCGCGAACAGAAGCTGCGCTCCACCGTCACCGCGCCCGACCTCGGCGAGTCGATCGGCGTCAACCCGGTGGAGCGGTCCTCGCTGGACGAGATCGCCCGCGCGCTCTCGGTGCTGAACACCCGGGAGGCCCGGCGCGACCTGTTCCGGCGGATCACCGCGACCGCCGGGCTCGACCTCGGACCGGCCTCCAGCTGGCTGCTGCTGCAGATGCACCACCAGGGTTCGGTCGAGCCCGCCGAACTCGCCGAGCGCCGGATCGTCCCGATCTCGGTGATCGAGGAGGCCGTGCGGGAGGTGGAGAGCCGGGGCCTGGCGGCCCGCACCGGCGGTCTGCCGCTGCGGCTGACCGAGCCGGGCGAGGAGACGGCGCTCCGGCTGGTCGCGGCCCGCCGGACCCAGCTCTGCGAACTCCTCGGCGACTGGGACGACAAGCAGCACGCCGACCTCGCCGACCTGCTCACCCGGCTCAGCTCCGCGCTCTGCGCCGACCAACGGGACCGGCCCGACCGCAGCGGCCCGGAGCACCCGTACCACGGGGAGGGGCGGTCGTTCTAGGGCTTGCCGTCATTGATTAGCGGGGCTAATCGCCTGTTGAGGAGATCGATCTTGTTCCGCCCCGAAAGGGGTGGTGAGCTGGCTTTATGAGAAATGCGAAAACTCCGGCATACGGGACGGCGGACGGCGTCGAGTACCACTGGTCGCCGGTCATCGCCGTGGCGCTGAGCACATTCACGGTGGTGTCTTCCGAAATGATGCCGGTAGGCCTGCTGACCCCCATCTCGGACACGCTTTCCGTGTCCGACGGTGTTACCGGCCTTTCCCTCACGATCACCGGGCTCATCGCCGCGGCCGTGTCTCCCTTCGTGCCGGCGCTCATCGGACGCCGTGACCGCAAGAGGGTGCTCGTGGCCTTCATGACTCTGCTGTCCCTGGCGAACGCGCTGACCGCGGTCGCGCCCGGTTTCCCGGTGCTGGCCTTCGCCCGGACGGTCCTCGGCATTTCGATGGGGGTGGTCTGGGGGCTTGCCGCGGGGCTGGGCCCGAGACTTGCCGACGGGCCCCGAACGGCGCCGGCCACCACGATCATTTTCTCGGGCGTCTCGATCGCCTCGGTTCTCGGCGTTCCCCTGGGGACGTACATCGCGGCGTTCCTGGGCTGGCGTGCCGCGTTCTGGGCACTCGCGCTCCTCGGCACGGTCGTCGTCGCCGTCCTCGTCCGTACGCTTCCGGCGCTTCCGGTTCACGAGCGGAGCAGGCTCGACGGAATCGTCGACGCGCTGAGGAACCGCGGTGTCGCCGCGGGGCTCGCGATCACGGCACTGGTGGTGTTCGGCCACTTCACCGGCTACACGTACGTCCGCCCGGTTCTCGAGACGGACGCGGGCCTGAGCGCCGGCCTGATCGCGGTCTGCCTGCTGGTCTACGGCCTGGCCGGCGTCGTCGGCAACTTCACTCTCGGCCCCTTGGCGGGCCGGTACCCGAAGGGGGCCGTGGCGAGCGCGCTGGCCGGCGTGGTGACGGCCGCGCTGCTGCTGCCGTTCGCGGTCGCGGGCGCCGTCACGGTGCTGTTGGTGCTGGTCGTCTGGGGCGTTTCGTACGGTGGGGTCTCGGTGTCGACGCAGACCTGGGTCCGCACGGCCGACCCGGCGCGCATCGAGGCGTCGGCCGCGCTGTGGGCCGGGGTGTTCAACGCGAGCATCGCTCTTGGCGCGTTCGCGGGCGGGCTCGTCATCGACAATGCGGGAGACCGGGCCGTCATGTTCTCGACGGGGTCGATCACGCTGGTCGGGCTGATCGTCGCGGTCGCGTCACGGCCGCGACCGACGGCGCCGTGCCCTTCGCGCTCCCGGAGGGAGAGGCCGGCTGCCGCCGACTGCGCGGGCTGAGCCCGCGATGCCCTCCGGGTGCGGGCGAGCCGCAACCCGGAGGCTCCACCGCCTTTCTCAGCCCACGCTCTTTCCCAGAAGCTCCGCGAACCTGTCGGCCAGGCCGTGCTGCTTCCGTTCGTTTCGCAGCACGAGCAGCGTCGTCGGCTCCAGGTCGGGAGCCGGCAGGTAGCGGATGTCCGGCCGCGGGACGTACCTCGTGCTCGCTTCGCACAGCAGAAGACCGAGACGTGTGCTGGCCACGGTCGAGAGCCCCTCCTGGATCGTCCCCGCGGTCGCCGGGTAGGTCAGCTCATGCCCGCTTCGCGTCTTCCTCGGCGCGTTCACCTGGCGCCAGTAGTCGGGCGCGGGGCCGAGCGGCTCGATCAGGCCCAGCTCGGACAGCTCGTGGGCGGAGACCTGTGACCCGCGAGCCAGCCGGTGTGTGCTGGAGAGGGCGACGTACATCGGCTGCCGCGAGAACTCCAGCATGCTGCGGAGGCCTTTCTCGAGGCAGGGTGAAAGAACGATGGCCACATCGATCTCTCCCCGGAGCAGGTGTGTGAACGGGTCTCCCCAGGCGAGCTCGACGAGTTGCGCGGCGCCCTCGGGGAGGTTCGCGATCACCTTGGCGACCGGCTCGTACACCGCGCACTGGAAACCCACCCGGATGGGGCGGTCCGCCGCGACGGCGCTGGCGCGGGCGGCGTCGAAACCCTCGCGAAGCCGGTCGAAGGCCGGGACGACCTGATCCGCCAATTCCCGCCCCAGGGTGGTCGGCTCGACGCGACGGCTGGTGCGTTCGAACAGCGGGGCGCCCACCCGGCTTTCCAGGCGCTTTATCAGCTGGGAGACCCGCCCCTGGGAAATGCCGAGCGTTTCGGCGGTGCGGCCGAAATGAAGATGGTGGACCAGGACGGAAAAGCACTCAAGTTCCCGTAGCGGAAGCTCCGGGATCGGTAGCGATGGGTTTATGTGATCCACCTCCACAGTCTACGTCGACGCCTTACCGCGCTCTGCTCGCATGCGTCCCGGGTCCGCTCCGGTGTTACAGCCGATCTCTCTCATGTTCTTCCCTTTGCGGGTGAACTCCGGTCTTTCCTCAAGGGCCGCCGAACCAGCGCGGGGTGTCGAGCCGGAACGGGTTGCCGGGGGCGAGCGTGCGCAGACCGGACTCCAGGGCGCGCAGTTGCTCCTCGCCGAGCATGTCGGCCCACTCGGCGCGCAGTTCGTCGAAGATCCGCGCCGAACGGACCAGGCAGTCGACGCCGCGCGCGGTCAGCCGGACCACCTTGCGCCGGGCGTCGCCGGGGTCGGAGCCGCGCTCGACGTAGCCGAGCTGTTCGAGCTGTTCGACGGTCTTTCCGGCGGCCTGCTTGGAGACGCCGAGCCGGCGGCCGAGTTCGACGGCGGTGGTGCCGTCCGGGCCGATCGCCTGGAAGACGAAGCCGTGCATCGGCCGCAGGTCGGGGTGGCCCTCGCGGGCGATCCGCTCGTGCAGCTCATCGATGATCATCCGGAACGCGAGCAGCAGGCGCAGTGGCAGCTCGAAGCCCGGGGGAGCGGGTTCGCTTGACATTGATAGACAACCTCATTGACCATATAGACAACTCGATTGTCCATCTTAGGGGGCACCCGCATGTCTGTCGTCCGCCGCACCGAAACCCGCCGCACCGAGACCCCCAACGGGGTGATGACCACCTTCGCCTCGCCCACCCAGGGCGGCACCGGCCTGTCGATGTGGCACGTCGAGATGGCCCCGGGCCGCCAGGGCCCGCCGCACGCCGCCGACGCCGAGCAGATCTGGACCTTCCTGACCGGCGGCGCCACCGTCGACCTCGCCGGTGACGTGCTCACCGTCGGCCCCGGCGACACCCTCGTCCTGCCCGCCGGTCTGGCCCGCCGGGTGGCCACCGACACCGGCTTCACCGCCGTCGCGGTCGCCCCGGCGCCGTGCCGCGTCTACAACCCGGACCAGGTGACCCCGGAGCACGCCTGCGAGCTGGCGCCGAAGGCCGCCGAGCGGATCGTTCCGCCGTGGATGGCCTGAACCGTCGTGGCCGGACGGGCGGTTCGCCCAGCCGGTCGCGACGGTCCGGGCGGCGGTTCAGATCGCTGGTCGGCCGCCGGTGTCGATGACCGTCGTGCCGGCCGCGATGCTCGAAGGTGCGGCGGCGTTCAGCGTGGAATCACCCAGCCCGGTGTCCAGGTCCCGGCGGCGTCGTGGCCGGCCGCTGCGGCGGCGAGGTGGGCGCGGAGGGTGGCCAGCGCCGGGTGGGGGTTGTCGCGGTGCCAGAGGAGCGAGTGGGGGTAGACGGGCGTCGGGTCGGTCACCGGGATGCGGCGCAGGCCGTGGTCGGCGGGCCAGATGAGGCGGGTGTGCTCGCCCATGAACGTGGCCAGGGCCGGGGTGTCGGCGATGGTGTCCAGGAGTGCGTCGGAGCCGAAGTTGGGGCCGGTCGCCTCGATGGTGAGGCCGAACTCGGCGACGAGGTCGTCGTAGTAGGCGGTCCACTCGGTACCGGGGACGATGCCGGGCATCCAGATCCGGTGCCCGGCGAGCTGGGCGAGGGGCACCGACCGGGCGCCCGCCAGCGCGTGGGCCGGGCCGGTGAGGAGCTGGAGCGGTTCGTCGAGGACCCGGACGGACTCGATGTCCGGGGGAAGGGGCCGGCCGGGTGCGGCGACGGCGCGGAAGGACGCGTCGATCGCACCGGACCGGATGGCGGCGACGGCCGTCTCGATGTCGAACAGCATCACCACGTCGAGCTCGATGTCGGGGTGCGCGCGGTGGAAGCCGCGCATCAGGCCCGACTGCGCGCTGCGCGAGGCGATCACGTCGACGCGCAGTGGACGGTGGCCGGTGCGTACGGACGTGGCCGCGCGCTCGGCGACGCGTAGCAGCTCGCGCGCGTGGGGCAGGAACGCCTGCCCGTCGATGGTGAGTTCGGCGCCGCGCGCGGTGCGGGTGAACAGCCGAACGCCGAGGTTGCGCTCCAGCGCGGCGATGCGCTTGGAGACGGCCTGCTGGGTGACCGCCAGCTCGGCGGCGGCCTCCTGGAACTGCCCCGCGTCGGCGGCGGCGACGAAGGTCCGGACGGTGTCGAGGTCCATGCTGACACCCTATGGGTACAACCGCTGGTTGTGGCCAGGCGGTCCTGCGGTTGTTTGATCCCCGGGTGTGGTGCTCGCTTTGATGCTTCCGATCGCGGATCGGTTGTGCGGGTGAGTGGCGAGAGGGCGGCAGGCATGAGGAGCGGGCACCGGCTGGGACATCTGTGGGGACATCTGCTCGGACACCGGCTGGGGCGGCGGTTCGGGTGGCTCTGGGGAGCGTACGGGACCAGCGCGCTCGGCACGTGGCTCGCCTTCGGCGCGTTCCCGCTGATCGCCATCCAGGTGCTGCACGCCGGACCGGCCGAGGTCGCCGCGCTCTCCTCCGTGGGGGCCGCGGCGGGCGCGGCCGTGGCGGTGCCGCTCGGCCCGTGGGTGGAGTTCCGCCGCAAACGGCCGGTGCTGATCGCGATGGACCTGGTGCGGTTCGCGGCGCTGCTGACGATCCCCGCCGCGTTCGCGCTCGGCGCGCTCACCTTCCTTCAGCTCCTGCTGGTCTCGGTCGTCGTCGCGGCGGCCGACATCGCCTTCCGCGCCGCCTCCGGCGCGTACCTGAAGACGCTGCTGCCGGCCGAGGACCTGCTCGTCGCCAACGCCCGATTCGAGTCCACGGCCTGGACGACCACGATCATCGGACCACCACTGGGCGGCGCCGCGATCGGGCTCCTCGGTCCGGTGGCGACGGTGGTGGCCGACGCGGCCAGCTACCTGCTCTCGGCCCTGGGCATCCGCGCGATGGGCGGGCACGAGCCCCGGCCCGAGCGCCGGGAGGCCGCGCGCATGCGGGCCGGGGACCTGCTCGACGGCTGGCGGTACATCCTCGCCGACGCGACGCTGCGCCCGCTGTTCTTCAACACCGCCCTGTTCAACGGCCTGGTGATGGCCACCCAGCCGCTGCTGGCCGTCCTGATGCTCGACCGACTCGACTTCGCACCGTGGCAGTACGGCCTGGCCTTCGCCGCGCCCTCGATCGGCGGGCTGCTCGGCTCACGGCTGGCCCGGCCGCTCGTCACCCGGTTCGGGCAGCACCAGGTCCTGGTCGTGGTCGGGACGCTGCGCGCGATCTGGCCCGTCGGCCTGGCCTTCATCGGGCCGGGCACCGGAGGGCTGCTGCTGGTGATGGGCGTCGAGCTCGGGCTCATCTTCTGCTGCGGGGTCTTCAACCCCGTCCACGCCACCTACCGTCTCCAGCGCACCGCGACCGACCGGGTCGCCCGCACGCTGTCCGCCTGGGCGGTGACGGCCAAGGCCTCGACCGCGCTCCTGACGGTCCTCTGGGGCGTGCTGGGCGCCCTGCTCGGCCTTCGTACGGCCATCGGCCTGGCCGGCGTGCTCCTGCTGGCGACTCCGCTGCTGCTTCCTCGCCGCGCGGCAGCGGATCTCTCCGAGCCGGAGCCGGCGCCGGCGCCGAGCCGCGCCTGACGGGCCGCCGGGGCGCAGTAGCAGACTGCTTGCCGGAAGACCTCGGGGCCGGTCCGGGGTGGCTACCTGAGCCGGTGGCGCAGCCAGGCAAGCCCGTGGCCGCTCAGCGCGTCCCACTGCCGGCCGGGGGCCTCGACGGCGCGCAGGGTCCGCATTCCGGTGAGGATCGTGCCGAAGGCGGTCACGGCCCAGGGGGAGGCCTCATGCCACATGGGCACGCCGTCGGCCCATTGCTCGGCTTCCTCGGGCGTGTGTCCGGCCTCGATCAGCCGGATGACCATGTACGCCGTGTCGACCCAGGCGGCGCCGGGGGCGGGGAACGCCCAGTCGACGACGTGTACGGAGTCGCCGTCCACCAGGAGGTTGGGGCCGGTCAGGTCGGTGTGCACCAGGGTCCTGCCGTCGACCAGACCGGGTGCTTCCCGTTCGGCCAGGATCAGCCTCTCCAGCCGTTCCATGGTCCACGGGTCGAGCCGGTCGCGGTGCCGGCCGCCGAGCTTGTGCCAGAAGTCCTGATCGGACCACCTCTTGGCCAGGCTGAACGTCCGCAGGGGAGGGGCCGGGGTCAGCGTCTCGGCGAGCGTTTCCAGCGTCCGGGCGACCATCGGCAGGTCGGCCGACCCCGGTGAGAGGTCTGCGTGCCTGCCGGGAACGCACTCGAATCCGAGGGCCAGCCATCCGCCGGCCTCGACCTTCCACAGCATGCGGGGGGCGATGCCCGGGGGGAGGGCGGTGTTCACGACCGACTCACGCCGGTGCATCCATGCCAGGGGGTTGTCGTCCCGGACGGCCTTGCAGAACACCTGCCCGCCGGTCGTCTCCAGTGTGGCGGCGAAGTCGGACACGGTTCCGGCTGTTGGCGGTACGGCGCAAGTCACCGTGCCGGTCTGCCCTTCGATGCTCGCGCGCAACTCGTCCGGCAGGTCGTTCCAGGTGTAACCCATCGTCGGGTCCTTCGGGGTCGGGCCGGTGATCCGTTCCGTGCTGATCGAAGTCACGCGGACTCTCCTAGCTCTTGTTCGGTCCCAACCAGCATGTGTGAGAGGGGATTTCACAACCGCGCATCTGTGGCCGGCTCGCCGCAGGCGGGAACCTGTGGGCGGTCCCGAATGTCACTCATTCGGCACCGTCCGGGTTCAGGCACTTCCCCGACTCGGCATGGCGTCGGCGCAGTACCCGTACGTCCGTCAGCGCCGAGTGATTGCACCCTTCCGGGTCCTGAAGGGCTTCCTGCGCCATGTCGTCCAGCCGCAGGCACGTTGGGCACACGTCGGCGTCCGGGGCGGGCTGCCTCAGCCCGATCTCACGAAGCGGCATGACCGACCGCCTTCCGGCTCTGCTTCCGGTCGGCAGTGCTGACCCTTCCGGGGTACGGACCAGCCGCCCACTGCTGTGAATTGGTGGTCATGGCTCAACTCCCGCGCCGATCGACGTCATCGGTCAGCACGTTAAGCGCACGAGAATTGCTGACGGGGCGCGTGATTCTCGAATATTCCAGTGCTCACGGTCGAGGCGCGTGAGGATTCTCAGCAGGCTCCGAGTGCCCTACGGCACCGGGTAATGACCTTGTGGGCATCCGCGCCGTAGACGGCTGCGCCGGCCAACGTCTCCCACACCCGCAGGTACAGCGCCACGTTGTCCTGTTGGTCCAACCACAGCTCTGCGTGCCAGTCCTCGACAATGACGAGCCGTTCGTCATGAATCCAAAATCCGTTGGCAGGAGGCAACTTGAGCGAAGCTTCGAACGGCACAATGCCCAGGGAGACGGTGTCCAGCCCGATCACGCCGCTGAGCCGGTCAAGTTGCGCGACCATCACGGCCGGTGGGCAGACCAGAGCGCGCAGCGCGGACTCCCACATGATGATGCGGTACTGCTTGCCCGGCTGGTACAAGCTCTCCTGCCGTCGGACCCGGGCCCGTACGGCGTCCTCGACATCGCGCGGCGACTGGTGGAGGTCGACGTACGCGCTGAAGATGTGCCGGGCGTAGTCGGGTGTCTGGAGCATGCCGACGATCATGGAACTTTGCCACGCGCGCAGGACAGCCGAACGGTCGTTCTCGGCGGTCAGCGTGTCCTGCACCGGCTTGTGCCCGGCGGCCAACTGCCGCCGCCAGGAGCGGGACCCTGACTCGAAGGCCCGCAGCCTGGCAGCCAACTCGGCTGCCACGTGGGGTTGTCCGACGCCCTCGGCCCAGGCCTTGAGGTCGTCGTGGGTGGCCGTCTGCCGACCGGTCTCCAGCTTGCTGACCTTGGACTGCGTCCAGTCCAGACGCTCGGCCAGTTGCCGACCTGTGAGATCGCCCTCGGCACGCAGCTCGCGGAGCCGCAGACCGAGGGCGATTCTGGCTTGCTGGAAGTCGGTGCTCACATGCCGGACGGTACCTCAGCGCCGAACTCGCGGTGCGGAGTGGCGAAGTGCCAGGCAGCGTCCCGCATATTCTCCCGGCACAACCGAAAGTCCCCGCCCGGCCCGGTGAAGGGCCAGACGGGGCAGAGGGCGCCACAACCGGGGAGCTCACAGGTCGACGGTCACCACCGGCGGGCCGTCCTCGTTGCGGAGGCGACGCCGGGAGCACCGCGGGCGATGGTTTCGAGTGGTTCGAGCTGCTGCGTCCGCGACAGATTCGTTGATGCACCTCTGAGGTGTCGGAACCGCCGGGTCCGCACCGGGCGTTGACCTTTGAGGCAGGATAGGGCCATGAGCGTAGTCAAGATCAATGTACTGGCCGTCCCCGCCGAGCAGCGCGAGGTGCTGGAGAAGCGGTTCGCCTCGCGGGCCGGTGCGGTGGAGAGCTCCGACGGCTTCGAGTGGTTCGAGCTCCTCCGCCCGGTTGAAGGCACTGACAACTACCTCGTCTACACGCGGTGGCGCGACGAGGAGTCGTTCCAGGCCTGGATGGAGGGCCCGATGAAGGCGGCGCACCAGGGCACCGGGGAGGGGGGCGAGCGGCCCAAGCCCGCAGCCTCCGGCTCTACCGTCTGGTCCTTCGATGTCGTCCAGCAGGCTGGGCCCAAGAGCGCCTAGCCGGCTCATGAAGATCTTGTCGAGGGGCTGTCCGGCGGTAGGCCGGGCGGCCCCTTCGGCTGTGCGGTGGCCGGGGTGAGGTGCCGGGCGTCGCTGGTGCGGGTGAGTTCGGGATCGATCGGCGTTCGCGGGTTGAGGGCGGCGGCCCGGCCCATCGTGCCCGGTCCGCCGCCCTTCACCTCCGGCTGTCCTTTCACCGGCCGATCGCGGCCACGAAGTGCCGCTGTTCGTCGAGGTAACCCGGGCTGAAGAGCGAGCGCGGTGCGGCGATCGCGAGGAAGGTGCTTCTGAGCTCCGAGTCCTCGATCGCCTCGGGGACGATGTTGTGGGTCGCGTCGGGGTGGCGCTTGACCTGGAGCTGGCCGGGGGTGGTGAGGATCCGGCGGTAGTGGGCCTCGGTGTCGTCGCTGTCGACGTTGACGTCGCGCCCGCCGAGGATCAGGAGGACCGGTACCCGGACCGCGGAGAGGTCCTCGGTGACGTCCGAGGTGTGGTTGCGGCGGTTGAACTCCCACCGGTCGGGGGTGAGGCCGGTGACGTCGCCGCCGGCGGCCTGGTACTGCTCGAAGGTCCGGCCGGTTCGCAGCGCGTCGAGGGTCCGGTCGCTCCTGGCGATCGCCGCCTCGGTCTCGGCCGGGGTGGCGTGTCGCTTCTTGAGCTCGGCGAGCAGGTTGTAGCGGCCTTGCTGAAGCCAGTTGACGGCGGGTGCGACGGCGATGACGAACTTGACGTCGGCGGACTGCCGCGCGGCCTTGGGCATCACCCAGCCGGCCTGGCTGGCGCCCCAGAGGCCGATCCTGGCGGGGTCGATGCCGGGCTGGGTCTTGGCCCAGCCGATGGCCGCGACGGTCTCGTCGGCCCGGTCCTGCATGCTCTGGTCCAGCCAGTTGCCGGGGGCGCCGTTGACGCCGGGCTTGTCCCAGGACAGCGAGGCGTAGCCGGCCTTGGCCATCGCCTCCCACATCGGTCGGTAGAAGGTGTCGTGGGTGGCGTTCTGCGCACCGTCGCCGTGCACGAAGACGACCAGGCCGACCGGGCCGTGGCCGCCGGTCGGGCGGGCGAGGACGCCGTTCAGCGGCTGCCTGCCGCCGGTGATCGTCACCCGCTCCTCCTTCAGGTCGTACTCGTTCTGGTACACGACCCAGCCGCCCGCGCCGAGCAGCAGGACCACCACGGTCAGCAGCGAACCCCAGAGCCACCAGCGTCTGCGCATCCTGCCGGCCACCAATCTATCAATCTCTGAACGACCGTATTCGATTCGATCGTACTATGATGATGACCATGCTGGAGATTCCGACCCGGGTGCTGGTGGAGGCGATGGTCCGCGCGGACGGGACCGTGGACTGCGGTGAGCTGTACGCCGTCGCGGGCCTGCTCGGCATGACCGATCAGCAGGTCCGCCTGACGATCAAGCGGCTCGCCGCCGACGGACGGTTCGTCCAGGAGGGGCGCGGGCGGCGGGCCGTCCTGCGGGCCACGGCCGAAACCCGGCGCACGATCGAGCCGACCGCCGGATACATCGCGCTGATGTACGCGCAGGACCGCGGCGAGGCCCCCTGGGACGGGATCTGGCACCTGGCCGGCTTCGCCGTCCCCGAACACGCCCGCCCCGCCCGGGACGCACTGCGCGAGGCGATCACCGGGCTGGGCGGCGCCCCGGTCCAGAACGGGCTGTACGTGTCGCCGCACGCCTGGGAGGAGCCGCTCAGGGCCGAGGCCGCCGCCCTTGGCGTCCTCGGCAACCTCACCCTCCTCACCAGCCGGGACCTGCACACCGGTGACGCCGACGACCCGCGCGCGCTCGCCCGGCGGTGGTGGCCGCTGGCGGAACTCGCCGAGGGGCACGAGCGGCTCGGCGCCCTGGCCGCCGACCGGCTCGCCAGGCTGGCCGCCCACCCGTCCGACACCGAGCAGCTCACCATCGCCATCGAACTCGCCGCCGCGTTCACCGAGGCCCTGGAACCGGACCCGCTCCTGCCCCCCGAACTCCTGCCGCAGCCCTGGCCGGGCACCGCGGCCCGTGCCCTCGTCGCCCGCTGCTGGGCGCTGCTGCTGGCCGACCGCCGGCCGGGCGCACCGCGCCTGTTCGACGTCTACGCCGACGTCGTCGAGGCGGTCACGGCCTGAGGCAAAACCAGCCCGCATGCGGCCTTCCGCCGCAGGTCGCGGTGCATCTGGCGGGGTGGGGCCCGAAGTGTTTCCGGAGCGGCCGTTCTCAGCCAGGCAGTTCGCGCGCTGCATCTCGATGTAGGTCGGGGTGCAGTAGGCCATGCCGAGCGCGTCATCGCCGTGTTCGTCGTCCGGTGTTGTGGCAAACTCGTGGGCCTCGTCGAACTTGGCCCGGCGGCCAGGGCCCGGATAGGCGGGGTAGCGCTGGGTGACCGTTGGGCGGCGCGGGCAAGTCCGACAGCCTGTTGTGTCTTGCGGCGGGCCGCAGTCTGATTGCCGAAACCCAATTGCGTCCGGGTGAATGATGAGTGGCATGGTCACCGAGGAACGTGCCGTCAAGCTGGTTGAGGCCCTGCTGTCGAAAAGCGCCAGGAGGCGCTGGCCAAGTACGGGAAGTCGCCGGAAGTTGTCGTCCTCAGCGTGGAGGAACACGCCCTGGGATGGCTGGTCGGCTGGCAGTCGGTGGAGTACATCCGTAGCCGCGACCCATTGAACATGCTGATAGGGAATGGCCCCTACCTGGTGGACCGGCAGGACGGGAGCATCCACCACATCCCCGTCGTCACGTTCGTGGTCGAGGACTGGGAGGAGCTCTACCTCTGGCAGGTCAAGGGCGTCAGGCCACCAGACCCTTTGATGGCCACCGTCCGGGCACTTCTGCAGGCTGACGGAACCGTGACCGCAATGCGCCACCTGCGTAAGCACGCCCCGGCCCTTGGACTGTCGGAGGCAAAGGAGTACGGCATGGTGATGCTCGATGGAGGAGACCCTCCGGAGGAACTGATGGACCTCACTCGCACCCCTGACGTGTGCTCGCCGCTGCGCATCGAGACACTTGCCGGACCACCGCAGCAGTAGCCCACCTACCGTGGCGCGGCCCTGGATTCGTTCGGGGGCGCGCTGTTTTGTGTTGCGCCAGGGAGTTGTTCGCGCGCCGTCTGTTCGGGTGATCCGGAGAGGGGATTATCTGGTTCCGGCGCTGGTGTTCGTCCGCCGCGTCTACGGTGATTCTTGCGGCCAATGGTGGTGTCACGCTGACCTGTTGGCGCAATCAATCTGATGAGCGGCGCCAAAAGATGGTCCTCGGCGGTGCGCCGATACCTCGGGGCCCGGCATCGACAGGTACGCCAGCAGGGCGAGGGGTCAAGCGGCTTGGGTCCGGTCCAGGGTGGCAGCGCCCGGTTGCGCGAGCCACACCAGTCTCGCGGTGATGCCCGGCTGCCCGGTGAACAGGTGCACGGCACGTTCGGGCGACGCGAGGGTCAACCGCGTTCGCCCGTCGACGCCGACCACGTACGTCGGCCCGTCACCGTTGGCGAGCCCCCAGGCCACGACCCATCCGTCGGTGCCCTCGCGGCCGTCGCCGTACACCTGGACGACGGCGAACAGTTGGGGCGCGGTGTCGAGCACGAGCCCGCACAGCTCCTGGTCGAAGGGCGCAGGCGTCGCCCACAGGCGGGTGGCCGGGCGGGGGTTTTGCGAGGGCGCGGCGGTCATGGAAGTCTCCTACGTGAAAGGGAGTTGGGCGCCGCGCCGCCGCTACTGCGGGCAGCGACAAGCCCTGACGCAGTATCAAAGTAGCCAGTAGGTAGCATGCAGTCCACCTTCTTTGGGGAATTCATAGCACCACCACTCCAAAGGGTGAACGGCGCCGGCCATGGCGAGCGAGGGAAGGAAACAGCGGATGCCGCCCAGCAAGGTTCCGCCGAGTATCCGGCAGCGGCGACTCGGCGCGGAGTTGCGCCGGCTGCGCGAGCGGGCAGGCCTGTCGGTCACGCGCGCCGGGGAGTTGCACGGCGCCACGCAGTCCCGGATCAGCAACATCGAGTCAGGGGGATACCCGGTGAGCGCGGACCGGGTACGGACCCTGTCACGCCTCTACGGCTGCTCGGACAACGCCCTGATCGACGAGCTGACCCATATGACCGGCGGCCGCACCCGGGGCTGGTGGGAGGAGTACCGCGAGATTCTCCCGTCCGGAGCACTTGACCTGGCCGAACTCGAACACCATGCACAATCGCTGAGGATCGCCTCCGCGATTCACATCCCTGGACTCCTCCAGACCCCGGAACACGCTCGCGCGCTCTTCCGGGACGGGGTTCCACCCCTTTCACCACCCGAGGTGGAGCATCTCGTCTCCCATCGCATCAAGCGACAGGCGGTGCTCTACGGTGACCGGCCCGTTCAGCTATCGGCCATCGTCCACGAGGCCGCCTTGCGAATGGAATTCGGCGGTCCAGAGGTCGCCCGTGGTCAGCTGGAACACCTCCTGACCATGAGCGAGAATCCTCACATCGACCTGCGGGTGATGCCGTTCGGCACCGGCAGCTATCCGGGCTCCGGCGCCGGCATTGTGTACTTCAGCGCCGCGATCCCACGGCTGGACACCGTTCAGCTCGATACGGACAGATCGGAGTTCATCGACACCGAGCCACAGCTGATCAAGTATCGGGCTGTGATGGATCGGATGGAGATGACTACGCTCAAGCCGGACGCCTCCCGCGACCTCATCCGCCGTATCGCCCAGAGCATCTGAGACAGGAACACCCATGGCCGTTCACGACTGGCAGAAATCCAGCTACAGTGCCGATGCCGCGAACTGCATCTACGTTGCAGCGACCCCCGATGGCACCATCAAGCTCCGCGAGAGCGACGACCCCGACACCGTCATCACCACCACCCCTGACAACCTCCGCGCCTTCGTGCTCGGCGTCAAGGCGGGCGAGTTCGACCACCTGGCAAGGTAATGCGGGCTCTTCTGCCGGACCTGGGGGTGTGATCAGGCGAGTGTGGTGGCGGGGCAGAAGATGATCAGCTCGCTGCTCAGCTCCTCGACGATCGCGTTCGGGACGGCGTCGTAGCGGCGCTGTTTTGTGTTGCGCCAGGATGTTTGCCGGTCCCGCGAGGCACCCCAGGCCGTTGGCTGCTCACCCGGATCGGGTATCAGGCCGCCTGCGGGCGCTTCCGCTGCTGGGGGCTCATGTACTCGACCGTGTCGAGTGTCTCGCCGTCCCCGGGTGTTGATGCCCGGTTGTGCCGCTTCTTCGGTACCGGTCCCTGCCGAGGGAGACGTACCCAGTGCACCCAGTCCGTGGGTGACGCGCCCACCACGTGGTTGTACTGCTTGCCCTCCGCAGGGAACACGGAGATCAACTCGGAGGGATGGGCCCAACCGGCTGCCACGGCGCGTTCGGCGTCGATGTGCTGGAGCAGCCACTGGGGAGCATCCAGCGGGATGGTCGTCTCGTCCATGGCCGCCAGCATGCCAGCTGAGCACAACCTACTGGTATCGATCGCTAGTTGGGGCCGGTGTTCGAGCAGTCGAACCCGCAACCGGCCAGCTGGCAGCGGCTCCGCTCTGTGGCCCTTCGGGGTGGTGCAGTTGGCCGGTCTGAAGGTTTGACCGGTTGCGGTGCCTGTGACGGCGCGCCCTCGGATTCGTCCGGGGGCGCGCTGTTTTGTGTTGCGCCAGGGGGGTTGTTCGCGCGCCGTCTGTTCGGGTGATCCGGAGAGGGGATTATCTGGTTCCGGCGCTGGTGTCCGTCCGCCGCGTCTACGGTGATCCTTGCGGCCAACGGTGGTGTCACGCCGACCTGTTGGCGCAATTAATCTGATGAGCAGTGCCAAAAGATGGTCCCCGGCGGTGCGCCAACACCCCGGGGCTCGGCACCAGGAGAAGTAGGGCTCCCTATGCAGATTCATCGTATCCCGAAGCATGCGCCCGGGTACACGATCCTCGACAACGGCCACGTCGTCCGGAAGCACTCGCTCAGCTGGGCGGCCCGAGGGCTGCTGAGTTACCTTCTCAGCCTTCCCGACGGGGCCCGGGAGGACGTGCGGACCCTGGCGGCGAAGAGTGTCGAGGGCCGAACGACCGTAGGCCGTGCGCTCCGTGAGCTGGAGCAGGCCGGCCACTACATCC
This sequence comes from Kitasatospora sp. NPDC088351, assembly GCF_040685575.1. Lineage (NCBI taxonomy): Bacteria > Bacillati > Actinomycetota > Actinomycetes > Kitasatosporales > Streptomycetaceae > Kitasatospora > Kitasatospora sp. NPDC088351. Next base: position 55 of record NZ_JBFBIL010000012.1, on the reverse strand, counting down.
GGCGGACCGAGCGGGACCCGCTGACGGGACAGGTGCGGACCACGGTGTCCGTCCA